>NZ_JAXGFR010000008.1:0-233303 GCF_041008775.1 Pseudophaeobacter sp. C1-32P7 | reverse complement strand
CTTCATTGTAAGCCGACCAGTTCGTGGTCTTATACTTCGTAGGGGCCCAACTGCTCATACCTTCCAGCTATCACGCTGGATTCACGCAGTGAATCCCTCACCCGATTTGCGCAACAAGGCCACCACTCGACCATATGTTCATATTCGTAAATTGGACTGCCACAAATCACGCAGCCAAAACCACACCTTTGACGGACTTCTCTTTTGATTTCAGACGGAATAGGAGGTCTGTCAGTCATGCGGCCAACCTGTAGAAAAAGGACTCTAATGCTACGTGTGCAATTACAACTTAGTCAAGCCCTTGAGTTCATGCGAACCTCTGTTGTTGAGGTCCGCTTTGGGCTGACAGACGCCATTCTGACGCTGAAGCGTGAAAACAACCTGAGGGAGATTATCGCCTAAAGACAGGTGTTTGCCGGACAGCCGTGCCGAATTTTATCGTTGCGCGATCTGGTCTGGTGAAAACAATACGATCTGGGGCTTGCCTTTGTAGAGGTCGATGGTTCCACTAATGGTTACGGGTTTCCCAACCAGTCCGTCCAAGTTTTGGAACTTGTACGCGTATTTCTTGAAAATGACCCCATAGAAGACATGATTGGGAAAACGGCCCCCAAAGTTGATAAAGGTCGTCCCGCCCCGACTCTTCGACACTTGAGAAACTACTCCTTCAACCGTTGAGTAACTTCCGATATTCTGAGCGGCCTCACGAGGGGCGATAGTCTCCGCGTTGGCGAACGTCGTGAGAAACAGTGCAATGCCTAGAGCTGAAATGAACTGAAGTAGGTGGCGCATGAATATCTCCAAATCCAAACTTGATGTGTCCATCTCTTATCGAAAGGTTAGGGCAAATTTGTGTCCAGAAAGCTTGTAGTAAAAGCGTACAAGTGGTTCAGCCAGCTTTCTGCCGTTTGAAAAACCTAGATGCCGGAATTCGCCCTCCGCTCTGTCAACCACCGATGACCGCTTTGGGCTGAAACCAGCCATATAGCCCCTTCACCATGGAGCTGCGGACATTGAGCCCGGAAAATTTCCCTACTTTGGGGAGATGGGGTTTTTTTACCCCAAAAGTATTGACGGGGTAATTTCACCCCACTACAGTCGCTTCATCAACCGATGGAGGATTGAATGCAAGACTTTAAGAAAACCGTACTGAGGGATGCCCGCCATGTCGTGGGATCTCCCGCAGACTACATTGACGATCCCACACAATTCACAGCGGCCTGGGCGGCCATGAAAGCCGGGCGCGGTCAGGGGTTTGATCCCGCGCGCCTGCACTCCCAGCACCTTGTGGACCGCCCCGGTCCTGCGCCGGAGCCCACCGAGCAGATCCTGGCCCGCGCAGGTCAGAAGGTCCGCGCCGTGATCGAGGCAAAAAGCCTTCCGATCCGTCGCCGCCATGTGGCCTGACCCGGCCCGGCCAGTCGCGCATTCCGCTGCATCTCCCAGCAGACGCGAAAAGACACCGGCAACCCCGCGCGGCCCGCCTGCCCTTTAACACTGACACAACCTTACATGCGGCGTGGGCTGGAGGATTGCCCACGCCGCCGATCATCAGAGTTTCCGCGCCTGGTCCTGCGGCGCGGATAAGCGCGGGCGGCACAATCCTCCAAATACAGTCGCCCGCGCATCAAAGACGAGGTCCCAATGCGACACGCCGCACACCAGAACCAACAGCAGATCTATTCCGACCAGCAGCTGCTAGCGAATACGCCGCTGTTCAGGCGCTCTGCCCTGTTCCGAAAGGCTGGCGGCATATTGACCCCACCGCAGGAAAACTGCCGCTGGGACCATGATGCAAGCCACTGGTGGGCCTCTTTGCACGGCATGACTTCACATGGCGCCAGTCGGGCGGAAGCGATCCGCGCATGGCTGCGCACAGCGCGGCAAAGCTATCGTTCGACCCCCACCCGCCGCGCCACGGATGACCGCCCGGATTGCCCCTACAACGGGCAGGCCGCGATATGACCGAGGTGTCAGAGGAATTACAGCGTACAGCACACCGCGCTGTACAGGGCAACACCGCCGGGCGAGAGGAAAAGGCAGCCCTCTTTGGAATAAAGGCTCTGTGGCTGCACTTCGCCACGGAATGTGAGATCCGGCGGCTTGCGAAACTCCACCTACGGATCCAACGCAAACAAGATGGGCTGCACCAGCTCATCAATGAACGCCAGAAAATCATGAACCGAAGCATCCGCCGTATGCGCCGCGCCAATGGCAAGAACTGAAACACCAACTGCCAGTTAGGACACCACAATGAACGCCCGCAGGCAACTCGGCTCCCCAGACGCCCGCCTGATCGGCGAACCTAGCGCATTGCAGCTGCAATAGCCCCCAACAAACGACCAGATACGAACACACACAATTTGAGGACAGGCAATGGGACGCGTTGCACCGATAGCGGTTGCGGAACGAACGGCAGCCAAAATGATGGACATGACCCCATCGGATTTTCGCCGACTGGTGCAGTCGGGTTCGCTCCCCTCGCCCGTTCGCATCTCCGGCTTTGAGCGCTGGCGGGTGGCAGATCTCGAATCAGTCCTGAACGGCAACGCGATGAACGAAGATGAATTCACATGGTAAAGAAGCTGGAGCGGAAGTACGTCACAACCAAGAAGGTTAAGGGACGTGTCTACTATTATTTCCGCCGCGGTGAGGCGTATCAGCGCCTCCCCAACGACCCAGACAGCCAGGAATTTGACGAAGCATATTGGGCGATCCGCTCAGGCCGCGACAAAAAGAAAACCCGAACCACTTTTGAGGCACTGATCGTCAGCTATTACCAGACGCCAGAGTTCAAAGACCGAAAGCCTCGGGTAAAGCAAGAGTATCGGCGCACTCTGGAATTGATCCGAGAAAAGAACGGCTCAAAGGATTTCACAAAGCTCCGACGCCGTGACGTAATTGCCGCGCGTGATGCCTATGCCGACACGTGGCGCAAAGCGAACGCGATGGTGGAAATGATTTCCATACTCTCCCGCCATGCTATCGACTTGGAGTGGATCAACGCAAATCCGGCGAGCGGCGTCAAAAAACTCAAGGGCGGCGAATACCAACCCTGGCCTGACGCAAAACTCCGCGCCTTTGAAACCTATTGCCAGAACAACTCGCTGGAATGGGAACTGACCGCTTTCATGTTGGGCATCGGCACGGGACAGCGGATCGGCGACATCATCAGCATGGAGTGGGCACATTATGATGGTCAATTCATTGCTGTTGTCCAAGAAAAGACTGCAACACGGCTCTGGGTTGCCTGTCCGGAATTTCTGCGCCGTTACCTCGACGATTTGGAACGCAAAGGTCGCTTCATCATCGCACAGTCCCTGCACAAAGGCATCGCGAAGCGCACCATTCAACAGCGCGTTATGGCTGTGCGTGAAGCGATAGCCGCACAGACATTTGTGATTCACGGCTGGCGATACACAGCGGCGGTTCATTTGGCCGAGGCTGGCGCAAGCGATAGCGAGATCCAGGCAGTGACCGGGCACAAAACACTTGAGATGGTCAAAAAATACCGCAGCCAGGCCAATCAAAAGCAGCTTTCGCAGTCGGCTCAAGCGCGGCGGACCAGAACATGAACGAAACGAGAAAACGGGAAATAAAACGGGAAACCCGAGAAACACCAGGTTTCATTGCCTCTCCAAAGGCCGTCATTTTTCATTTGAAATCAAAATGGTGCGGGTGAAGGGACTTGAACCCCCACGCCTTGCGGCGCCAGAACCTAAATCTGGTGCGTCTACCAATTCCGCCACACCCGCACTGGCGCAGCACCTTCCGGCGCTGCGTGAGCCGCTGAATAGCAAAGCCCGCCGCAGGATGCGAGAGGAAATCGCACCGGAGCCACACTATTCGATTGCGGCACCAAAGACACATCTCAGCCACAGCTTCCCCCATAAGCGAAAAATTGCGCAGACGCGGGCGCGGCAAATGGCTAGTGTCTGAAAAAAACAAATAAAATGCTACTGAGGCAGAGTGAGAGACCCCCATGAAACCGCACGCGAATCCGCCTGCGCAGCATATCGTTGCGCGCATCCTGCAAAGCCGCCGCGAGCAGACCGGCAGCCACGCGGCCCAAAGTTCGGTTACGCTGATTACCGGCACTCCGATCCAGACCCAAGACGGCGCTTTGGCCGTTGAGACTCTGACAGCCGGGGATCAGTTGATTACACGGACGCAGGGCCTCACTCCGCTGAGCAAGATCCGCAAATCCCGCGCCATGATGCATGCGGTCCGCTTCACAGCCGGATCGCTGGGGCACACTCAGCCGGGCGGCGATTTGCTGCTACCGCTGAACCAGCAGGTTCTGATCCGAGACTGGCGCGCCAAGGCGATGTTCGGACAGCCGCAGGCCGTTGTGCCTGCGTTCGAACTGATCGATGAGGAGTTCATCCGCGACGAAGGCATGCAGATGTTGGAACTCTGCACCCTGACCTTTGATCGCCCCCATGTGATCTACGCCGGCGGCATGGAGATCGCCACCTCCCGCGCGGCAGGCGACAATCTGCGCCCGGCGGCTTAAAACCCAAGCTTGCGAAATACGGCTGGGATCTGCTCTGGCAGGTCCTCGGCGATCAGTCCGGGGCCGAACTCCAGCGCGCATTCCACATGCAGCCAGGCGGCACTTTCGGCGGCCTGCATCGGGGCAAAGCCTCGCGCCAAAAGGCCAGTGATGAAGCCCGCGAGCACATCGCCCGACCCGGCGGTGGCCAGCCAGGGAGCGGCGCGATCATAATGGGCGGAGTTGACCGAGCAGCGCCCATTTGGCGCGGCGATGACCGTATCGGCGCCCTTGAACAGCACCACGCAGCCTGCCCGCACGGCGGCCTCCCGCGTGGCGTCCACCTTGGAATAGGCCGGACCTTTGGTGGCGGGCGCGTTCAGTTTCGTGGCAATATCCGGGAACAGCCGCGCAAATTCGCCGCCATGGGGCGTCAGCACGCATTTTTCATGCAGCATGGAAAAGAGCTGTTCCGGCGCATCGCCAAAGGCTGAGAGCGCATCAGCATCCAGCACCGTGGCCCGTTTGGCCACCAGGGCCGCAGGCACAAGATCCCGCGCGCGATCAATGCCCATTCCGGGGCCAAGGCAGAGCGCATTGAGGCGGGTATCCTCGAGCGCCTGAGCCAGAGCCTCAGCATCTGCCACCCGTTGCAGCATCAGCGCGGTGATCTGGCAGGCGACCTCCTGCTGGGCGCTTGGCGGCACGCCCAGCGTCACCAGCCCTGCCCCGATCCGAAGCGCCCCCCGCGCCGACAGCCGCGCGGCACCTGTCTTACCGGAACCACCCGAAAGGATCAGGGCGTGACCGTGGGAGAATTTGTGGCCTGATCGCTTGGCCATCCAGCGGGAAGTGTCTTTGAAAGATATCTTACTGCGAACGTCATCAACGATTGGCGCTTGCCCTGTGAGGCGAACACCGGCTGGACGCAATATGCCAACCGGGCCATTTTCGGTCACAACAAAAGGCGGCTGCCCTTCTTTTCGAGGTTTGAAAGACCGCCAGTTCGCCAAACCGATATCCTTGACTACCACACGCCCACAGTGCGTGGGGCCAGCGGCGATGAAGTGACCGACTTTGGGGGAGTCAAACGCGACCGTCAGTCTGGCTTGGGGCCGAGGGTCAGGCTCCTTGGGCAGTGCTGACGTTCGGATCTTCGCCCCCGCAGGAAGCTTGCCAAACAGCTCTTTGAGCGATGGCGGCTGCGGCACCAACCATCGACCGCTATCCAGACAAATCCCGGAAGGTGCGTCGATGGCCACGGTACAATCGTCATAACGGTCACCATTTCTGCCCGTCATATGGCTGATAACATCCAACGCCGTCCCCTCGAGCGGGCGTGACAGACCGGTTCCGAAAAGAGCATCGATGTAAATCGTATAGGGCTCTTTCCGAAACCCTCTTTCAGAAAGCTCCTCTACCTGATTGTCAGCCAACCAGATTTCGTAGTTCGTGCGCGCGTCGGGGGGGAGCTTGTCCGGATCACCATATAGGAAAACCTTAACGAGCCATCCTTTCCCAGCCAATAGGCGTGCGACGACGAAACCATCTCCGCCGTTGTTTCCCGGTCCACATAGAACTGCTGCGCTTTGCGGAGCACTTTCATACTCGGGCCATTCCTCGAAAATCGCCTCTACCACGCCCTGCCCGGCCCGCTCCATCAGCTCCAGGCCGGTCACCTTACCTGACTCGATTGCGGCCTGTTCGATGGCGCGCATCTGGGCAGCTGTCAGCAGTTCGGTCATTCTCCAGGCTCCCGCGATTCAATTGTGATTATTTTTTGTGCGTAGTGACTATTTTTTAAACACATGCGCTCATTTTGCAGGCTGATTTTCCGGCATCTTTGGCCGCATCCATTGTCGCCAGCATTTAGAAATGATCTGACCAGCTTCGACAAGGTTGTGAGGAGCCCACGAGATGAAAAAGATCGAAGCCATCATCAAACCGTTCAAACTGGACGAGGTGAAAGAGGCGCTGCAGGACGTCGGTGTACAGGGCCTGTCCGTGATCGAGGTTAAGGGCTTTGGTCGCCAGAAGGGGCACACGGAACTTTATCGCGGCGCCGAATACGTCGTCGATTTTCTGCCCAAGGTGAAAATCGAGGTGGTTCTTGACGACGATCAGGTGGACGGCGCGATCGAATCCATCGTGAACGCGGCAAAGACAGACAAGATCGGCGACGGCAAGATCTTCGTCAGCCCGGTCGAGCAGGCCATCCGCATCCGGACCGGCGAAACCGGCCCCGACGCACTTTAATACCAGATACCGCCAGCGCGCCTAGATTGCCAAAGGCAGCGTAGCGGGTTGGCGCAGCAACACACGAATTTTCTTACGGAGAGGAAAGCACCAATGAGCAAGGACGCAGTTCTGAAGCTGATCAAGGACGAGGAAGTCGCCTATGTCGACATCCGGTTCACCGACGTACGTGGTAAACTGCAGCACGTCACCGTAGACGTGGACATGGTCGACGAGGATTTCCTCGAAGAAGGCTTCATGTTCGATGGCTCCTCCATCGCGGGCTGGAAATCGATCGAAGCTTCGGACATGAAGCTGATCCCCGACACCGAGAGCGCCTATATCGACCCGTTCTACGCGGAAAAAACCATCTGCATCCACTGCTCGGTTGTTGAGCCCGACACCGGCGAAGCCTACGAGCGTGACCCGCGCGGCACCGCACAGAAGGCCGAAGCCTACCTGAAGTCCAGCGGCATCGGCGATGCGGCGTTCATGGGCCCGGAAGCGGAATTCTTCCTGTTCGACGACGTGCGCTTCTCCAACTCGATCAACAAGGTGTCCTATGAAGTCGACGCGACCGACGCGTCCTGGAACACCGATGCCGAGTATGAAGTTGGCAACATGGGCCACCGTCCCGGCGTCAAGGGCGGCTACTTCCCGGTCAACCCTGTCGACGAAGCACAGGACCTGCGTTCCGAGATGCTGTCGACCATGAAGCGTCTGGGCATGAAGGTGGACAAGCACCACCACGAGGTTGCCTCCTGCCAGCACGAACTGGGCCTGATCTTCGACAGCCTGACCAAACAGGCGGACGAGCTGCAGAAATACAAATACGTGATCCACAACGTCGCGCACGCCTACGGCAAATCGGCAACCTTCATGCCGAAACCGATCGCAGGCGACAACGGCACCGGCATGCACGTGAACATGTCCATCTGGAAAGACGGCAAGCCGCTCTTTGCTGGTGACAAATATGCGGACCTGTCCGACGAAGCCCTGTGGTTCATCGGCGGCATCCTGAAGCACGCGAAAACGCTGAACGCCTTCACCAACCCGTCCACCAACTCCTACAAGCGTCTGATCCCCGGCTTCGAAGCTCCGGTTCTGCGCGCCTACTCCGCCCGTAACCGTTCCGGCTGCGTGCGTATTCCGTGGACCGAAAGCCCGAAAGCCAAGCGTGTCGAGGCCCGCTTCCCCGATCCGGCCGCAAACCCCTACCTGGCGTTTGCAGCCCTCCTGATGGCTGGCCTGGACGGCATCAAGAACAAGATCGATCCCGGCGAAGCCATGGACAAAAACCTCTATGATCTGCCCTCCGAAGAGCTGGCCGACATCCCGACCGTCTGCGGCTCCCTGCGCGAAGCGCTGGAATGCCTGGCGGCCGACCACGAGTTCCTGCTGCAGGGCGATGTGTTCACCAAAGACCAGATTGAGGGCTACATTGCGCTCAAGATGGAAGAGGTCGAAACCTACGAGCACACCCCGCACCCGGTTGAGTACGGCATGTACTACAGCTGCTAATAGCTGCGGCAATTGAAACCATGAAAGAGCGCCCAACGGGCGCTCTTTTTCATTCACAGGCCCGGTCTTCACTGGACCAACCAGTGGCAGTCTTCAGATATGGAGCGGTGTGGGCGCTTCAGAAAAGGTTAAGCTCTGCCATCATAATGTCGTAGGGTGCGACATGAGTTTCTCAGAATAGCGAGCGTTCATAATGCAGAAATTCAGCCTCAGGGATCTTGAGCTGATCGACGGCCCGCCCCACCCGGAATTCGACAACCTGACCCGGTTGGCACAACGCACCATTGGCGCCCCGGTGGCTCTGCTCTCCACCATCGACAGCGACGCAGAACGTCAATTCTTCACCAGTCAGACCGGGCTTAGCGGCCCGGCGGCAGAGGATCGGCACGCGCCTCTGTCTCATTCCTTTTGCCAGCACGTGATCCAAAAGGATGCCCCCGTGACTGTTGAAGATGCCCCAAACCCTCCCCCGGATCTGGGCACGGGTATTGCCCCGGGGCTTGGCATTGGTTCCTATCTTGGCGTGCCGGTTTATCGACCCGGCGGTGTACCCGCTGCGGTGCTGGCGGTAATTGATGACAAACCGCGCGCCTGGACTGAGGCGGACATATCCCTGCTGCGGCAACTGGCCTTTTGCGCCACCGATGCGATCCGGACGCGGGCAACAATGCTTGAAATGGCACATATCAACCGGGAGAGGCGCGAGTTCACTTATGCGGTTTCGCATGATCTGAAATCGCCAGCCAATACGCTCAACCTGCTGCTGCAGGAGCTGGATGCCGAACGCGACCGGCTGAGCGAGGACGGAATTTTCCTGCTGGAGCAAAGCCAGAAGACCGCAGCCCGCATGATGCGGCAGATGAATGACATTCTGGAATACTCCCGCGTGGTTGGCGCCCGCATCCAAAAGCGGGACATCAATCTCAACACGCTGGTGGGCGAGCTGGTGCAGGATCTGCAAGGCGAGATCCAGCATGCCGGGGCCACCGTCGACATTGGCCCCCTGCCGGTGGTGACTGGCAACCGAATGCAATTGCGCTGCCTATTTCAGAACCTGATCACCAATGGCATCACCTTCCGCTCAGGCGCGCGCAAACCCATCGTCTCCATTACGTCCGTTTCCGGAGCCAACAAGGGGCAGGAACGCATCGACGTCACCGACAATGGCGCTGGGATCTCAACCTCAGATCAGCAGCAGATTTTTCAGCTGTTCAAGAAGCTGCACAACCCGAATGAATATGATGGCACCGGCATCGGACTGACACTCAGCCGCCGGATCTGTTCCAACCACAATGGCCTGCTGGAAGTGTCCTCTGAGGTCGGACAAGGCTCCACCTTCCGGGTTACCCTACCAAGCGGATCCTCTGCGACCTGAACCGATCAACCGCGTTCCCCCATCGCTGCGGATGACAAAGGCAAATGGGCGGGGCAGTCATTCTTGAACCCCGCCCGTTCTGCCTGTAAAGCCGTCGCTCCCCAGACCCGCAGGAGACAGGCCAATGACCGCCCCCATGACTTTAGGCATCGATTTTGGCACCTCCAATTCGGCGGCAGGTGTGGCGGCGGGCGGGCGCCCCTGGCTGATTGAACTGGAACCGGGCGAACAGACCCTTCCCACTGCGGTTTTCTTTGATCCCGACAGCGGCAAGATGCGCATCGGACGCAGCGCCACCCGGGCGCTGATTTCCGGCGACGAAGGCCGCTTCATGCGCGCGCTCAAAAGCCTCCTTGGAACGCCCCTACTGCACGAGGAACGTCGCCTTGGCGGGCAGCGAATGACCCTTGCGGCGGTAGTCACCCAGTTTCTGGCCGAGGTCAAAGCCCGCGCCGAGGCGCAGACCCACATGACATTCACCCATGCCCTGTCGGGCCGTCCGGTGCGGTTTCACAGCCGCGATGAGGCCCGCAACGCCCTGGCCGAGGAAGACCTCCGTGCCTGCTACCTGGCTGCCGGATTTCAGGACGTGCGCTTCATGCTGGAGCCCGAAGCGGCGCTGCGCGCAACCGAGGCCCGCTCGGGGCTGGGGCTGATTGTCGATATCGGTGGGGGCACTTCGGACTTTACCGCCTTCCGGCAGGACGCTGACGGCACCACTGATATTCTGGCCTCCTACGGGATTCGTCTGGGCGGTACCGATTTCGACCAGCAGATCAGCCTGGCCCGTGTTATGCCGCTTCTGGGGCGAGGCAGCAGCATCCGCAACAGTTTCGGCAGCGGCACCCTGCCCGCGCCGAACCGGATCTACAACGATCTGTCCAGCTGGCAGATGATCCCGTTTCTTTATACGCCCGAGCACCGCCGCGCCGCACGTGACCTCCAGCAACAGGCGACCGAGCCGGACAGGCTGGCGCGCCTCGTCAGCACGCTGGAGGATGAACTGGGCCACGACATCGCCTTTGCGGTGGAGCGTGGCAAGATCGCAGCCAACCACCCGCAGGACGCCGGCGCACAGATCGATCTCAAGGTTCTGGAGCGCGGCCTGCAGGCCTCTCTATCTGGCGATGACATCTCGGCCCTACTGGAGGCACAGATGCAGGAACTGGCCGAGGCCGCCGCAGAGACACTGAAACTGGCAGGCACTGCCCCGGAAGAGGTTAACCGCATCGTTCTGGTTGGCGGCTCGGCGCTGCTGGGCTGTCTGCAGCAGGAAATTCAGCGTCTTTGCCCGAAAGCGGAGGTGGAAAACCGTCATGCGCTGACAGCCGTGGCTGACGGATTAGCCATTGCCGCCGCCGAGGCCTTTGCCTGAGAGCAACACCAGCGCTGAAACGCGCCACATCACGCTATATTTCCTGCGCGGGAGCGGTAGGCTGGAGACACCCAGTTCCAGTTTCCGAAGGTTTCCGCCATGCGTATTTTGCCAGTTCTTTGCCTGACCCTGACCTCTTTGCTGCCGGTCGCCTCTGTGGCCGCCTCCTGTGGCAATACCTCTGCGGGCTTTGCCAGCTGGAAGGCAGAGTTCGCGACCGAGGCCAAGCGCGCGGGCGTCAAGGGCAAGGGGCTCAAGGCCCTGGCACAGGCACAATACGCCAGCCGCACCATCGCCGCCGACCGCAATCAGAAAAGCTTTCGCTACAGCCTTGAGAAATTCATGCAGCTGCGCGGCTCAGCCACGATTGTTGCGCAGGGGCGCAAACGCAAAGCCCGCAACCCACAATTCTACGCGGCGCTGGAAAAGAAATACGGCGTGCCCGCAGGTGTTCTGATCGCCATTCACGGCATGGAAACCGCCTTTGGCCACTTCATGGGGGACAGTCAGGTGGTTTCGGCCATCGTGACCCTGACCTACGATTGCCGCCGCTCTGATTTCTTCCGGCCCCATGCTATCGGCGCGCTGAAGCTGGTGGATCAGGGCGCGATCACCCCCGCGACACTCGGCGCCAAACATGGCGAGCTCGGCCATACGCAATTCCTGCCCGGAAATGCGCTGACCTATGGCGTGGACTGGACCCGCGACGGGCGCGTCGACTTCTATGATCAACAGGATGCGTTGGCTTCGACCGCGAATTACCTGCGCAAGAAAGGCTGGAAACGGGGCAAGGGCTACCAGCCGGGGCAGCCGAATTACAAAGTCCTGAAACAATGGAATGCGGCAACCGTTTATCAGCAATCGCTGGCCATCATGGGGCAGCAGATCGACGGCTGAACCTCGGGCTTGGCGCGCGACCGCGGATTGCTGGCACGGGAGCCGACTGAGTCCATTCCCCCATACTGCGAACAGTCCGTCCATTTGCCGTGCATTGTAATCACTATGGCATCAACATGGCCGCAGGGCGCCCGGTTTCAGCCACATTCGGCTGGGTCTTGCGCTAAACACGACTGACATCACATTGTTTTTAATTGAATAAAAATTTACCAACCTGCACTGGCGGGATTTTTCACAGCGCCCCTCAGAACCTGTTTTGATGCCTCACTTTGTGCCTTTTCCCTTTGTAATCTTGGGTTAACGGCACCCCGAACGAAGGAGGCTTGAGAATGACACAGGTAGAACAGTTCAAAGGCAGACTCGGTTTCAAGACCCGCAGCAACCGGCTCCTCAACAAGGGGCTGATCCAGGCGGTCGACATGCTTGAGGAATACGGTCACCCGATGGCGCAGATCAACACTCGGGCGGCAAACCGGGTCGAGATGGAAGGCGATCAGTACCGGGTTATCCTGCGGCTGCGGCGCCTACCGCTGCGGCTTGGCATGCATGTCCCGGCGGGCCTTTCTGCTCCGGCAATCTTCCTTGAGGTCACCATGGAGCGCCTCTACCCCAGCGGCAGCGATAGCGAGATCACCGAGATCCTGCTCGCGGTACTCCTGCGCCGTCTGGCCGAAACGCTATCGCCCACGGTGGTGTTCTGGCAGGACGCGCCAAAGGCGATGACCTGCGACGCTTTTCTCGGCGTCTTCAACCTGCATCACGCGGGAGACATGGCAGATACGGCAGAGGCGCAGGCCACGGCCGAAAGGACGCCGGGCTCCCTGCTCAGCCGCCCGGCGTCCGACCATATCCACCCACGTAGTGCCTTACCCCGGCGCCGTTCCGCCCGGACTGCCCTGCCCGCGCCCTCCCCGTTCAAACCGACCGGAAAATCGCGGACCTCGGCAAAACTGTTTGCCGCCCGCAGCGGCGCAAACCCGGCGCCCGTGGCCGGGAAGCCGCGCGGACGTTCCTGTTTCGCGCCGGTGGAGGCAATGGCAGATGATCTGGACCAGCAATGCGCCCGCCACGTGCGCACCGATCCAGCACACGCCGATCAGGTCGTGGATCTGTCGGGCCTAAAACCCGCTCAAGGCGGTGCGCGGGCGCAAGGCATCGTGACATGGGCTGCAACCGGACTGGTTGCGATGCTATCGGCGCCCGCTGCCCTGCTGCTTTTGCTGGTTGAATTGCTCAGGGGCTCCCAGCTGACCCCGCGCAGGCAAGCCCTGAGCCTTGGTGTCTTTCTGGCCCTGTTGCAAAGTACGGAAATGGTTCAAGCCGCAGCAAAGGTCCTGAAGCTGCCAACCCCCTGAACTCCGGATCCTCCGGACCAGAGGGCGCCTTGCCGGATGCAGCCTATACGGTCTCGATATCCTGCTCGTCCTGCTGCCATTGGCGCAGGACGTCGGCGCGGCTCAGCACGAAGGTGTGGATCGAAAAGACAACCGCGCGGGTGCGAGGCAGACGCAGAATGCTCTGCGTTTCGCTGCGCATGAACCCGGCTTCTTCGCTGCGCGGCTGTTCGCGCGGCGCATCGGCGCTGCGGGGCTGGTGCAGCATCGGATCGTGATACCACAGCGCATTGAACCGCCACAGCGGGCGATCCACCTGCACGCCGTCAAACAGCCGCTGCACCCGGGCCGCAATATTGGCGTCATAGCTGTCGACCGGCACGTGAATGGCAATCAACGGACGCATGAATTTTTCAGACAATGTCCAGCTGGCCGGGAAACACAGAACCGCGCCGGTCAGCACGTGCTCCGCCGCGCCTTCGGGTTTCTCCAGAATGCAGAAATCCTGCTGGGTGATCCGGCCAAGGGTCCCCAAAGGATCCTGCCAATCGATCTCTACCGTCACCCCATCGGGGCGTTGCACGTGACCCTTTGCACCGGGGTACAGATGGGCCAGTACCCGTTCCAGCAATTCTTCAGCAGCGGGACGGCCGCCCTCATCCAGCATCAGGACCTTGTCCCGGGCCGTGTCCAGCAGGCGCTCACGCTCCGCCATCTGGTCGCCAAAGGCATCATCCGAACGCAGCCAATTGGCCACCGGCAAGGGTTTGATCCCCGGCAGACGTTGCGAGGCAAGCGGGTTGTACGGGATCTGGGTCTGTAGAATCGCTGTCATGTTATGGTGCTAGCATAAATTTGATCAAAAGGAGGAGGCCCTGTGTCCCGTTCAGCCAAAAACCAGTAAAAAGTCACGCGACCCACCGTCGCAGAGGCAGGTCTAGGCGCACTGCCGTCAGCAGGCACTGGCCCCGCGCAGAAACCCCGGCAGTTTCTCACGCAACACCAGAACGCTTGGCGCTGTCGTGCGCCCTTCCAGCCGGTCCACAGGTACCCACTCAAGCGCGTGGGATTCGTGGCTGACCTGAATTTTCCCCGCCGCAGCGCGAAACAGGAAACGCACGTCATAGTGCAGATGTGCGCACTCTTTGGGCGATGCCGGAATTTCATGAATATCGACGTCAAACACCTGCGGCGACAACATCTCAAGCCGGGAAAGGCCACTTTCCTCATAGGCTTCCTTTTGGGCCACAAAGGGCGCATCGGCGATCCCGTCGCAATGGCCTCCGAGCTGCAGCCAGCGGTCCAGTTTTGCGTGGTGGGTCAACAGGACAGAGGACATATCCGCAGAGAGAACAAAGGCCGAAGCGGTAACATGCCCGGTGGCCGGATCGCGATCAAAGGCGTGGGGTTCTGACGCGCAGAACCGGCCAAGACGGGACCACATGTCATGGTCGCGTGCTGTTTCAGGGCTGTACCCTCCGATGCCGATGATGTGCTCCATGGTCTCGCCCCTTCACCTTCACGTGTTATTTTCGGCCCGCGCCTTGCCGAACCCCGCCTGCTGCCGCACCTTAGGATCGAGAAAACCAAAGGCCAATCTTCCATGCCCACAGAACGCATCACGTTTCCCGGACACGCCGGGACCGCGCTAGCGGCGCGCCTCGACCTGCCCGAGGGGCCTGTCCTTGCCACCGCCCTGTTCGCACATTGCTTTACCTGCTCCAAGGACATCCCGGCCGCCCGGCGCATCGCGGGGCGTCTGGCCTCGATGGGTATTGCGGTTCTGCGCTTTGACTTTACCGGTCTTGGGCATTCGGATGGGGAGTTCGAGAACACCAGCTTCTCCTCCAATGTCTCGGACCTGATTGCCGCCGCGCAGTATCTGGCGGGGCGCGATATGGCGCCGCAGCTGCTGATCGGGCATTCGCTGGGCGGCGCCGCGGTTCTGCGTGCCCGCGCGGGCATTCCCTCGGTGCGCGGTGTGGTGACCCTTGGCGCGCCTTATGATCCCGAACATGTGGCCCACAACTTTGGCTCCCAACTGACCGAGATCGAAGCGGTCGGCGCCGCCGAAGTCTGCCTTGGCGGGCGTCCCTTCACCATTCGCCGCCAGTTTCTTGACGATATCCGCGCCAGCGCCTTGGGCCCCTGCATTGCAGGTCTGGATGCGGCCCTTCTGGTGATGCATGCCCCGCGCGATGAAACCGTCGGGATCGACAACGCGGCCGAGATTTTTGCCGCCGCCAAACACCCCAAGAGCTTTGTCACGCTGGATGACGCGGACCATCTGATTTCCCGCGCGCAAGATGCCGAATACGCCGCCGAGGTGATTGCCGCCTGGGCCGGGCGCTATGTGGAGATGACACCGCCCGCCCCGCCCCCCGGCGCACCCGAGGGGATCGTGCGGGTTGCCGAAGCCGATCCCGAAGGCTTCCTGCAGGACATTCAGTCCGGCCCCCATCACCACGCGCTGGCCGATGAACCGCTGGCCTATGGCGGCACCAATCGGGGGATGTCCCCCTATGGTTTCGTCGCAGCGGGGCTTGGCGCCTGCACCTCGATGACCATCCGGATGTATGCCCGGCGCAAGGAATGGCCGCTTGACAGCGTTTCGGTTGATGTGTGCCACGACAAGGTGCACGCGCAGGATGCTGCCCCGGCGGGTCCGGCCAAGATCGACCAATTCACCCGGAAAATCAGCCTCTGCGGCACCCTGACACCGGATCAGCGCGCAAGGCTGCTGGAGATCGCCGACAAATGCCCGGTGCATCGCACATTGGAAAGCGGTGCCCGGGTGATCACTGTAGACATTTCGCCTCACTAAGTTCAGCGCTGCTGAGCGTAATCCATATACGATACGGACAGGCGGCTTTTTCGCCGCCCGTCCGCGCGATTCCTGCGCCGATTGATCGATATCAAGGCCCGCCCTTCGTTCTTAGCCATGATCGCCTGCAATGCATTCGCACCCTTATTGGCACGACAGGAGACGCAACATGGGACTGGTGAAGAAACTGGAGCAAAGCTCGGACCTTGTGAACGGCATGGCCGACCGCCTTGGTATCGACATGGGCGAGATCATCGCCCGTGACCCCGAGCACGAAGGCCCCAAGCTGATGCGCGCTATCATGCGCTGCAGCCATTGCGACGATCAGGCAGGCTGCACCCAGTTGCAAGCGGATCAGGACCATCTGGACACGGCCCCGGCCTATTGCCGCAACAAGGACGTCTTTGACCGTATCAGCCAGGGCTGACCCGATCAGCTAGGCTCCGCGGCGGGCGGACAATACGTCCCGCCCCCGCCGTGGCGGCTTGTTCCTTTGAGCAGAGCGGTCTATGACGCGGCGCAAGTGTTCCCGCAATTGCGAAAGGTGTTTCCGCCGATGATCCCCCGTTATGCCCGCCCCGACATGGTCGCCATCTGGTCCCCCGAGACCAAATTCCGCATCTGGTACGAGATCGAGGCGCACGCCTGTGACGCGATGGCCGATCTGGGCGTGATCCCGCGTGAAAACGCCGACGCCGTCTGGAAGGCCAAGGACGTGGAATTCGACGTCGCCCGTATCGACGAGATCGAAGCCGTCACCAAACACGACGTCATCGCCTTCCTGACCCACCTTGCAGAGCACGTGGGCAGCGAAGAAGCGCGTTTCGTGCATCAGGGCATGACCTCCTCCGACGTGCTGGACACCTGCCTCAACGTGCAACTGGTGCGCGCCGCCGACATCCTGCTGGCCGATATGGACAACCTGCTGGCGGCGCTGAAGAAACGCGCGATGGAGCACAAGAACACCGTGCGCGTCGGCCGCAGCCACGGCATCCACGCCGAACCCACCACCATGGGGCTGACCTTTGCCCGTTTTTATGCCGAGATGGACCGCAACAAGGCGCGCCTGCAGCAGGCCCGCGAAGAGATCGCCACCGGCGCGATTTCCGGCGCGGTCGGCACCTTTGCCAATATCGACCCCGCGGTGGAAGAGCACGTCTGCGAGAAACTGGGCCTCAAGCCCGAACCGATTTCGACCCAGGTCATCCCGCGCGACCGTCACGCGATGTTCTTTGCCACTCTGGGCGTCATCGCATCCTCGATCGAGAATGTCGCCATCGAGATCCGCCACATGCAGCGGACCGAAGTTCTGGAAGGCGCGGAATTCTTCTCGATGGGCCAAAAGGGCTCCTCGGCGATGCCACACAAGAAGAACCCGGTGCTGACCGAGAACCTGACAGGTCTGGCCCGTCTTGTGCGCATGACCGTGATCCCGGCGATGGAGAACGTGGCGCTGTGGCACGAGCGCGATATTTCGCACTCCTCGGTCGAACGCGGCATTGGCCCGGACGCCACCGTGACGCTGGACTTTGCCCTGAACCGTCTGACCGGCGTCATCGACAAGATGTTGATCTTCCCCGAGAACATGCTGGAAAACATGAACAAGTTCCCGGGCCTGGTGATGTCGCAGCGGGTGCTGCTGGCGCTGACGCAAGCGGGCGTGTCCCGCGAAGACGCCTATTCCATGGTGCAGCGCAACGCGCTGAAGGTCTGGGAAGAGCGCCTTGATTTCCAGGAACTGCTGCTGGCCGACCCCGAGGTTGTTGCTGCCCTCGGCGAAGATGGCATCAAGGAAAAATTCGACATGGGTTATCACACCAAACATGTCGACACGATCTTCAAACGGGTGTTCGGCGCCTGAACCGCCTTCCCGTCTTCCTGATGACGACGCCCTGCCAAAATGGCGGGGCGTTTTTCATTTACGCACCCACCACTGGGCAAATATTCGCCAGAGAGTACCGGAAGCTCCCTTATCCTGGGAATTCCCCTCCCCTGAGCCAGTAAATCAGGCTAGATTCCCTCCATAACCCGTAATGAGGATCCCCAATGCGTGCCATCGTTCTTGCAACCGTGATGTCCCTGCCCGCGATGTCACTTTCCGGGGCAGCCTTTGCCGCTGGCGACAATACCTTCACGGCTCCGACCACCACGCAAACCACCAAGGAATGCACCGGAGCGCAGGTCTGGGACGAAAAAAAAGGCAAATGCGTCGATGCCAAGGATTCGGCGCTGGATGCCGATACGCTGTATGACGCGGTGCGTGAACTGGCCTATGCGGGCCGACTGAAAGACGCGCAAATGGTTCTGGCCGCGATGCCGGATCAAAGCGAAGGTCGGGTCCTGACATACTGGGGCTTCACCGCCCGTAAGCTCGGCCAGCCAGATGAGGCCAACGCCTATTACCAGCGCGCCATTGCTACCGATCCCGACAACCTTCTGGCCCGCTCTTATATGGGGCAAGGCTTTGTCGAGGAAGGAAAACTGGGGCTGGCCCTGGCCCAATGGAAGGAAATCCGTGCGCGTGGCGGCACTGGCAGCTGGCCTGAGGTCTCGCTCTACAAGGCGCTGCAGAGCGGACAAACCTCAAGCTATTGAGCTTTAGCCTTTCTTTACCGCTAATGGCCTATCTTGATCCCAACAGAAAGAGAATCTTTTTGGCAAGGGTCCTATAGATGCAAGACGACCAGATGTTGGCGCTCCCCATGGCGACAGGCGGTGATGGATTGGGAGATTTTTCGGCTCCGGCTCCGCTTGGTGGAATGGGGGGAGGAATGGATAGTCCCATGGGTGGATCGCTCGGCGGCTCCGCTTCCCATCTGAGCGGCAAGGCAAAGGCGGCGATCGTCGTGCGCCTGCTGCTGAACGAAGGCGCTGACATCCCGATTGAAGAACTGCCCGATGAGTTGCAGATGGAACTGACCCAGCAGATGGGGAAGATGCGCATCGTCGACCGCGAAACGCTCTATGCCGTTGCCAGCGAGTTTGCCGAAATGCTCGACAACGTTGGCCTGACCTTCCCCAACGGGCTGGCTGGCGCGCTGACCGCCATGGATGGCAAGATCAGCCGCCATACCGCCAGCCGCCTGCGCAAAGAGGCCGGCGTGCGCCAATTCGGCAATCCCTGGGACCGTCTGAAACAGCTTGCACCCGAAGATCTCGCCTCGCTCGCCGAAGCAGAAAGCACCGAAGTTGCGGCCGTGCTGCTGTCGAAACTCGACACCGCCAAGGCGGCACAGATGCTGGCTGCCCTGCCCGGCCCCGTGGCCCGGAAAATCGCCTATGCCGTCAGCCATACCAAAAACGTGACCCCGGACACCGTCGACCGGATCGGCCTGTCCCTGGCCGCGCAGGTGGAGGCCCGCCCGGATCTAGCCTTTGACACCACCCCGGGCCAGCGCGTCGGCGCCATCCTGACCGAAGCCGCCGCAGCCAAACGGGACGAGGTTCTGACCGCACTGGAAGAAGAAGACGAGGAATTCGCCGGCGACGTGCGAAAGGCGATCTTCACATACGGCCTGATCGCAGAGCGCATGCACCCCCTGGATGTACCCAAACTGATGCGCGTGCTGTCACAGCCCGATGTGGTCACCGCCATCGCCTTTGCCAGCGCGGAAGAGGACGTTGCCTCTAGCGAATTCCTGCTGGAAAACATGTCGAACCGCATGGCCAACAACATCCGTGAAGAAGTCACCGAACGCGGCAAGGTCAAACGCGCCGATGGCGAAATCGCCTTCAGCCTGATCGTCAACGCCATGCGCGATCTGGTGAACAACGGGGAAATCGAACTGAGGTCCGAGGACGGCGAAGAGGACGAGTAAGTCCTGATCTCTCCCGCTGTCTCTACCGATACGCTTCGGATACCCGGCTGACGGCTTGTACACAATGGCGGCCGGGATTAAGTAGACATGCTCTATGTGATCCCAGCCCAGCAGGCCCATACCCACAATGCCCGTCGCCGCCTCCGAGCTTTCTCCGGCCCAAAAAGCAAAGTATTTTGCCAGCAATCTTTTTTTGCGTGGCGTGATCGGCGCCATGGGGCTGATCCCCTATCGCACGCGGCTGGCGGCCATGGGTCGTCTGGTGCGCGCCGCCGCGCCGCTGGCGGGCTTTGACCGGCGGATCCGTGACAATCTGGCCCTTGTCTGCCCCGACCTGCCGCCCGAGGAAGTGGACCGGCTCTGCCGCGAAGTCCCTGACAACGCCGGGCGCACCTTTGCCGAGCTCTATGCAGGCGCACCCTTCCTTGCCCGCGCCAAGGCTGCGCCAATCACCGGTGAGGGTCTGACCGCGCTCGAGAAAGCACGCGTTGACGGGCGCCCTGTGATTCTGGTCACCGGTCATTTCGGAAATTATGACGCTGCCCGGGCCGGGTTGATCGCACACGGTTTCCCGATGGGGTCTCTCTACCGGCGGATGGCCAACCCCTATTTCAATGATCACTATGTCCGTGCGATCGAAGGCAACGGCAAACCGATGTTCGAGCAGGGCAAACGCGGCATGGTCGAAATGGTCCGCCATCTGAAAAAGGGTGGCAATATCGCCATCGTCGCCGACCTGCACGTGCATGGTGGCGAGGAGATCCCATTCTTCGGCAAGCCTGCCGTCACCTCGACCGTTCCTGCGGAACTGGCGCTGAAATACGGCGCGGCACTGATCCCGGTCTACGGCATCCGGCAACCCAATGGCGTTGATTTCGAAATCCGCCTCAACCCGGAAATTCCGGCGTCAGATCCCATCACCATGACCCGCGCGATCTGCGACGATCTGGAAAGCGTCATCCGCAAGCATATGGGGCAATGGTTCTGGATCCACCGGCGCTGGAAAACATACACGCCGCCGAAAAAGCCCAATACAGATCCCGTGGGATAATGCCGACCACGGCAGGAGCAGGCGCCCCCAGGAATTGGCGCTGATTACTTCAGCTGCGCGGCGGCTATGATGGGGCCGCTGCCGGCCTCTTGCACCAGCACGGCCAGCGACTGATCCCCGGGCAGCGGCACGGTCAGGTTCAGGTCTTCCTGCCCGTCCCATTCTGCGATCTGCTGCCAGTCCTCGACGATATTGGCATAGGCCATGGTCCGCCCCGCCAATTCTCCGCGGCTGATCGACACCCGGCGCAGCGGCGTGAACCGCACCACATCAACCCTCATCGCCCCTTTGGGCAGCGCGCTGCGAGCCTGCACCGAGATTTCGACACCGGCCGCCGTTGCCGTCAGATCCAGCGCCACCGGCTGCGCGCCGGTCTGGTGCCGTTTGATCGCATCACCTACTTTCAGCGGGTCGGCGGCATGAACATCCTCCTGCCCCATCACGATCATCTGCGGAGTATGAACCATGTTACGGCCCATCGCCCGGGCATAATCCTTTTGCCGCTGAGTATAGGCTGGATCGGCAAAGACGTCCTTCCAGCCGATGTAATCCCAGTAGTCGACATGGAACGCCAGCGCCAGAACGTCCTCACGTTCTACCAGTTTGTGCATCAAGGCATCGGCCGGCGGGCAGGACGCACAGCCCTGCGAGGTAAAGAGCTCTACCACCACCGGCTGATCCACCTCTTCCGCACGGATCGCGGCAGGCATCGCAAGGCACAACACACTGGCAAGAGCGGCAAAACGCATCATTGTTCGGAGTACCCCTTTGGTCGTGATCCGCAGGCCAACTCTCGCTGGCCCCCCGGTGTACCCCAACCCAATTCTGAACACCAATCAATCATTCTTGAGACTTGGTTTACCCTTTGCATACGCACTTGTGTACTATTGCATACAAAAAATGCACCAGAAGGCGTTTCCCCTATTGAAAGAAGGCCGAACCTGTTGCAGATAGCCTGCAGCGAATTCCCCATTATCACATCCATAGGGAGGCCAACATGCCTATCACCGTCGGACAGGACAATGCCAAGACGCGCCGCACGCTCAGCGCCGGTGGCAAGTCGATTTCCTATTACTCGATCCCCGCAGCCACCGAAGCCGGCCTCGGCGATTTCTCGAAACTGCCGGCGGCGCTGAAGGTCGTTCTGGAAAACATCCTGCGCTTTGAAGACGGCGGTTTCTCGGTCTCGCTCGAAGACATCAAGGCCTTTGCGGAATGGGGCGCCAACGGCGGCCAGAACCCGCGCGAAATCGCCTATCGCCCGGCCCGCGTGCTGATGCAGGATTTCACCGGCGTTCCCGCCGTTGTGGACCTTGCCGCCATGCGCGACGGCATCAAGGCGCTGGGTGGCGACGCCCAGAAGATCAACCCGCTAAACCCGGTTGATCTGGTCATCGACCACTCGGTCATGATCGACGAATTCGGCAACCCGCGCGCGTTCCAGATGAACGTGGACCGCGAGTATGAGCGCAACATGGAGCGCTACCAGTTTCTGAAATGGGGTCAGGGCGCCTTCAACAACTTCCGCGTTGTGCCTCCGGGAACCGGCATCTGCCACCAGGTGAACCTGGAATACCTGGCCCAGACCATCTGGACCGACACCGATCAGGACGGCAATGAAGTCGCCTACCCTGACACACTGGTCGGCACCGACAGCCACACCACCATGGTCAACGGCGCGGCCGTTCTGGGCTGGGGTGTTGGCGGCATCGAAGCCGAAGCCGCGATGCTGGGTCAGCCGATCTCGATGCTGATCCCCGAAGTCATCGGGTTTGAACTGACCGGCGACATGGTCGAAGGCACCACCGGCACCGACCTGGTTCTGAAAGTCGTGGAAATGCTGCGCCAAAAAGGCGTTGTGGGCAAATTCGTCGAATTCTACGGCGAAGGTCTGGACCGTCTGCCGCTGGCGGACCGCGCCACCATCGCCAACATGGCACCGGAATATGGCGCGACCTGCGGCTTCTTCCCGATCGACGCGGAAACCATCCGTTACCTGCGCAACACCGGCCGCGACGAAGACCGTATCGCGCTGGTCGAAGCCTACGCCAAGGAAAACGGTTTCTGGCGCGATGCGGATTACGCACCGGTCTACACCGACACGCTGTCCCTCGACATGAGCAGCATCGTTCCGGCAATCTCCGGCCCCAAGCGTCCGCAGGATTACGTGCCGCTGACCAACGCCCAAGCCGCCTTCCGTCAGGAGATGGAAAACACCTTCAAACGCCCGATGGGCAAGGAAGTGGCCGTCAAAGGCGAAGATTACACCATGGAATCCGGCAAGGTCGTGATCGCCTCGATCACCTCCTGCACCAACACCTCCAACCCCTACGTGATGATCGGCGCGGGTCTGGTTGCGAAAAAGGCGCATGAGCTGGGCCTGAACCGCAAGCCCTGGGTGAAAACCTCGCTGGCGCCGGGTTCGCAGGTGGTGTCCGAGTACCTTGAGGCCGCAGGCCTGCAAGAGCATCTGGACGCTGTCGGCTTCAACCTCGTTGGCTATGGCTGCACCACCTGTATCGGTAACTCCGGTCCGATCCAGCAGGAACTCTCCGACGCCATCGCCGAAGGCGATCTGGTGGCAACCTCGGTCCTGTCGGGCAACCGCAACTTCGAAGGCCGCATCAGCCCCGATGTGCGCGCCAACTACCTGGCCTCGCCGCCGCTGGTTGTCGCCTATGCGCTGGCAGGCACCATGGATATCGACCTGGCCAACGACCCGATCGCCCAAACTGCCGATGGCAAGGACGTCTACCTGAAAGACATCTGGCCCTCGACACAGGAAGTCGCGGACCTCGTGCAGGAAACCGTAACCCGCGAGGCCTTCCTTTCGAAATACGCCGATGTGTTCAAAGGCGACGAAAAATGGCAGGCGGTCGAAACCACCGATGCGGAGACCTATGACTGGCCCGCGACCTCGACCTACATCCAGAACCCGCCCTACTTCCAGGGCATGGGTACCGAGCCGGGCACCATCTCCAACATCGAGGGCGCCAAGCCGCTCTTGATCCTGGGCGACATGGTCACCACAGACCACATCTCCCCGGCGGGCTCTTTTGCGACCACCACACCGGCAGGTCAGTACCTGATCGAACGTCAGGTGGCCCCGCGTGAGTTCAACTCCTACGGTTCGCGTCGCGGCAACCACGAGATCATGATGCGCGGCACCTTTGCCAACATCCGCATCAAGAACGAGATGCTGGACGGCGTTGAAGGCGGCTACACCAAAGGCCCCGATGGCGAGCAGACCTCGATCTACGAAGCCTCGATGGCCTATCAGGAAGCGGGCACTCCGCTGGTCGTCTTTGGCGGTGAACAGTACGGCGCGGGCTCCTCGCGTGACTGGGCTGCAAAAGGCACCGCGCTGCTGGGCGTCAAGGCCGTGATCGCCGAAAGCTTTGAGCGTATCCACCGGTCCAATCTGGTTGGCATGGGCGTTATCCCGTTCGAGTTCACCGCTGGCGATACCCGCAAGTCGCTGAACCTGACTGGTGACGAAACCGTCTCGATCCGTGGCCTCGACACCATCGAGCCGCAGCAGGAAGTGCCCTGCGACATCACCTACGCAGATGGCACCACCAAGACCATCACGCTGAAGTGCCGCATCGATACTGCGCCCGAGATCGAGTACATCGAACACGGCGGCGTGCTGCACTACGTGCTGCGTAACCTCGCGAAGTCGTAAGGCCCGCGCCACATGGAATTGCAAAAGGCGGCCCCCCCGGGGTCGCCTTTTCTGTTAGAGGCCTTACCGAGAATAGCAAAAGAATAAGGGAGGAGTATCAGAGCATGACTGACACGACGAAGATAGGTCTGAAGGAGACTGGCTGCATCACCGGCTATCACGCCCATGTCTATTTCGATGCCGACACGGTGGAGCAGGCACTGGTCCTGTGCCAGCGCGCGGCAGAGATCTTTGGCGTCAAGATGGGCCGCGTCCATGACAAGCTGGTCGGCCCGCACCCGATGTGGTCCTGTCAGCTAGCCGCCGATCCGGAACAGTTTGCGCAGCTGCTGCCCTGGCTGGCGCTGAACCGGGACGGGCTGATTGTGTTTGCCCACCCCGAAACCGGCGATGAGCTGGCCGATCACCGTGATCACGGCATCTGGCTCGGCACCGGGCTGGAGCTGGATCTGTCCCTGTTTGCCTAAAATCAGAACGCGATGGCGCGGGACAAGGCCGCAAGGCCGCCGCACATCGCCGACGCGCCCTCATGCGGCGGCGATTTGGCTACGGCACAGCTCCCCGGGTGCCTTCTACGGATGTGGCAAAGATAAACTGCCAATCAGAAACATGCGGTTCGCCCCCGCGCGCATCAGCGATACCCGGCTTTTGGGGACAGATCCGAAAATCTACTGACCAGCCGCCTTTTCCATCGCTGGGCGCAGCGTCTTTTCAACGACTGAGCTGGTCAGCGGCCCTGCAAAGCGCAGCACAATCTTGCCCTCACCATCGATCACATAGGTCTCGGGCACGCCATAAAGGCCCCAGTCGATCGCCATGCGGCCCTTTTCGTCCCGGCCAATGGCGGTATAGGGATCGCCCAGCTCGTTGAGGAAGGCCTCGGCGTTGTCCTGCTGGTCCTTGTAGTTAACGCCGTAGATCGGCACGCCTTCGGCCGAAAGCGCCTCCAGCGTCGGGTGTTCGGCGCGGCAGGGCGCGCACCAGCTGGCCCAGTAGTTCACCAGCTTGACCGTGCCATCGCGCAGGGTCGCATCGTCGAACGACGGCTTGCCAGTAAATTGCTCCAGCACCACCGGCGGTGCTGTCTGCCCTTCGCGGGCAGATGGCAGGCTTTCGGGGTCCTCACGAAACATGCCCACCAGCGCCAGACCGACAAAACCGGCGAACACCACCACGGGCACCGCCATCAAAGGAGAGATCTTAGCCATTGCGCTTCACCCGGTTCTGCTCCAGCCGCTCCATCTCGGCGCGCACCCGGCGGCCACGCCACAGGGTGACAGCCACCAGAACGACCAGCAGCAAGATCGACGCCGCGTAGGACGACAAGACAGTCTCCGAATATTTCCCCAGATCAGGCATCATGTGTCCAGTTTTTCCCGTGCCATCAGCGCCCGGATACGGCGGGCGCGAATTTCAGTTCCGGTGCGGTAGAACACCATTGCGAGAAAGAAAACCCCGAAGCCCAGCATGCAGACATAAAGCGGGTTGGAGAAAGCGTCCGCGACGTTTTCTTTCTTATCAAGGCTGAGCGAGGCGCCCTGATGCAGACCCTGGTTCCAGAAGTTCACCGCATAGCGGCTGAGCACCGCGAAGACCGAGCCGACAAGACACAGGATCGAGGTGAGATCCGCAGCCGTGTCCGGATCCTCAATCGCCTCCCAAAGGGCGATATAGCCAAGGTAGAACAGGAACAGGACAAGGAAGGAGGTCAGGCGCGGATCCCAGGCCCACCAGGTGCCCCACATCGGCTGCCCCCAGATCGCGCCGGTCACCAGCGCGATCAGCGTCATCACGATGCCTACCGGCGCGGCGGCACGGGCCGCAAGGGCGCTGACGTGGTGACGGCGCACCAGCCAGATCAGCGAGGCGACAAGCATCATGAACCAGGCGTTGATTGCCATCAGCGCCGAGGGCACATGCAGGAAGATAATCTTGACAGTGGAGCCCTGACGATAATCGTCCGGTGTGAAGAAGAAACCCCAGATCAGCCCCACGGCCATCAGCAGGCCCGAGATCATCCACAGCGCAGGCATCACCCGCTCGGTGGTGGTCAGGAATTTCTTCGGATTGGCGTATTCCCAAATCGACATGGTGGCTATCTTGTTCCCCGCTCCCAAAGTTTCAAGTCTCTGTTCCCTGCTCTTTCGTCGCAGCTCTTTCGCAGCATCCCGGTCAGCGCAGATTGATACGCAAGACCGCGGCGCTGGCAAAGGGTAGAAGCGCGATCACCGCCGCGGAAATCCCAGCCAGCATCAATAGCGGCGTCTGCACGGCCATGCCTTCGGCACCGCGGCGGGCCACTTCGGCGCCAAAGATCAGCGTCGGCACGTAAAGCGGCATCACCAACAGCGACAACAGCAGCCCACCGCGTTTCAGCCCCACGGTCAGCGCCGCGCCGAAGGTGCCGATCACCGACAGGGCCGGCGTGCCCAGAAACAGCGAAATTACCAGCCATGAAAACCCCGGCACCGGCAGGTTCAGCAGCACGCCCAGCACCGGCGCCGCCAGCACCAGCGGCAGGCCCGTGGTGATCCAATGCGCCAGCGCCTTGATGGTGACAACAGATTCCAGCGGCAGCGGCGCGGTGGCCAGAAGATCCAGCGAGCCATCCTCCCAATCCAGCGCGAGCAGCCGGTCCAGCGACAACAGGCACGAGAGCAGCGCCCCCAGCCACAACACGCCTGGCGCGATCCGGGTCAACAGCTCGGAATTCGGCCCCACCGAAAAGGGCACCATGACCGTCACGATCAAGAAAAACGCCAGCCCAAGGCCAAAGCCGCCCCCGGCCCGCACCGCCAGCCGCAGATCCCGCATCAGAAGAGCGATCATAAAAAGCCCTCGTCAAAATCATCAAGCGCAGGCAGGCGCGCCTTGAAGGGGCCGACATCCAGCACCTCAGCCTCGGCTAGGCCTAGGTCGATATGGGTGGCGATCAATGCCGAACCGCCCCGCTCCAGATGCGCCCGAACCGCATCCGCGAACATGGTGACCGAGCGGGTATCGAGGCTGACGGTCGGCTCGTCCATCACCCAGATCGGGCGCCCTGTCACCAGCATCCGCGACAGGCCCAGACGGCGTTTCTGCCCGGCAGACAGCGCCCCGGCGGGCCGGTCCTGCAAGGCGGTGAGGTCAAAGGCCTCAAGCGCGGGCGTGATGGAGGCAGAGCCAAAGACCCGCGCCCAGAATGTCAGGTTCTCCGTGACCGTCAGCGCCGGTTTCAACCCGTCTGAATGGGCCGCATAGGCGATCTGATCCTCGGCGCCATCGATCTGCCCTGAGAGCGGCGGTTGCAGCCCGGCGATGGTGCGCAACAGCGTTGTCTTGCCGATCCCATTCGGCCCCCGCAGGATCAGGGCACGGCCGGGCATAAGCTGAAAACTCAGCCCTTCCAGAACCGGCAACCCGCCACGGGCAATGCTGAGATCGGTTACATTCAATGTCATGAATAACTAACTATCCCATTGCGGCCCGGCGCAAAAGCCGTATTCCGCCCGGTCCGGTTCACACCGGCAATACGGCCAGGGCGATGCGGCGCCCTTCGGACAGCAGAACGTTATAGGTGCGGCAGGCGGCGGGGGAATTCATCGTCTCCACCCCGATCCCGGCGCCTTCCAGCGCGCGGCGCAGATCTGCCGGGATATGCGCCACTTCGGCGCCGGTGCCGATGAACAGAACGTCAACCTCGTCCGCCAGCGCCAGAAGCGCCTCCTGATCATCATAGCCCCCCCAGGCCACCGTGCCACGGGTGCCGGTCAATACGGCGCCGTGATGCACCTCTCCGCCGATGCGAAAGAACCCCTCGCCATAGCCATCCACTGGCACGGCATCGGAATAGGTCACTTCATTCAGGCGCATGAGGCATCTCCCGGAAAACTGATTTGCCACTCTCCTACCACGGGGCAGGATGGGGCAAAAGCAAAAGGCCGCAAGCGATGCCTGCGGCCTTTGGTAGTCATTTGCTGCCCCGGATCAGGCGTCGATATTGGCGAACTGATTGCCGGTCGGTGTCGAGGGTTTCGACCAGTCGCGTTTGACCCCCAGCCAGAGCAGGATGGTCGAGGCCACGAAGACCGACGAATAGGTGCCGACAATGACGCCCCAGATCATCGCAAAGACAAAGCCGCGGATCACATCGCCGCCCAGCACATAAAGCGAGATCAGAGCGATCAGCGTGGTGACCGAGGTCATCATGGTGCGGCTCAGCGTTTCGTTGATCGACAGGTTCAGCACCTCGGCCAGCGACTTCTTCTTGTATCGGCGCAGATTCTCCCGAACCCGGTCGAAGACAACGACGGTATCGTTCAGCGAATAGCCGACGATGGTCAGCAGCGCCGCGATGATCGCCAGGTCGAACTTGATCTGCAATTCCGAGAAGATGCCGATGGTCAGCACCACGTCGTGCACCAGCGCCGCAACGGCCCCCAGCGCGAACTGCCATTCGAACCGCAGCCAGATGTAGACCAGCACCGCACCAATCGCCAGAACCACGGCGATGACGGCTGTCTGCACCAGCTCTCCGGACACCTTGGGACCCACGGATTCGACCGAAACGAACTTGATACCCGGCGCCACCGCATCCAACGCTGTGTTCAGCGCCTCGATCACATCGCCCGAAATCGCCTCGCCATCCGCCTGGGACTGGATGCGGATCATCGCAACGTGCTGGTCTTCGTCAAAGGTGGGGTCGAACACTTCGGTGATCGAAATATCGCCCAGCTCCAGCGGCGACATAGCATCGCGGTAGACACCAACGTCGATGGCTTCGGTGCTTTCGGTGCGGATCGTGGTACCGCCGCGGAAGTCGATGCCAAAGTTCAACCCCTGAAGCATGAAGGAGGCAAAGCCCACCACCATCATCAGCGCCGAGACGCCCAGCCAGATCTTCCAGCGTTTGAAGAAATCGAAAGAGGTTCCTTCGGGAACAAGTTTCAGCCGCATCTTATACCTCAATCGTTTTCGGACGACGCCGTTCAAACCACATCACGATCATCACCCGCGTCACGAAGATCGCCGTGAACACCGAGGTCATGATGCCAAGGCCCAGCGTGATCGCAAATCCGCGTACCGGTCCGGATCCCATGGCGAACAGGATCACAGCGGTGATGAAGGTGGTGACATTGGCGTCAAGAATGGCGCTCAGCGCCTTGGAGTAGCCTTCGTCGATGGCGCGCGCCGGACCCCGGCCCGCTTTCAACTCTTCGCGGATCCGTTCGAACACCAGCACGTTGGCATCCACCGCCATACCGACGGTCAGCACGATCCCGGCAATGCCCGGCAACGTCAGCGTACCGCCAATCAGGCTGAGTGCGCCAAAGATCAGCGCCACGTTCAGCATCAGCGCCAGATTGGCGAAGATCCCGAAGAGACCGTAGGACAGCGTCATGAAGACGAGCACCGCGACAAAGGCAACAATGGTCGCGATCTTGCCCGCGTCGATACTGTCCTGCCCCAGTTCCGGGCCGATGGTGCGTTCTTCGAGGAACTCCAACCCGGCCGGTAGGGCACCTGCCCGCAGCAGGATGGCAAGGTTGGTGCTTTCCTCGATGGTGAAGTTACCGGTGATGATACCAGAGCCACCGGGAATATGCGCCTGAATGACCGGAGCCGAGACAACCTCGTCATCCAATACGATCGCAAAGGGCGAGCCGATGTTTTCCGCCGTATAGTCGCCGAACTTGCGCGCGCCCGATGTATTGAAGCGGAAGGTCACCGCCGGGCGGCCGTTCTGGTCAAAGGACGGCTGCGCATCCACCAGCTCCTCGCCGGTCACCACCGGCGCGGCTTCGACGGTATAGAACACTCCCTCTTCATCCAGCGACGGGATCACCTTGTTGCCGACACCAGCGCGGGCGTCGGCGTCATTGCCGCGTCCCACAACTGGGTTGAACGTTAGCTGCGCGGTGGTGCCGATGATCTCTTTCAGCTCAGAGGCACTGCCGATACCCGGCACCTGGATCAGGATCCGGTCGGCGCCCTGACGCTGAATGGTGGGCTCACGGGTGCCGACCTCATCGATCCGGCGGCGCACGATTTCCAGCGACTGGCGCACCGTGCGGTCATCCGAGGCAAGGCGCTCGGCCTCGCTCAGTTCGATGATGATCACATCACCCTCGGCAGAAACGACAATATCCGTTGCCCCGCCGCCGGTGAGGCTGGTGACCGGACTTGCCAGCCCACGCACCACTTCCAGCGCCCGGGCCATGCCCTCAGGCTGGGAGATCTTGACGCGAATCTGCCCGTCCGGTGCCGGTTGCAGCCGGAAGGTGCCGATGGTGGCCCGCTCGGGGCGCAGTGCATCGCGCACCTCGGGCCAGAGCGCATCCATGCGCGCAGCATAGACATCGGCGACCTTGACCTCGGCCAGCAGATGCGCACCGCCGCGCAGATCAAGGCCCAGGTTGACCAGCCCCGAAGGCATCCATTCGGGCCATTGCCCCGCCTGTTCGAGCCGCTCTGGAGTCTCCCCCTTCATCTCGATCGCGGCGACGGCATCATTGGCCTGTTCGACACGGGTGTAGAACGCATTTGGCAGGGCTAGCAAAAGGCCGGCCACACAGACCAGCCAGATCAGCACCCTCTTCCAGAGATCGATTTGCAGCATTGCCCTGCCTTTTCAGATATTTAAGATCAGAATCTTACGCTGCCGGCTCGGTCTTGGACAGCACCTGAGCGATGGTCGAGCGCACAACGCGGACCTTGACGCCCTCGGCGACTTCGACTTCGACCTCGTTCTCTTCCTTGATCTTGGCAACCTTGCCGATCAGACCACCCTGGGTCACCACCTGATCGCCGCGGCGCAGGTTCTCGACCATTTTCTGGTGTTCCTTCATCTTCTTCTGCTGCGGGCGGATCAGCAGGAAGTACATGATCGCAAAGATCAGAATGAGCGGGAGAAACTGGCCAATCGTATTTGCGTCCAAGGGGATATTCCTTCTGTCTGGAGAGCCCATGCGGGGCTGCCTTATTTTGCAGGCGAACCTATGCGCTGGTCTGGACAGTTGCAAGGCAAAGGCGGTGCGACGATGTGCAGATTCCGCCTTGCAACACCCTTATACAAACCCCGTTGTGCCCTCTTCCTCTTTGGCTGCGGCTCGGGCATAGGTTTGGCACTGATTCAACGTCGTCTCTTATACAGGAGCCACCCCATGCACGACATCCGCGCGATCCGCGAAAATCCTGCCGCTTTTGACGCCGCTCTGGCGCGGCGTGGGGATGCGGCTGTGTCCTCTGAGGTGCTGGCCCTGGACGAGGCGCGCCGGGCCAAGATCCAGGCAGCCGAAGAAGCACAGGCCGCCCAGAACAAGGCCGCCAAGGCCATCGGCGCGGCCAAGGCCAAGGGCGACGAGGAAGAGTTCGAACGCCTGCGCAGCGAAGTTGCCGGCAAGAAGGCCGAGGTTGCCGCACTGCAGACCGAAGCCAAGGAGCTCGACGCCAAGCTGACCGACATGCTGGCCCGCCTGCCCAACAACCCCGCCGAGGATGTGCCGGATGGGGCTGACGAGGACGACAACGTCGAGGTCAACCGCTGGGGCACGCCCGCGGAGTTCGATTTCACCGCCAAGGAACATTTTGAGATCACCGGCGTCGCAACAGCCATGGACTTTGAGACCGCCGCCAAGGTCTCTGGCTCGCGCTTTGTCTTCCTGAAAGGCGCAGTGGCACGCATTCACCGGGCGCTGGCACAGTTCATGATCGACACCCACGTCGATGAGAATGGCCTGACCGAGGTGAACTCCCCTGTTCTGGTGCGCGACGAGGCAATGTATGGCACCGACAAGCTACCGAAATTCGGCGAGGACAGCTATCAGACCACCAATGGCTGGTGGCTGGTGCCGACCTCCGAGGTGCCGCTGACCTATTCCGTCGCAGAGGATGTGCTCGATGCCAGCGCGCTGCCGATCCGCATGACCTCGCATACCCTGTGCTTCCGCTCCGAAGCGGGCTCCGCGGGCCGCGACACCTCGGGCATGCTGCGCCAGCACCAATTCGAAAAGGTCGAAATGGTTTCGGTCACCCACCCTGACGAGTCCGACGCCGAGCAGAAACGCATGCTGCGCTGCGCCGAAGGGTTGCTGGAGAAGCTGGGCGTGCCCTATCGCACTGTGATTCTGTGCACCGGCGACATGGGCTTTGGCGCGCGCCGCACCTATGACATCGAAGCCTGGCTGCCCGGCCAGAATGCCTATCGCGAGATTTCCTCGGTCTCGACCACCGGCGATTTCCAGGCCCGCCGCATGAACGCGCGTTTCCGCCCCGAAGGCGGTGGCAAGCCCGAGTTCGTGCACACCCTGAACGGATCGGGGCTGGCCGTGGGCCGCTGCCTGATCGCGGTTCTGGAAAATGGCCAGCAGGCGGATGGATCGGTCAAACTGCCCGAGGCGCTGGCGCCCTATCTGGGCGGTAAGCTGACCCTGACGGCAGAGGGCGCACTGGCCTGAGCCCAGCTCCCCAGACCTGAAAACAAGAAAACCGGCCCCGAGAATGCGGGCCGGTTTTTCTTTGTCGTGCTACAGGCGCGTCGCAGGCGTTGGCTTCAACCCTTTGTCTTCTTGGATTTCTACGCCTTTGCCGTTTTGTCCTTGGCTGGTTTGGCCTTTTCGGCTTTTGCCTTGCCCGGTTTTTCCTTGCTGGGTTTCTCCTTGGTGGCCTTATCGCTGGCATCCAGTTTTCCGCCGCTCTTCTTGCGGGCCAGGATGGCTTCAGCCTTGGCCTTTTCCCGCTCGATCGCCTTACGCGCCTTGGCCTTCACGCGTTTGGCCTTTTCCTTGGCCTTCACGCGCGCTTCGGCCATTTCCAGCGCCAGCGCCTCGGCCTTCTTGGCGGCCTTGCGCGCCTTGATCTTGGCCTTGGCAGCTTTTTCCTCGGCCGCGAGCCGGGCCGCCTCGGCGGCGGCGAGCGCAGCGTTCAGCTGGGTTGCATCCTCAGGCGGGACCTCACGGGTCACCTTCGCCGGTCTTGCGGAGGGACGCCCCGTGCGCACCGGCGCCGCTGGACGCTGCTGTGCGGGCGCAGCCCCGGCCTGCGGTGCAACGGCGGCCTGCTTCAGGCGCGCGGCGCGCGCGGCCCCAATGCCGGGCACCTTGCTCAGATCTTTTTCGCTGATCGCTGCCAGCGCCTCGACCGACGTGATCCCCTGATCCTTCAGCGCCTTTTCCAGCGCGGGACCAACCCCTTTGAGATCCTTGAGAGCCGTCATTTCAATCTTCCTTTTCTTTTCCCGGCAGCTACACGGGCTGCCGGAATGGGCTGCCGTACCTGGCGTGCCCTTAGTATGCAATGCGCGTTTCAGGCCGGAAAGGGCACCAGGCGTTTTTGCTCTTCATCCCATAGTTTCAGAGACAAAGCGCGCAAAGCTTCACCAAATGAGATCCGCCGCAGCGCAAATTCAGGCGGCAGATTATAATGGCACTTGCGCAGGCGATAGCTGGGGATGCGGGCGTTGAAGTGATGGATGTCGTGAAGTGTGATATTGGCGACGGCAAAATCGAAGAACCAGCCAAAATCCAGGCAGGAGGACCCCTGCAACGCTGCCTCCTGCGGGTTCAGATCCGGGCGACGATCCCAGTAGGTGTCTTCAAAGTTATGCTGCAGATAGACCAGAAATACCCCGATCATGCCGCCAAGGAAGGAAAACGCCAGCCACACCCACAGACCCGTCGGGCCTGCCACGTAATAAAGCAGGGAAATCAGCGCAATGATCACCATATTATGCAGCAGCACCCCCAGAATGCCGAACTTGGTGGTGTTCTTGGGCCAGCGGTAGCGAATGAAATAGGTAAAGGCCGATCCCACCGGCACCAGCACCAAGGGGTTGCGGTAAAGCCGATAGGTCAGCCGCTCCCAGAACCCCGCCTCTTTCCATTCGCGAAGAGTCATCGTGTGTATTTCGCCGGTTTCCCGGTGTTCCAGATTGCCGATATTGGCATGGTGCAGGTTGTGGTTCTGCTTCATCACCTCGAACGGCGCAAAGGTGAAAGGCGACAGGACGTGGCCCGCGATTTCGTTTTGCCTGCGGGTTTCGAACAGCGAATGGTGCCCGGTATCATGCTGCAGCACATAAAGCCGCACCGCCGCAAAGGCAAAGATCACCCCTGCTGGAATCAGGATATACCACCGCTCGACATAGGCGATGGCCAAGTAGAGGGATAGAAAGTAGACCGCGAAGGTGCCGAAATAACTCAATGCCGCCAGGCGGTTATCTTTCTTAGTATATTCACGCGTGTAAGTTCTCAGGTCCATGAGACTTCCCTTAAATACGCTCTGTGACGCCGGTGTAAAATCTCCGGGCGCTTGACGTTTAAAAACTCCATTGGCTGGGAAGATCAGAAAATCGGCTGACGCCCTGCCAATGCCATTTAATGTTAATGGCTTGGCAACGGATTTCAACGTGTGAAAAGGACCGGCCCGCAGATGCGAACCGGTCCAGCAAAAATTTTGGTCTTTGGCCTAGGGCGCGCAAGCCCCTGGAAGGCAGCGCCTGGAATCAGTCCCTGCGCCCTTCCAGGTGTTTGCGCAGCTTTGACGGCGCGGCTTTCTTGCGGCCCTTGTAGGGGTTCTTGTCCGCCTGCCCGCGCATATAAAGCCGGATCGGCGTGCCGGGCATGTCGAAATCCTCGCGCAGACCATTCACCAGATAACGGGTATAGCTGGCCGGGATCTTGTCCGGATGGGAACACATCACCACGAACCCCGGCGGGCGCGTCTTAGCTTGGGTCATATAGCGCAGCTTGATCCGCTTACCCTGCGGCGCAGGCGGCGGGTGCTGCTCCAGCATGCCAGTCAGCCAGCGGTTCAGCGCTGCGGTGGGCACCCGGCGGTTCCAGACGTCATAAGCGCGCATAATGGCAGCGTGCAGCCGGTCCAGCCCCTTGCCGGTCTTGGCCGATACCGTGACGAGCGGCGCACCGCGCAGCTGCGGCAGCAACCGAGCAAAGGCCTCTTTCAGGTTTTTCAGCTTTTCCTGCTTGTTGTCCTCAATGTCCCATTTGTTGACCGCGACGACAACCGCACGCCCTTCCCGCTCGGCCAGATCGGCGATCCGCAAGTCCTGCTGCTCAAAGGGAATGTCCGCATCGAGAAGCACCACCACGACCTCGGCGAATTTCACCGCGCGCAGCCCGTCCGATACGGACAGTTTTTCCAGCTTTTCCTGAACCTTGGCTTTTTTGCGCATACCAGCGGTGTCAAAGACCCGCATCGGCGTGCCTGCCCAGTCGATCTTCAGCGAGATCGCATCGCGGGTAATCCCCGCCTCGGGGCCGGTCAGCAGGCGATCCTCACCAAGGATCTTGTTGATCAGGGTCGATTTGCCCGCGTTGGGACGGCCGACGACAGCCACCTGCAGCGGCTTGTCCATCGTTGGCTGCGGCACCGTGTATTCGGCGTCCTCGTCGTCCAGATCCTCGTCCACAGACACGTCCGTCAGCGGAGCATTGTCCTGCGCGGTTTTTTCAAAACGTTCCGAAATCGGCAGCAGCTGGGAATAGAGATCATTCAGACCCTCGCCATGTTCGCCGGACAGGCGGATCGGCTCACCGAGGCCTAGGCCATAGGCTTCCAAAACCCCGGCATCGGCTGCGGAGCCTTCGGATTTGTTTGCCGCCAGAATGACATGCGCGGATTTCTTGCGCAGGATATCGGCAAACATCTCGTCCACCGGGGTCACACCCGTGCGCGCATCAATCATGAACAAGCAGACATCCGCCATATCCACCGCCCGTTCGGTCAGGCGGCGCATGCGCCCTTCGAGCGAGTTGTCGGTGGCATCCTCAAGGCCGGCGGTGTCGATGACGGTAAACCGCAGATCGCCAAGGCGGGCCTCTCCCTCGCGCAGGTCACGGGTGACCCCCGGCTGGTCATCGACCAAGGCCAGTTTTTTGCCGACAAGGCGGTTGAACAGGGTGGACTTGCCCACATTCGGACGGCCCACGATAGCGAGGGTAAAAGACATCGGACCCAACTTTTTGCGATTCAGACGCGCCCCATAGCGCATCTGCTGTCTTACGGCCAGAGCCGATCGACGCTTTAACGGAAGGCGAGAAGCTCCCCTTTCGAGGAAACCACATAAAGGGTCTTGCCCGCAACAACCGGCGCGGTCGTTGCGCCGCCGGGGGCCTCGATGCTGCGCGTCAGGCTGCCGTCACGGGGATCGAACATGCGAATCTGACCATCGTTGGAGGTGATGATCACCTGACCACCTGCCAGAACCGGACCATAATGGGCCACCACTGCGCCGCGTTTAGAAGGCTTGTCCTTCAGATACCCCGGCAGGTCCACAGCCCAGATCACCTCGCCGCTGGAGGCATCCAGACGCAGGAGCTGGTTACGATCGCTAATCTGGAACAGGCTGCCTCCCGCAGGCCAGACCGGACCGACGGCCCCTTCCTGTGCCGTCCAGATGCGATCGCCATTGTTGGTGTCGATCGCCACGGTGCGGCCCGAATGGTTCCCCACGAAGGCACGGTTTCCGACCACCACCGGCGCACCGGTGACATCGCTGATCCGCGCCAGCGTGGTGCCGACGCGCTGCCCCGCCACCGAGGCGTTCCAGCGGCGCACACCGCCACGGCGGAAGCTGGCGACCAAATCGCCGGAACCAAAGGCAAAGATGACGTAATCCCCGGCAATCACTGGCGACGGGGCGCCTAGCACGTTCGAGGGGCTCGGAACGCCTTCGACCTGCCATGCGATGCGGCCATCAGAGGTGTTGACGGCCCAGCCGGTATCATCCCCGGCCACCAGATAAACCAGCCCGTCGCGCACCATCGGTTCGCCCGAACCGGTGGCTTCCAGTTTTTGACGCCAGATCTGTTTGCCGGTGCTGGCCTCCAGCGCGGTCAGAACGCCATAGCCAGAGGAGATGTAAAGAACACCCTTGTCATAGGCCATGCCGCCACCGGTTGCCTGACCTTCGCTTTCGCGGGCGGGAATCAGATCGCTTTGCCACAGAAGCTGACCGGAGGGAGAAACCGCGCTGACGCGGGCTGCGCTGTCCAGCGTGTAGATACGCCCATCAGCCACAACGGGGCGGGCCGTGATGCGCTGGCGGCGGCTGTCGCCCTCGCCAATGGAAACGGCCCACCGCAATTGCGGCGCCGTCGACAGCGCCGGGTGCGCGGTGCGCTGCGCCGGAAGCCCGTGCGTCTGCGCCCAGGAAGCGTTGACGGTCTGGCTGGGCAGGGAAATTGGCCGCGACTGGTTGACCACCTCGATATTGGCATCGGGACGGATGTCTTCGCGCTGCCCTTGCAGGATCACCTCTGGTTCGGCGCAGGCGGCCAGAACCAGAGCCATCGCGCTACCGCAAAAAAGCGCCCGCGCGCGAGAAATGGATTTAGCTGCCGTCATTGCCCTGCCCCGCAATTCGTTTCCCTCTCCGCGCACATTCCGCGCGGCGCCTTTTAACCTTCCGGCGCGTCTGCCGCGTCCGGTTTTCCACCAAGTGCTACAATCACTTGAGTTGCGCGGTCTTGCAAGTCCCGGCTGACAGTCGCATCCGCCGTAATCGCCTGCAGACGCGCAATTGCGGCCTCGGCCTCACCGGCTTCGATGTCCAGCAGTGCAAGTTGCTCGGACGCCAGCAGCGACAAAGGTGCACCGGGCTGTGCCAAGGCCTCGTATTGCAGGCGGCGCTCTTCAAGGCTCAGCGTCTCTGCCTGCAGGGCCAGCGCCTTGAAGCTGGCGATGTGACGGTAAACCAGCGGCAATTCGCCATCGGTGGCGACTTCACTGAGGACCGCAACGGCGGTCTCGGTATCGTCGGCTTCGGCCAGGGCGCCTGCGCGCATCATCTTGGCCACGGCAGCGCCGGTTTCAGAGCCAGCGGCCACCTGCGCCAGTGCCTCGGCGCGGTCTGCGGGTTCATCAGCTGCCAGCGCGGCAATTATGCCATCGCCAAGCGCCTGCGCTGCGGCGAGTTCCTGCGCCTTGGAATACTCGCGATAGGCGGCACCGCCCACGATGACCACCACGGCCAGACCACCGATCCAGCCATAGCGTTTCAGCATCAGGAACAGGCGGTCCCGGCGCACCTCTTCGGTCACCTCTTCGATAAAGCTGTCGGTATCGCTCATGAAAATGTCCCCGATATGCCCGGTCTGTGCCGGAAAATTGTCTCACGTGACGCCTCTCTTAACGCGCCTTCGGGTACAAGCCAAGAGCCGCAATATCCGGCAATCCGGGCGCAAGCCTGAAACAATGGGTAAAAATATGAAGTGAACTGCTTTGTTTAGTATGGACAATGCCTACATGCTTACTATGACTTTTTCCCGGGTGTCTGGCGGAACCCTCTTGGAGAGCCCAGCCAATGGTTGTGGCTTGCTCAGTGTTATTTGAGAAAGGCCCGGAATGCGTTTGATACCCCTTCTGACCGCGATTGCCGTCACCGCCGGACTGTATTTCCTGGTCCTGCAGCGGGAGGCTCTGTTTGCCTTCGCCCGGGGCGAGACTGCTGCCGAAGCAACAGAGACCGTTGAAAGCGAACCCTCTGCCGAAGGCGCGGCCAGTGTCACGGTCACTGCAGAAAAACGCGTCGGCGTCGTCGTCAAACGCAGCGAAGCGCGGCCGCTCGACAGCGCTGTGATCCTGCGCGGCCAGACACAGGCCGCACGTCAGGTCGAGGTCAAGGCCGAAACAACATCCACCGTGCTGTCAGAGCCGCTGCGCAAGGGCACGCAGGTCAAGGCGGGCGATCTGTTGTGCGAGCTGGATCCGGGCACCCGGCTGGCCGCGCACCAGGAGGCGCAGGCCCGTCTGCTCGAAGCGCGCGCCCGTACCCCCGAAGCCGAAGCCAAGCTGGAAGAAGCCAACGCCCGCCTGAAAGAAGCGACCATCAACCTGACGGCGGCTGAAAAACTGTCGCAGGAAGGCTATGCCTCGGAAACACGGCTGGCGGCGGCGCGGGCGGCCGAACGCACGGCGGTTGCCGGGATCGCGGCGGCGCAGGGTGGTCTGGAAACCTCGCGCGCAGGCATCGAATCCGCGCTGGCGCTGGTCGCCTCCACCAGCAAGGAAATCGACAGGTTGCGTATTACAGCGCCTTTTGACGGCCTCCTGGAAAGCGACACCGCAGAAATCGGCAGCCTGATGCAGCCGGGCAGCCTTTGTGCAACCGTCATCCAGCTGGACACCATCAAGGTGGTGGGCTTTGTGCCGGAAACCGAAGTCAACCGGGTGCATCTTGGCGCACTGGCCGGGGCCGAACTGGCCAATGGCGCGCAGGTTCAGGGCGAGGTTACATTCGTCAGCCGTTCGGCTGATCCGACCACACGTACCTTTGAGGTCGAAATCACCGTCGACAATCCCGACCTGAAGATCCGCGACGGGCAGACCGCCGATATCGTGATCTCCGCAGAGGGCACCAAGGCGCATCTTCTGCCGCAATCGGCGCTGACCCTTAACAACGATGGGCGGCTCGGCGTGCGGATCGTGCGCGAGGATCAAACTGCCGGTTTCGTTCTGGTATCCCTTCTGCGCGACACGGCCGATGGCGTCTGGGTCAGCGGCCTGCCGGAAAAGGCTGACGTGATCGTCGTCGGTCAGGACTTCGTCACCGAAGGGGTGCCCGTTGCGCCCACCTATCAGGAGGCGATGCAATGACCGGCATAGTCTCCTGGGCCGCAGACCGGGCCCGTATGGTTCTGGCCTTCATCGTGATCTCGCTCCTGGTGGGCGGGTTTGCCTATGTCAGCCTTCCAAAAGAAGGCGAGCCGGACATCGACATTCCGATGCTGCACGTCTCGGTGCAGTTTCCCGGCATTTCCGCCGAAGACAGCGAAAGCCTGCTGGTCAAGCCGATGGAATCGGAGCTTGTCGATCTGGACGGCCTGAAGGAAATGACCTCCACCGCGGCGGAGAATTACGCCGGTGTCCTGCTGGAGTTCGACTTTGGCTGGGACAAGAGCGCCACAATCGCCGATGTGCGCGATGCGATGAACACAGCGCAGGCGGATTTCCCGTCGGCGGCTGAGCAATACGTCATCAAGGAAATCAACTTTTCCGAATTCCCCATCGTCATCGTCAACCTGACCGGCGATGTGCCGGAACGGACCATGGCGCGCATCGCCAAGGATCTGCAGGACGATCTGGAATCGCTGGATGCGGTGCTGGAGGCCCCCATCGCGGGCAACCGCGATGAGATGGTCGAGGTGGTGATCGACCCGCTGCGGCTGGAATCCTACAACGTGACCGCGCTTGAACTGATCAACGTGGTGCAGAACAACAACCAGTTGATCGCGGCGGGTGAAGTTGAAACCGCGCAAGGCACCTTCTCGATCAAGATCCCGTCGTCCTTTGACGATGTGCGCGACATCTATGCCCTGCCGATCAAGACCAACGGCGACCGGGTGGTGAAGCTGGGGGAACTGGCGCAGATCAACTATACATTCGAAGATCGCGAAGGCACCGCACGGTTTGATGGTGAAGACACCGTTGCCCTGCAAGTGGTCAAACGCAAGGGGTTCAACCTGATCGACACCGTGGATCTGGTGAAGGAAACCATTGCCAAATCCGAGGAGAAGTGGCCCGCAGAGCTGCGCGCGGCGATCTCTCTTGGCACCTCCAACGATCAGAGCCGCGTGGTCGGTTCCATGGTCAGCCAGCTCGAAGGCTCGGTTCTGACCGCGATTGCGCTGGTGATGATCGTGGTTCTGTCCTCGCTGGGTAGCCGAGCGGCGCTGCTGGTGGGCTTTGCCATTCCGACCTCTTTCCTTCTGTGCTTTGCCCTGCTGGCGCTGATGGGGATCTCTGTCTCCAACATCGTGATGTTCGGTCTGATCCTTGCCGTGGGCATGCTGGTCGATGGCGCCATCGTGGTGGTGGAATACGCCGACAAACGCATCAGCGAAGGCACGGGCCCGATGCACGCCTATGTGGAGGCGGCGCAGCGCATGTTCTGGCCAGTTGTCTCCTCGACCGCGACAACGCTCTGTGCCTTCTTGCCAATGCTGTTCTGGCCCGGTGTGCCGGGTGAGTTCATGGGCATGCTGCCGGTGACGCTGATCTTCGTGCTCTCCGCATCGCTGGTGGTGGCGCTGGTCTACCTGCCGGTCATGGGCGGCGTCTCCGGTCGTATTAGCCGGGTGTTCGAAGGCACCTCGCAAGGCCTGCGCGCTGTGCTGCCATGGTGGGCACGGGCGCTGCTGGTGCCGCCGCCGATCTGGGGCATGTTCGCCGGTCTGATGCAGATGCTGAATCCGGGCTACCTACTGCCCGACGCCGCTGCTGCCGCCATGCCCGGTGCCATCCCGCCGCTCTTTGGCGCGCTGGTCTTTGTGCTGTCGGCATTTGCCGCCTCCACCGCGCTGGGTGCAGCCCGGATCGAGCGCAAACCAAAGGTGGTCTCTGCAGGCTACCGCCATACGCCGTTTGGCTATTTCATCAAGTTCATCGCGGGCAATCCAATCATGCCTCTGGTCACGATTGCAGCGGTTGCCTTCAGCATCATGACGGTGTTCCAGATGTTCAGCGAGAACAACTATGGCGTCGAGTTCTTCGTGGAATCCGAACCGGAGCAAGCCACGGCATTTGTGAGGGCACGTGGCAATATCTCGCTGCATGAAAAGGACGAAATGGTGCGCCAGGCCGAAGAGGTGATCAAAGCGCATCCGGCGGTGATCAACGTCTTCTCTTTTGCGGGTGAAGGTGGTCTTGATACCGGTGGCCCCGGCGGCGGGCAATCGCCGCAGGATACCGTTGGTCAGGTCCAGTTCGAAATCATCCCCTGGGAAGATCGCCCGACGCAAACGGAAACATGGTTCTTCGATCTGCTGACCCGCGAGGTGACCGCTTCGGCCTATGACGGACATACAGTGATCGACGAACTGAACGCCGAGCTGGAAAAACTGCCGGGCTTTGTCGCCGAGCTGAAGGCGCTGGAACAGGGCCCCGGGTCGGGCAAACCCATCCATCTGCGGATCAAGGGCGACGGCTGGGAGGATCTGACATCCGCCACCGAAACCGCGCGCGCCTATTTCGACGAAATGCCGGGGCTGACGCTGGTTGAGGACACCCTGCCCCTGCCCGGTATCGACTGGCAGATCGACGTGGATGTGGAAAAGGCGGGCCGCTATGGCGCCGATGTGGCCACGGTGGGCGCCATGGTGCAGCTGGTGACACGTGGTATCCTGCTCGACACCATGCGGGTGGACAGCTCGGATGAGGAAATCGAGATCCGCGTGCGCCTGCCCGATGAAGACCGGGTGCTGTCGACGCTGGACAACCTCAAGGTCCGCACCACCGATGGCCTGGTTCCACTCAGCAACTTCATCACCCGCCAGCCGGTTCCGAAACTGGCCCAGATCAGCCGCGTGCAGCAGCAGCGGTATTATGATGTGAAGGCGGATGTGGAGCCGGGTCTCAGCAAAGTCGTCACAGCCGATCCCGAGACTGGCGCGGACAGGGTCCTGGGCCTGCTAAAAGCGGTCCCCGACACCGTGACGGCGGCCGAGGGGCAAATCACCGCTGCCAATGGCAACCGCTATACGATTTTCGCCCTTGATCAGGCCGATACGGCTGAAGAGCTCGGCACCGCCGTCGCAGAGGACGCCCGAATCCTGCCGGTCAACGCCAATGAACGGCTGGCCGCCATCACCACATGGCTGGACACCGATCCGTTCCCCAAATCAATCACATGGGAATGGACCGGCGATCAGGAGGAGCAAGAGGAAAGCGGCGCCTTCTTGTCTAAGGCCTTTGCCGGGGCGCTGGGGCTGATGTTCGTGATCCTTCTGGCCCAGTTCAACAGCTTCTACAATTCGGCGCTGGTGCTGCTGGCGGTGGTGCTCTCCACCACCGGGGTACTGATCGGCATGATGGTCATGCAGCAGCCGTTCTCGATCATCATGACGGGCACGGGTATCGTGGCGCTGGCGGGGATCGTGGTGAACAACAACATTGTTCTGATCGACACTTATCAGGAGTTCAGCCGGCACATGCCCCGGATCGAGGCGATCATCCGCACCGCCGAGGCACGCATCCGTCCCGTGCTGCTGACCACCGTCACTACCATGGCCGGTCTGGCACCGATGATGTTCGGCATCAGCCTGGACTTCATCGACGGTGGCTACTCCATCAACAGCCCCACCGCGCTGTGGTGGAAGCAGCTGGCGACCGCCGTGGTCTTTGGCCTTGGCATTGCGACCGTGCTGACGCTGGTGGTGACGCCATCGCTGTTGTCGATCCGGGTGTGGCTGTCGACCTACCTGTCGTGGATGGGTCGCCTGATGGCGCGCATCACCGGTGGCCGGTCCAGCCGGATCGCGCAGGACATGCGTCTGGCCAAAAAGGCGCGCAAACTGCCCACGACCGAGCTGCTCTGGGAAGAGATCGACAGGAGCCCGGCAGACGACAGCGAGCCCGACGCAGGACCGGGCACAGGCCCCGCTCTGCGCGCGGCAGAGTAAACGTAGCGTCTGCGCAGACAACCAGATGAAAAAAGGCCTCGCAGATGCGGGGCCTTTCTTTTCTCTGCGCAGCATTGCGCCTCTGGCGCCCGCACGGCTTACAGCAAGGCGGTTTCATCCGCGGATACGTTTTCAATCTTCTTCTGCGCCAGCTCTTCATCGCCTGGGCCGGGCGCGGGTTCCGGGTGCAGCTGACGCGCCCGCGGCGTGTGCTGCAGAACCACCTGAATGGGAAAGTGATCCGAGCCGATATTGCGGTGCCGTTTCATCGAAACCAGCGTGAAATCGCCCGAGCAGAAGACGTGATCCAGCGGCCAGCGCAGCAGCGGGTAGCCTGCGTGAAAAGTGCTGAAGATCCCCCGCCCAATGCGCGGATCCAAAAGACCACTCAACTTTTGGAACAGCCGGGTCGATGCCGACCAGGCAACATCGTTGAGATCCCCCATGACCACCACCGGGCCCGCGCTGGCGTCAATGGTCTTGGCCACCAGCAACAGCTCTCCATCCCGCTCGGCAGAGGTCGGGTTCTCCGTCGGGCTGGGCGGCGCCGGGTGCAGGCAATGCAAGGCAACCCGCTGTCCCGAGGCAAGAACCACGGAGCCATGCATCGAGGGCACGCCCTCCTCCACCAAAAAGTGGACCTGCGGGTCGATCAACTCGAGCCGGGAATAAAGATGCATCCCGTAAAGGTTATCGAGCGGCTGCTTGACCCGGTAAGGATAACCCGCCTCGATCTGCTCCAGTTGTTCTTCCCACCACGCGTCCGTCTCCACTGTCAGGACCAGATCCGGCTTGGTCTCACGGATCAGGTCCAGCAGCGGCTGCGCGTTGCGGTTGGTCATCAGGACGTTGGCCACCAGAAGGTTCAACTGATCGTCAGGGCGCATCTGCCGCGCCGACTGGATCTGATAGGGAAAAAGCCGCGTATAGCGGATGATCCGCACGCACTGCAGCGCCGAGCAAAGCAACAACAGAACGATCAGCGCTTTATCGCCCTGCCCCTGCCAGCCGTAGACCCAGACATAGGCCAGCAAGGCAGCAACGGTGACCGTGGTGATCTGCAAGGCCGGGAATTCAAAGCCCCGCACCCACCAGCCTTCGTGCCGCAGCAGCGGCAGCAGGGTCAAAAGCGGCACTGCGCAGATGAACAGAAAAAGAGCCCAGTCCAGTATCACGTTCATCTTACACTCTTTATCCCGCTTACCCTACCGCGCGCCTTTGGAACGCCACCCGCGCTGACAGGCTCAGGCGACATCCTGATCCGCTTGCTGGCGCTGCCACAGATGGGCATAACGGCCACCGCGCGCAAGTAGATCCTCGTGAGAGCCTGCTTCCGCGATCTCTCCCTGCTCCAGCACCACGATCTGATCCGCCTCGGCGACGGTGGACAGGCGGTGCGCGATGGTGATCACCGTGCGCCCCTGCCCGGCCCGCGCCAGCGCTTCCTTGATCTCGCGCTCGGTATCGGTATCCAGCGCCGAAGTTGCCTCGTCCAGCAGCAGGATCGGCGGGTCCTTCAGTAGGGTACGGGCAATGCCGACGCGCTGTTTTTCACCGCCCGACAGCTTGAGCCCGCGTTCGCCCACCTGAGTGTCATAGCCCTGCGGAAGACCGGCGATGAAATCATGGATCTGCGCCGCCCGAGCGGCGTCTTCGATCTCTTGCTGGGTGGCGCCATCGCGGCCATAGGCGATGTTGTAGCGGATGGTGTCGTTGAACAGCACCGTGTCCTGCGGCACAACGCCAATTGCGGCATGCAGGCTTTTCTGGCTGACGTTGCGCACATCCTGCCCGTCGATCGTTAGGGCGCCGCCGGTGACATCGTAAAACCGGAACAACAGCCGCCCGATGGTGGATTTGCCGGACCCGGTGGAGCCGACGATGGCCACCGTCTCACCCGGTTTGGCCTCCATGGTGATGCCCTTCAGGATCTCGCGCTCCGGGTCATAACCGAAATGCAGGTCCTCCAACCGGATATGCCCCCTGCTGACCTTCAGTTCCGCGGCATTCGGACGGTCCGTGACATCTGGCGGCTGTTCCAGCAGGTCGAACATTTCGCCCATATCGACGAGGCTCTGGCGGATTTCCCGATAGACCGAGCCGAGGAAGTTCAGGGGCACTGTGATCTGGACCATATAGGCGTTCACCATCACGAAATCACCAACGCTGAGGCTGCCGTCCTGCACGCCGATGGCCGCCATCACCATTACCGTTATCAAACCGCCGGTGATGATCACGCTCTGGCCAAAGTTCAGGAAGGCCAGCGAATAGGCAGTCTTCAGCGCCGCCTGCGCATAGGCACGCATGGCCCCGTCATAGCGGGCCGCCTCGCGCTCTTCAGCGCCAAAATATTTGACCGTTTCGAAATTCAGCAGGCTGTCGACCGCCTTTTGGTTGGCGTCAGTGTCCTGCTTGTTCATCTCGCGGCGCAGTTTCACCCGCCATTCGGTGATCGCCAGCGTGAACCAGACATAAAGCGCAATGGTGACCCCAACTGCCAGCAGATAGCGCGCGTCGAACAGCACCGTCAGAATGATGGCCACCAGCACCAGTTCCAGCACCAGCGGACCTATGGAGAACAAGAGGAACCGCAGCAGGAATTCGACGCCCTTGACCCCGCGTTCGATGATCCGGGACAATCCGCCGGTCTTGCGCGTGATATGATAGCGCATCGACAGTCGGTGAATGTGCTGAAATGTCTCCAGCGCCAGACCGCGTAGCGCCCGCTGGGTGACAGGCGCAAACACCGCATCCCGCAGCTGTTGGAATCCGTTCGTCAGCACCCGCGCCACACCATAGGCGACGGTCAGCCCCACCGCGCCGAGCGCCAGCGGCGGCACGCCTTCACCCGCCAACGCATCCACTGCGCCCTTGTACAGAACCGGCGTATAAACGGCGATTAGCTTGGCCAGGATCAACACCACCATGGCCAGAACGACCCGGTATTTCACGCTCTTCTGGTCTGCGGGCCAAAGGTAAGGAACCACCTTGCGCAGGGTGCGCAGGCTTGAGCGGCGTTCCTCGGCCGAGATGGAATCGATGGTAGTGGGGGATCGTCTCATGGCGTTCCTACGGCTGGGCCTTCCGGCGGGTTGGCGATGTCTGATGCGTATCGCCGACTACATATCCCTAGCACGAAGCTGGGAAAGGATACGCCGCGCCCCCTGTGGCTGGGGACACGGCGCGTTTCTGGTACACCGAACAGATCAGTCCGGCAGGTTGAACACCTGCCCGGGATAGATCAGGTCGGGATCGCGGATCGCATCCTGGTTGGCCTGGAACACCCGGACATAAAGGAACCCGCTGCCATAGCGTTCCTGCGAGATCGCCCAAAGGGTATCGCCCTTTTGCACCGTGATGGCTCGTACCAGCGGAACCGGCTGATCCGGCGCCTGTCCCGGCTGCTGCGTCTGCGGTTGCAGCACCTCGGGCGCCTCGCGTTTGAAGGGGGTTTCAAGACGACTCAGGACTTCTTCGCCGCTAGCGGAAATTTCATCCAGACGCAGAGTGTAGATGCCCGGTTCCACGGCAGCCAGCGCGCCGCCCCAGCGGCCATCCTCGGCCACGAGGAATTCGGTCTTGAGCGCATTGTCCACGTAGACCCGCACCAAGGCACCCGCGCGGCCACGCCCGGCCAGGAGCACCTCGCCGCTGTCGGAATAGCTGATGGTATCAAGCGCGACCTTACCATTCAGAACCGGCGTGGCTGGCTGCACCAGCTCTACACCATCTGCACCGGCCCTCAGCACGGCAACCGCCGTTGGCTCCGGCTTCGGCGCAGGAACGGTTTCCGCGCTGGCGAGTGTTTCCTCGGCCACCGGCTCGCCTTGGGGCGGTGTGGTATTGTCGGGGCCAGCAGTGCCGGTCTCGCCCTCCGCGGTTGCCACCTCGACCTGTGCGGCCTCAGCCTCCACCGGTTGCTCCGGTGCCGCCGTTTCCGCCTCGACCTGCGGCGTGGTGGTTTCGGCTACGACGGGCTGTACTTCTCCCTCGGCTGCGACCGGAGCGGGCGCTCCGCCCTGCTCAGTTGGTTGTTCCTGTGAAGTGGCCTCAGATGTTTCAGCCTGCGCAACCTCCACTGCCTCTTCGCTCTGCGGGGCTGCGGTGTCCTTGGATACAGCCGCAGGCTCGGCCTCGGGCTTCGCGGCATCCTCGGCATCCGCCACCTTCGGCTCTGGCGCCGCTGAGATCGGTGCCAAAATGAACTGATCCTCAGAGGGTTGTTTCTGATCCTCGAACCGCGCCAGAAGCGAAATCACCCGCGGCTGGTCGCTGGGCAGGATGCTGGAGAAAATCACGAAATCGCCGCTGCCCTGAACCTCGGTCTGTTCCAGAACCGTACCATCCAGCAGCACCTCGACCGCGGCTCCGGCCTGAGCACGACCTGCAATCACAAGGGCACCGTCGGGGTCGACCCGCACCAGATCCAGCATTGGCGCTTCCAACAGCGGCGCCGCCTCTTCCACAGGCGCCTCTGCGGTGGTGGCGGGATCTTCAGAAACCGCTGTCTCCTCGGTCGCGGTATCAGCAACATCCGCCTTTGGCGTATCTGCAACGGTGTCGCTGTCATCCGCCGCGGGAACCTCTGCCTCAGGTGCCTGGGCTACCGCCGTTTCGCTCTCAACTGTCTCTGTTGGCTCGGCGGTTTCGACAACGGCCGCGGTCTCTGCCGATGCCTCGGGCGCCTCAGTCGGCGCGACCGTCTCGACTTCGGCCTCTGCCGTCTCCTCAACTGCCGCAGGGGCCGCATCCTCTGCGGCTGTCTTCTGCGGCGCATCGGTCGCAGGTTCAGGCGCGCTTTCCGGAGCGGTCGCAGTTTCAGGTTCAGCCGCGGAGTTGGCGGTCTCAACCGTGGTGGTCACGCCAACCGGCTCTTTGGCCGCCGGAGACACCGTCACCTCGGGCTGCGCCACCGTGCGCGATGCGGCCTCTTCAGGCCCCTCGCCCCGGTCAAACACCCCCAGCTGCATCAGCACGACGCCGCCCACGATCACGACGACAGAAGCAATACCTCCCATCGCCAGGGGGCTGAGCCCCCCACTTCCAGATGTTTGCGCCATCTTGTTCCTTCCTTGTGCGAGATGTTTTCCCTCGCTTGGTTGAGCCAGCCTACCAATGGGGGTATCTGGGGTCAAAACAGCATACCTGTTTCGCTGCCAAACCCTGTCGAAAGGCTATCTCATGGGCATAAAATCCGTCTGTGTGTATTGCGGATCACGTTTTGGAGCAATGGCCAGCTATGCCGCAGCCGCCGAGACCCTTGGAAAAGGGCTCGCCGCACAAGGTCAGCGGCTCGTGTACGGAGCCGGAGACGTCGGCCTGATGGGCACCGTTGCTCGGGCGGCGCAGGCTGCAGGCGGGGAAACCTTTGGGGTGATCCCGGTGCATCTGGAGCGGCGCGAGGTCGGCAAATCGGATCTCACAACCTATGTGGTGACCGAAACCATGCATGAGCGTAAGAAGGTCATGCTCTATAACGCCGACGCGGTGGTGGTGCTGCCCGGCGGCCCGGGATCGCTGGACGAGTTGTTCGAAGTGCTGACCTGGCGCCAGCTGGGCCTGCACGACAAACCGATCATCGTGGTCAACACCGATGGCTACTGGGACAAGCTGCGCGACCTTCTGGAGCACGTGGTGGCGCAGGAATTTGCAGGAGCCGAGATGCAGGATTACCTGACCTGGGTCGACAGCGCCGAAGAAGCGCTAGCCAGACTGAACCCCTGACCCGGAGATACTCCGGTTCAGGCCTCCAGTTCAGCCTCCCTCCCGCTGCTAGCCCGCCGCCCCCGGACAGCAGGCGATCAGACGCTCGCCAGCGCGGATTTCACGGCCTCGGCAATCTCGGGCACTGGGTGATTGGTCAGATCCTTGGGCAGCTCTGCAACCAGCAGTTTGGCGGCATCCCCGCTCAACTCGGGGCGCAGCGCGCCAAGGCTGCGCGGCGGTGCAATCAAAACCAGCCCGGAGCAGGCCCCGGCGGCCACCCATTTGTTGACCAGCGATGCTACCCCGGCAGCGAAGTCATCTTCGGCCATCTGATGCCAGTCCGCAGGTTCAACCGCGCCGAGCGCAGCTCCTGCCGCCCCGCTAAGCCGACCGGGCGCCTCTGATCCTTGCGCTTCGTTCGACGGGTTGGCGATCTCATCGGCCCGCATCACGCGCAGATCCGCATCCACCGTATCGCTGACGTTCTCCAGAAACAGCGCCTTCTGGCCGTCGGCAACGATGATCCATAGTCCTTTGGGCAATTTAATCATACGTGTTCCCTTTCCTCCGTTCCGCTTCCTCTGTGCCGCCAGCCAACCGGAAAACATGGCAGGGAACCTTGACGCGTATCAAACTGCCACGAAAAAACCCGCGCCGGTCCGGCGCGGGTTTTCGTATCTCGTATCCTGTCGCGGATTACATGCGCGAAGCGACGTTTTCCCAGTTGACCAGGTTGTCCAGGAAGTTGGTCAGGTAGGCGGGACGCTTGTTGCGGAAATCGATGTAGTAGGAGTGTTCCCACACGTCACAACCCAGCAGCGCGGTCTGGCCAAAGCACAGCGGGTTCACGCCATTCTCGGTCTTGGTGACTTTCAGGGCGCCATCGGTGTCTTTCACCAGCCAAGCCCAGCCGGAGCCGAACTGACCCGCGCCTGCGGCGGAGAATTCTTCCTTGAACTTGTCGACGGAGCCGAAGCTTTCGACCAGTGCCTTTTCCAGCTCACCCGGCATCGCGGAAGCGCCCGGACCCATCATTTCCCAGAACTGGTTGTGGTTCCACAGCTGAGAGATGTTGTTGAAGATGCCGTTCTGGGCGACGGCGGATTTGTCGTAGGTGCCGACAATGATCTCTTCCAGCGTCTTGCCGTCCCACTCGGTTCCGGCGATCAGCTTGTTGCCGTTGTCGACATAGGCCTTGTGGTGCAGATCGTGGTGGTATTCCAGGGTTTCGGCGGACATGCCCTTGGAAGCCAGCGCATCATGTGCATAAGGAAGATCGGGAAGTTCAAAAGCCATATCGGACCCCTGTCAATTTTGTTGCGTTCCTATGCAGATACATGCGGCGCAGCATTCGGCAGGTCAAGGGCCTAGACAAGAAATCCGCGCCATCTGACTGCGACGTCTATGTGCGCAAATGGGAGAGACCACCATGATCGCCGAGGCCTGGATCCGCGCCCGCAAAGCGCTCTACCGCATGCGGGGCCACTATACGGGTCAGCTGAACGGTGTTCCCTTTCGGCTGGATCCCTACCATTCCAAGTTCTGGCGCAAGGCCGCGGCAGGCAAGTGGGAGCCGGAGACCTTTCAGGTGCTGGATGCCCATCTCGACAAGGATCACGACTATCTCGACATTGGTGCCTGGATCGGTCCCACCGTCCTATACGGAGCGCATAGGGCGCGGCGCGTGATGTGTTTTGAACCTGACCCGGTTGCCTTCCGCCATCTGGCCTGGAACCTGGAACTGAACCGCGTCGACAATGTCTCGGCCTTCTCAGTCGCCATCAGCAGCGGTTTTGGTCTTGCCCGTATGGCATCTTTTGGTGGTGAGGCCGGAGACAGCATGAGCAGCCTTCTGAACGATGGCGATCACGGATCCGACGTGATGACGATCGGCTGGCAGGATTTCGCAGCAAAGGCGGATCTGTCGCGCGTGTCGCTGGTCAAGCTCGATATTGAAGGCGCCGAATTCGACGTTCTACCGCAGATGATCCCCTGGCTGAAAGAGCAGCGCCCGGCCCTCTACCTTTCGACCCACGCGCCTTTCCTGCCGGAAGAGACCCGCAAGGCGCGGATGGCAGAGCTGGCCGATCTTCTGTCCTTTTACGGCGAATGCCACCCTGACAATGGGGCGCAGGCCGGGTTTGAGGCTCTCACCACCACCCGCGCCCTGACGCAGTTCCCCACGTTTCTGTTCAAGTGAAGCGTCCTGCGGGGCAGATTATTTGACCCGTTTACACGCGCCGGTGCCGCGGTGGCTTCCGTCTCCGCCATGAACGCGCGCGCTGATCGTTGCCCTGGACCGCGCTGCATCAAGCCGCACGGTGTAGGTCGCAGTGGCCGTTCTATTCCCCCGAACAGGCAAGCCCGTCAGGGTCCATTTCATGAGGTATTTCCGCTCCTTCACCACGCTGAATGTCACAGGCAACGGGGCCTTATTGACGTGGTGAATATAAGCATCATAGGCCATCGCGGTTCCGGCGGCGTCATCCACAACATAGGCGGCCTTATCCGGGATCCAGCCATAACTTGTATGCGCGGTATAATCGCATTCATATACAACGGGCGCGCCTGCGGCGGCCAATGGCAGCGCGCAAAGCGACAGAGCCGCTGCTATAGTCACTTTAAACATGTCCAATCCTTGCTTTAAAATTCAGCACCTCAAGACAGTAGAACAAACACCTGATCAAAAACAAAAAACGCGCCCCGAGGGTTCGGGGCACGTTATTGAATGGATCGATCTCGCACAACCCAGAAGGGCCGATGTCAGTAGACGCCAACCTTCGATTGCGGGTGCGCTGCCGCCTTCAGCAGGTTGAAGACATACCCCGCGACCGAGCGGAAACAGACGATGTGGAAGGTCTCCTCTTCATCCAGCCAGAAGGCCGCAGCCACCTGCGCCATGCGGGTGCGGCGGAAATCGCCGGGGGCGAAGGCTGCCGCATCGAAATCAACCGGACAGACCTTGCCCAGAACCTCGCGCGCACCTGCGCCCGAGAGGTGGAAAAAGGCCCGCGCATCAGAGACATTCACCGCCAGAGCGTGCTCGCCCGACAGAGCTTCTGCCAGCGCCACGGTCTTGGCTTCGGCGTCGGCATATGGCAGCAGCAACAGCAACTCATCCGGGGACATCCAGGCCACGGCGCCGCTCTCGGTGGTGGTGATCCGGCGGGGTTCCGGCACATCTGCGCCGGTGGCCACCTTCACCGCCTGTTGCAGGGTCTTGGAGGACAAATCGCCGCGCAGGGTGATCATCCCCTGCAGACCGGCCTCTTCCAGCGTGGCTATTCCGGCGTAGCTGGCGCCGCCCAGGGCGCTCACAGGATTAGACATTCTGCTTTTCCCCTTCCTTGTCGTAGAAGACCGGATCGACGATCCGCGCCTTGAAGATGGTGCCATCGGTGCCGGGGAAGTCGAGAACCTCTCCCATGCGGTCGGGGCCGTGTTTCACCAGTCCCATCGCGATCCCCTTGCCAAGTGTCGGAGAGTAGTAGGTCGAGGTGACCCGGCCGATGGTGTTTTTCTGGCCGTTGGCATTGACGCCATTGCCGACCGCATAGGCGCCGTCCGGCAGCACCGACCCGTCGGTTGTCTCAAGCCCCACCAGTTTCCAGCGTTCCGGATCCGCCATATGGCTGCGCAGCTGCGCGCGCTTGCCAATGAAGTCTTCCTTCTTCTTGGAAATCGCCCAGTTGAGACCCAGATCCTGCGGAATGACCGTACCGTCGGTTTCATCCCCGATCATGATAAAGCCCTTCTCCGCGCGCAGCACGTGCAGGCATTCGGTGCCATAGGGCATCACCCCGAATTCCTGTCCCGCCGCCATCAGCGCGTCCCAGAAGGCCTGACCGTCAGAGGCAGCAACAGCGATCTCGTAGGACAATTCGCCCGAGAAGGAGATCCGGTAGACCCGGCATTTGAAGCCGCCGATCTCTCCGTCCTGCCATTCCATGAAGGGCAGCGCTTCCTTGGAGACATCCAGTCCGCCACCGGCCTCGCCGTTCAGCTTTTCCAACACCTTGCGCGCCTTGGGACCGACCACCGCGATCTGAGCGTATTGCTCGGTCACATTGGCAACATAGACTTTCCAGTCCCACCATTCAGTCTGCAGCCATTCTTCCATATGGGCATGGATGCGGTCGGCGCCGCCGGTGGTGGTGTGGCACAGCCAAGTGTCCTCGTCGATGCGGGCAACCACGCCGTCATCCGACAGGAAGCCGTTCTCGGAGCACATCAGACCATAGCGACATTTGCCGACTTTCAGGGTCGACATCATGTTGGTGTACATCATGTCGAGGAACCGTCCGGCGTCGGGGCCTTTGACGATCAGCTTACCCAGGGTCGAGGCATCCAACATCCCGACGTTCTCACGGGTGTTGGTGATCTCGCGGTTGACCGCCTCCTTCACGCTTTCGCCGCTGCGCACATAGGCGTAGGGGCGGCGCCAGTAGCCCACCGGTTCCCAGTCGGCGCCATTGCCATCGTGCCAGTCGTACATCGGCGTCTTGCGCAGGGGCTGGAAGATCTCGCCGCGCGCCTCACCGCCGATCGCGCCCATGGAAATGGGGTGATAGGGCGGGCGGAAGGTGGTGGTGCCCACCTGCGGGATTTCCGACCCGAGGCTATCAGCAAGGACCGCCAGACCGTTGATGTTGCTGAGTTTCCCCTGATCCGTCGCCATGCCGAGCGTGGTGTAACGCTTGGTGTGCTCGACGCTTTCGTAGCCTTCGCGCGCCGCCAGTTGCACGTCGGAAACCTTGACGTCGTTCTGGAAGTCGAGCCAGGCCTTCATGCGCAGGTTGATTTCCGCGCGGGCGGGCATCAGCCAGACCGGCTGCATCGGCGCCTCTTCCTGCGCTGCGCCCTTGGCGGCAGTGGCATCGGCTTTGAACCCGGCCGCAGCGGCGGCCTTGGCCCCGGCCTCGGCACCATCGGCCAGAACCGCATCCAGTGTCAGCGGGCCGCTGGCGGCACCAGCGGTCACCACGAAACCTGCACCATCTGCGCCGAGCGGCGGACGGGAGGGATCGGGACGGAAATGCGCCTGCGCATCATTCCAGAGCAGCTTGCCGCCGCAGTGGGACCACAGGTGCACCACCGGAGACCAGCCGCCGGACATGGCGACCGCATCGGCTTCGACCTCTTCCTGGGCGCCGCCCTGACCGTTCTGGGCGCAGATCGCGACCTTGGTCACATGCTTGCCGTCCTTGACCTTGGCGATGCCGCGGCCGCATTCGACACGGATACCAAGCGCGCGGACCTCATCCATCAGGGCGCCGCCACCGGCTTCGCGGGTGTCGAGCACCCGTACCACCTCGACGCCTGCACCATGGAGCGCCAGCGCGGTACGATAGGCATCGTCGTTGTTGGTCGCTACCACCACGCGCTGCCCCGGGGTCGCGCCCCAGTTCACCACATAGTCGCGCATCGCTGCGGCCAGCATCACGCCGGGCACATCGTTGCCAGCAAAGGACAGCGGCCGTTCAATGGCGCCGGTTGCGGTGACGATCTGTTTTGCTCGGATCCGCCACAGGCGGTGGCGCGGACCACCCTGCCCCGGTGTGTGATCGGTCAGCCGCTCGTATCCCAGAGCATAGCCGTGATCATAGACGCCCGATCCCATGCAGCGGTTGCGCAGGGTGACGTTCTCCATCGCGGTGAGTTCCGCCAGCGCCTGTTCCACCCAGGCTTCGGGATCGTCGCCATCGATGGTCCCACCATCGACCGGCGCCCGACCGCCCCAATGGGCGTTCTGTTCCATCGCCAGCACCTTGGCGCCCGAACGAGCCGCCGTCAGCGCCGCCTGAAGGCCGGCAACACCGCCGCCAACCACCAGAACATCGGCAAAGAAATAGAAGTGTTCGTAGGTGTCCGCATCCTTCAGTTCGCGGTCCGGCGCCTGGCCCAGACCTGCGGATTTGCGGATGATCGGCTCATAGACGTGTTTCCAGAAGGGTTTGGGGTGGATGAACGTCTTGTAATAGAAACCAGCAGGCAGGAAACGCGCCAGCTTGTTGTTCACCACGCCCACGTCGAACTCAAGGCCAGGCCAGTGGTTCTGCGACTGGGCGCTGAGGCCCGAGAACAGCTCGGTCGTGGTGGCGCGCTGGTTCGGTTCGAACCGCGCACCGGAGCCGAGGCCAACCAGCGCGTTGGGCTCTTCCGCGCCCGAGGCAACCAGCCCGCGCGGGCGGTGGTATTTGAAGGACCGGCCCACCAGCAGCTGATCATTGGCCAGCAGCGCCGAGGCCAGCGTATCCCCGGCATAGCCTGTCATCCGCGTGCCGTTAAAGGTGAACTCGATGGGTTTGGAGCGGTCGATCAACCGGCCCTGATTGGCAAGACGCGTGCTCATGCTGCGAACCTTTCACGATAAAAGGCGGTGGTATTCGGTGTGTGTTCCACGAAACGGGCCATGCCCGGCTGCGGTCGGTCTGTGCGACGAAGTGCGTCTGTCATGACTTGGCATCCGAAAACTCGCGCCAGCTCCAGCCGGGGCGTTTGGCGGTGATCGCGTCGCGGATTTCCTGCGGCGGCTCGGTGGTTTGCGCCGAATAGGTGCCAAAAACCTCAAGCGTCATGGTGCAGCGGGCCGCGTGGAACCACTTGCCGCAGCCATTGACGTGCCGCCAGCGTTCGAAATGCACGCCTTTGGGATTTTCCCGCATGAACAGATAGTCATGGAACTCATCATCCGAGGAGCCGGGACCAAAGCGCGTCAGATGCGCCTCACCGCCACCGTGCAGTTCGGTTTCTTCGGCTTTGACGCCGCAATAGGGGCATTCAAGGATCAGCATGGGCCATGCTCCGGTTTGGTCTGGTCTACTGCCCCCGAACCGAGGGCGGGGATCGGGCACGATGCGACGCAGGGCGTCACATTGGATGAACGAAGGGAAGCAACCATCAGTGCGCCACCCCTGCCGCGACGCTCTCGTCGATGAATTTGCCTTCCTTGAAGCGCATCATGGAAAATTCCTCGGCCAGCGGCGAATGGCCGGTTGCCATCAGCTCGGCCATGGCCCAGCCAGATCCCGGGATGGCCTTGAAGCCGCCGGTGCCCCAGCCTGCGTTGACGAAACAGTTCTGTACCGGCGTTTTCGAGATGATGGGCGAGCGGTCGCCGGTGACATCCACGATACCGCCCCACTGGCGCAGCATCTTCAGGCGCGACACCATCGGGAAGGTTTCGTTCAGCGCACGCACGGTTTCCTCGATATGGTGGAAGGACCCGCGCTGGGTGTAGTTGTTGTAGCCATCCGTACCGCCACCAATCACCATCTCGCCCTTGTCGGACTGGCTCATGTAACCGTGTACGGTGTTGGCCATGACGACCACATCCATGCAGGGTTTGATTGGCTCAGACACAAGCGCCTGCAGCGCCACGCTTTCGACCGGCAGGCGGAAGCCCGCCATCTGGGACAGGTGCGAACAGTTGCCTGCAACTACCATGGCCAGCTTATCGCAATCGATCGCGCCCTTGCTGGTGTCGACACCGATGACCCGACCACCTTCAGTGCGCACGCCGGTGACTTCACATTGCTGGATGATGTCCATGCCCATGGCCGAACACGCCCGGGCATAGCCCCAGGCCACCGCATCGTGGCGCGCGGTGCCGCCGCGCTCCTGCCACAGGCCACCCAGCACAGGGTAACGCGGCCCTTCAAGGTTGATGATCGGCACCAGTTCCTTGACGCGCGCGGGTTCGATCCACTCGGTCGACACGCCCTGCAGCGCGTTGGCATGGGCCGTGCGCTTGTAGCCGCGCACCTCATGCTCGGTCTGGGCCAGCATGATGACGCCGCGCGGAGAGAACATCACGTTATAGTTCAGATCCTGGCTCATATCCTCGTATACGGAACGCGCCTTTTCATAGATCGCCGCCGACGGATCCTGCAGGTAGTTCGAGCGGATGATGGTGGTATTGCGCCCGGTGTTGCCGCCGCCCAGCCAGCCCTTTTCCAGCACCGCCACATTGGTGATGCCGAAATTCTTGCCAAGGTAATAGGCCGTGGCAAGGCCGTGCCCGCCCGCGCCGACGATGATCACATCATAGTGGCGTTTGGGCTCGGGGGCGCGCCAGGCGCGTTCCCATCCGGTGTGGTAGCGCAGGGCCTCCCGCGCGACTGCAAAGGCTGAATAGCGTTTCATGAGCGAATCCGATGATGCGTGTCTGTTCTTGGGTATGCCCGAGGGGCGGTTCCGGGCCGTGCCGTTTATCGTCGCATTTGTGCATAGTTGCGACATCACCTTTCTACCACGTCTGCGACCTTGCCGCACGGGGTCTGCCCAGCCCGCGGGCCGCCCCACTTACCGGGCACGACAGGGTGACGCAGCAGTTAGGTCTTTTTTCCGCGCCTGCGGAGATATAGATGGGGATCAAACATCGGAGTAAGCATGGTTTTCTGGATCCTCATCGCATTCATGGCCCTGGCCATCGCCGGATTGATGGCATTGGTTCTGTTGCGCAGCCGCGCAACGGGAGAGCCGCCTGCGGCCTATGACCTGCGCGTCTATCGCCAGCAATTGCGCGACGTGGACAAGGATCTGGCGCGTGGCGTGATCAACGAAGCCGACGCCGGCCGTATCCGCACCGAGGTCTCCCGCCGCATTCTGGCCGCCGATGCGCAGCTGCAGGAACAGACCGAAGGCGCGCGGCAACCCCGGATGGCGACCCGCGCGGTGGCGGCGGTCATCGTTCTGGGGATCTGTGGCGGAACACTGGGGATATACGCGACCCTGGGCGCACCAGGCTATGGTGACCTCAGCCTCAAGAGCCGCATCGCCATGGCGCAGGAGCGCGCCGACAGCCGCCCCAGCCAGGGCGAAGCTGAAGCCCAGGTGCCGCCTTTCCCGGCGCCCGAAGTCGAAGACAGCTACCGTCAGCTCGTCGATCAACTGCGCCAGACCGTGGCCAAGCGTGAAGACGACGCTCAGGGTCAGGCCCTGCTGGTACAGCACGAGGCGAACCTCGGCAATTTCATCGCGGCCTATCAGGCCAAGGAAAAGTATATCGACATCATGTCCGGCGATGTGGAAGCCGCCGATTTCGGCGAGCTGGCCGAGCTGATGATCATGGCAGCCGGTGGCTATGTCTCTCCCGAAGCGGAAAAGGCGCTGAGCCAGACGCTGCGGCTGGACCCGGAAAACGGACCGGCACGCTATTACTACGGGTTGATGCTGGGACAGGTGGGACGGCCTGACCTCTCCTACCAGATCTGGGCGGAAACCCTGCGCAAGGGCAATGCCGATGATCCCTGGGTCCGCGGCATTCAAAGCCAGATCGAAGAGATGGCCGTGCGTGCCGGGGTCGATTATCAGCCGATCCAGCCCAAAGGCGCGCCGACCCCGCCCTTTGCTGGCGCCATGCCCGGCCCCGATGCGGCGGACGTGGAGAACGCCGCCGAGATGAGCGAAGCCGACCGGGCCGAGATGATCCGCGGCATGGTGGCTCGCCTGTCGGACAGGCTCGCGACCGAAGGTGGCACGGTCCAGGAATGGTCCCGTCTGATCGGGGCGCTGGGAGTGCTTGGCGATCTGGATCAGGCCCGCGTCATCTATGACGAAGCCCGCCAGACCTTTGCCGGGGACGCCGCCGCGCTTGACATGATCAACGACGCCGCCCGTCAGGCAGGGGTGGCAGAATGATCCTTGATACCTTCGAAGAGTTCGCCGCCGCCCTGCCCTCCTATACCGCTCTGGTCGGGCTGGATCTGGGCGAGAAAACCATCGGGGTTGCCGTCTCGGACCGGATCGGCGCGGTGGCCACGCCGCTGGAGACCATCCGGCGCAAGAAGTTCACCCTCGACAGCGCGCGCCTGCTAGAGATCATCAAGGAACGCGAGGTAGGCGGCATCCTGCTCGGCCTGCCGCGCAATATGGATGGCAGCGAAGGACCACGCTGCCAATCCACCCGCGCCTTTGCCCGCAACCTGACGCGACTGACGGAACTGCCGATCGGCTTCTGGGACGAAAGGCTGAGCACAGTTGCCGCCGAAAAAGCCCTGCTGGAGGCGGATACGTCCCGCAAACGCCGCTCCGAGGTGATCGACCATGTCGCCGCCTCCTATATCCTGCAGGGAGCGCTGGATCGGATGAGGCATTTGGGCAATGGATGACGGCATGAGCGACAAGGTCTGGAAACGCGACGAAATTCAGTCGCCTTGCATCAAGATCTGTGTGGTTCACCCCGCAGAGCGGATCTGTACCGGCTGCTACCGCTCGATTGACGAAATTACCCAGTGGTCTCGGATGAGCAATGATGAACGCGCTGCGGTGATGGAAGAACTGCCGGGGCGTGCCGCCGGGCTGACCAAACGCCGTGGCGGGCGCGCTGCCCGGCTGGAGCGCAAATAACGCCGCCCGCGTACAGCGGACAGTCAGCACAGGATTGATGGTTCACCGGCCTCCGGCTGACGGATACCTCAGGCGGCAGAGCGCTCTGCCACCTGTGACAGCGCTTCCAACACCAAATCAGGACCGGCCCCCGGACGGTTCGCGCCCTCGGAGAGGATCCGCCGCCATGCACGCGCGCCGGGTTTACCGGCAAAAAGACCCAGCATATGTCGGGTAATCTGATGCAGCCGCGCGCCATCGCTCAACTGCCGCTCGATATAGGGCAGCATCTCATGCACCACGGCGGATGCGTCGCGCGGCTCGCCGGTGCCATAGATCACCGGGTCGGCAGCCGACAGAATATCGGCGGGCTGGTGATAGGCCGCGCGTCCGACCATGACGCCATCAAGACCCCGGACCAGATGTTCCCGCGCCGCGTCCAGGGAGGCAATGCCACCGTTCAGTGATATATGCAGATCGGGAAACGCCGCCTTCATCTGATGCACCAGATCGTAATCCAGCGGCGGGATATCCCTGTTTTCCTTGGGTGACAGCCCTTGCAGCCAGGCCTTGCGCGCGTGGATCGTCACGCGTCGGCAACCCGCAGCGCGAATTTTCTCCAGAAACACCGGCAGGATGTCCTGCGGTTCCTGCTCATCAACGCCGATGCGGCATTTCACGGTGACATCGACCTGCACCTTACCGCGCATGGCCGCCACGCACTCCGCCACCAGATCCGGCGTCTGCATCAGAACCGCCCCGAAGGCACCGGATTGCACCCTATCGCTGGGACAACCGCAATTGAGGTTCACCTCATCATAGCCCGCCTCTTCGCCAAGCCGCGCGGCCTCGGCCAGTTCCTGCGGCTCGGACCCGCCCAGCTGCAGCGCCACCGGGTGCTCCTCGGGATTGAAGGCCAGCAGATGCAAGGCCCCACCCCGCACCAGCGCAGGTGCGGTGACCATTTCTGTGTATAGGAGTGTCTCACGGCTCAACAGGCGATGCAGGTAACGACAGTGCCTGTAGGTCCAATCCATCATAGGTGCAACGGATAGGCGAGAAGCCCTGCAAATATTTGATTTTTCTACACTATCGATCAAATCATCACCTATTTTGGCGCGGCGTTTCTTGCCGTTTTTTGCTTGTTTTGGCCCGTTTTTTGCTGTTTGAACAACACATGTTGTTCAGATTGACCAAAAATGTTGTTCAGATATGGCCCAGATACGAGAACGAAAACGCAAAGACGGATCTGTCGCCTATGTCGCACAGATCAACATAAGACGAAATGGCAAATGGGCACACCGCGAATCCCGAACATTTGACAAGCGGGCATCCGCAGCGGCCTGGTGTAAAAAACGGATGAAAGAGATCGACGCCGCAGGCGAGGATCTATCATTGATCAAGAGCAAGGACAGAACATTAAGCGCCGCCATCGATCGCTACATCACCGAAAGCGTCAAAGAGATTGGACGAACCAAGGCGCAAGTTCTGCGATCGATCCGCGAGTATGATATTGCGGACATGCCCTGCAACGAGATCCGAAGTCACGACATAGTTCAGTTTGCAAAAGACCTCGGCGCCACCCGCACCCCCGCGACCGTAGGGAACTACATGTCACACCTTAGCGCAGTCTTTGCCCTGGCAAGACCCGCATGGGGCATCCCCCTGGATCAGCAGGCCATGAAAGACGCCTTTGTTGTCTGCAATAGGCTAGGCATCACTGGAAAAGCGCGCAAGCGCGACCGGCGCCCCACGCTGGCCGAGTTGGATGCGCTCTTATCTCTATTTGAGAAAAAGCACACTCACCGGCCTAGCACCCTCCCCATGCACAAGATCGTGGCCTTTGCCCTATTCTCTACACGCCGCCAGGAAGAGATCACTCGGATCACATGGAAGGGCCTGGACGCGGAACACAGCCGGGTTTTCATCACGGACATGAAGCACCCTGGCGACAAGATCGGCAACGATGTTTGGTGCGACCTGCCGGAACCAGCTCTCAGAATCGCGCGTTCTATGCCGCGCAAAGAGGCCAGGATATTCCCTTTCCACCCTGACACCATCAGCGCCGCCTTTACGCGCGCCTGCAAAGTTCTGGAGATAGAAGACCTGCGCTTTCACGATCTGCGGCATGAAGGTGTCACGCGGCTTTTCGAAACCGGGCTTTCGATTCCACAGGCCGCAGCCGTATCCGGTCATCGATCATGGGCTTCGCTGCAGCGGTACACCCACATCAAACAGACCGGGGATAAATATCTGGGATGGGAATGGCTCAAAAGGCTGGACTGAAAATGAATCGTCCCGCCTAGCGCTTCAGGAAACCTACCGGCGCGGCCGTGTACTGTGGCCGAGATCACGCGCGGACCGCTCCGGAGCAGCAGGCAGCTGTTCCGGGGCATCGACACCATGACCGACCAGCCATTCCCGGATCGCTCCCCAGCGATCTTGATTGCCTGGAGGATTGCGGAAGCCATCTAAGGTTTCCAGCTTAGCCTTCAGATCATGCGGAATTGTGTGCGGCCAGTCTGCCATGCGCAGGCGCTCTCTATCTAGATTTTCGGTATCGACCAGGCTCACACCAAAACAGCGTCTTGGTTCCCGGCTGCTGTGAGAACAATTTAGCCGCGATCCGACAGTTTTCCGCGTTGTATTCCTGGCCGTCACTTGCGTCAAAAGTGGCTACATGAATTCGAAAAGTTGGGTTCACCACGGAGGATCGATAAAGAGTGTACACACCCGTGTCTTGGGCGAATGCAACGCCTCCAGTCGCCAAATAGGCTAAGGCCCAAAGGTATCGTTTCAAATCTCTCTCTTATTTGGTTTCTGAATATGGGCCGCGTTCGATCGCCTGCCGCATTGCCTCAATACCACCCGGCGAGCGCCTTAGCATTTCCGCCCTTGCCCTTGCCTGGAGAAGCATCAGGGTCTGCCTCTTGGCTGCAGTGTCGAAACACTGCAGCCTCTCCACAGCATCGTCAGTGATCTTGCCACACGCACAGATCTCAACGACCAACTCACTTTCAGATCGAAAAGCATCACAATCAAGTTCCATTTCGGCAGTCACTGAAGATCCAAATACCACTGCCCCCCGATAGCCAGCAGCTTGATTTTCAACATTTTCGTCTCCTCATCTGGACATTTCCTCGGGCACCCAAGTGTGAGCGACAAGAGCTTCGCAGACGGCAACGTACAAGTCAGCCAAGTTGTGAGGACCAACAAGAATTCTATCCTTACCTCGGATAATCACGTTGGACTGGTCCACAGAAATAGCCCCGCTCTCGTGCTCGGAACCGGATAGTCGGCTCTTTTCTTTGGGCTTATAGTCAAACCCATGCTCAGCGGCATCCCGGCTATCAACCAATGGCTTAATCGCTTTTTGAAAGCTCTTGCGATGCTCCCGGGGCATCATAATTCTGGAGCCACCAGCTTTATCTAGTATCCGGTAGGCCCGGTTAGCAGAGAATATAAACGAGAATGCCAACGAACTAGAAAGATGCAGTTGGGAAATCCTGTCGACGCTTCATTCCCGGACTGCAACAACCTCTTCTGAAACAAGCTCTTGTAGCAACTCGAAGTTCTTCCGCGCTATAGTCAGTTGCAAATTGAAGTTCTTATTTGCCCTTTCGGTCAATTCCTGATCGGTCAATGCGCAGCCTCCTAAGAAATTTCAACGGGTGATGTCACACCGTCTGGCTTCAATTCCGCCCAATTGTCATCTTGGCCCTTTACCCGCACGAATGCCAGCTCCTCCATGCCCCGCCCCTTTCGGGCGGTTGTTTCGTTTTATAGGCGTAGAGCGCAGAGCGCCGATGCAGTAGCCACCTACTCCGGGCATGCCCCCAGCGGGTGCTGGCGGGTCTGGGCATCAATACTTGATGGATTTGGGAGAGTTGAGCTACGGCCCGATTGGAAAAATACACGCCAATGGACCAAACCAACATAGGGGGCCGCGCTCACGAGGCGCCATCAAGACCCGATGACGCCGCGAAAGGGCGGTGGAAACCCCGCTATTTCGCGGGGCCCTTTTTCATGACCAGGCTACTTTACGCCGAGTTCCTTCAGCTTACCAACCACGAGGCGGCGCAAGACGGCCTCACTGGGCCGCAGCCGCGCGATTGCATCGGGCACCGACTCGCGGGCATAGGTGACGGCCTGCTCAACTAGCACATCCTTTCCGGCGCCGGGGCCGTCCTCGATCGCGGCGCGGGCGCCGCTCATAAGGGCGCTGTGCAGTGCCTCGCGGTGGCGAGCCTCAATTTCAATTCCGAAGCGTTGCTTGGCCACCTGGGCAGCACCGCCGATCAGAACGGTCAGGAGCAAGCTCAGGCCACTGATCAGCGCGGGCTGAAGCTGTTGCAGAATGTCATTCCAGTTCATGGGTGTGTCCTCTGTTTTGGAGTGGGAAGGAAGCGGCTGGCGGATTAGTCCGCCAGCCAGGGCAAGAACTGCGCAAGGAAGGCGCGGATCCCGGTGGTTTCGATTTTGGGTTTGGGTTTCGGAGGCGCGATGGGCGGTAGGGCCAGCAGGGCCGCGTGCAGCGCCGCATGGGACTTCGGGCCGGGCAGACCATCCACCACAAGACCGGCGGCGCGCTGGAAGGTGCGCAGATCCTCTGCGCCATAACCCAGCAGCACCAGCTGCGCGCGCAGGGTCCAGCGCTTGCGCTCGGACAGGTGATTGTAGCCGCCATTGATGCGCCGCGTTACGGCCCGGATATCGCCCCGGTCGGCCAGCCGGTTCAGACCACGCTCGGACCAGTACCAGAGCGGCCCTAGCCCTTCCCATGGATCCAGGTTCACGGCATCCGGATCCGCCTCAAAATCCGGCGCGGTGGGATCGAGGCGGCGCACCCAGGCAGTGAAGGCGCGGTAATTGGCCCGCCCGGTAATCTGCATGCCGGTGCGGCCCCGGAACCTGTAGCCATCACCATCCCGTTCCTGCGTGTTGCCGAGATCTGTGCGGGTGTCATAGCCCGCCTGCGCCGGGGTCGGGCCCCAGATTTCCCGGTCATAGCGGAAGGCGCCACATTCCAGCAGCACCTGCCCCAGCAGGTAGGCCAGCCGGTGCGGTTGGTTCAGGCCCAGATCGTATCCATAGCGGTTCAGCGCCAACAGGAAGGACTGCGCATTGCGCGCCTGGTTGCTGCCCGGCACGATCGGGCCGGTGATCTTCTGCAGGGTTTCAAAGGTGAGAATGTCAGGCATGGAAAGCCTCCAATGCAAAAGCCCCGCGCAAGGGCTTCCTTGGCGGGGCGGTTTCAGGGTTCGGGGGATCAGCTCAGGGTTTGGCGCGGGTCAGCCATTTTGCCAGCAGTACCTCAGCGCCACGCGGGCCGATGTAAGCCGCAAGGGCGACGATGCCGGTGCTGACCGTAGCGCTGGCGCCAAGGTAGCTGGCGATCGCTTCCCCGATGATGGCCATGCCGAAGGCCACCGGGATTTCCCAGAGAAGCTCCGGGCCGAAGAAGCGCCGCTGCCCTTTGCGCACCTCGCCGGAATGCCACATCAGGCGCCCCAAGGAAGCGCCCACCAGCGTTGTTGCCGCGCCGCCGATCAGATTGGACAGCCAGTCCACCAGGCCGGTTTCATCCATCAGAAGTCCCCCGCCAGCGCGGCAGCGCCTGCAGGAACGACAGGCCAGTTTGCATCATCAGTGAGATCCGCGCCGGACGCCGCCAAAGCAGGCCATGCGGCGCGCATCTGCATGATCCAGTCCAACCCCGCCACATAGGCGGTGCGCTGTTCAGGGGTAAGCTGATCCGCAGCAGCGGCAGCGGCCAGATTGATCTGAGCGGTCTCATTGACGACAGCGAGGATCCGACGTCGGCACTCGGCCTTTGCCTCGCCCATGGACAGCGCCAGATCCTGCTCGGTCACCTCGGCAGCTGTGATTATCTTGAGGGTGAAGGTCATGGCTCAGGCCTCCTGAGGTTCTGGCTGCGGTGCAGGCTTGCGGGTGATGGGATCGGGCACCTCCCCTTCGGTGACGGCCAGGACGGGCGCAGCAGCGGGCTGGTGAACCTCGGCGGTGGCCGCGTCATAGAACCAGAGCAGGGACAGGTGCAGCTCGCCGCCGATACGGGCGATCTGGCCAAAGAAGGGATGCTCACCATCCGGTTCGGCAAAGCCGCCTTCGGGCACGGCGGAGAGGTCATAGGCGACGCCATCCACGGTGATCGTGTCACCGCTGACGCTGGCACTTGTTTCATGCTGACCGGGCAGACCGGCTATGCAGTTGAAAGAAATTTTCATGTGAGTGCTCCTTTAGAACCAAGGGCCAATGGCTGTGATGCGGTATGTGACGTTGGTGGGCGTGTTGGTAGTTCCCATCCTCCGCACAAACGCTGCTGTGGCGGCAGGGCTATCTGCGGTGAACCAAGCGCTCGTATCGTCGCTATGCCCAGGCAGCACCTGCACCTTCGAAGCATCCGAAAATGCGGCAGGAAAACTCACAGACACACCGGGGGTGCGATATAGCGCCCCAGACACAATGTTTTGCGCATCCGTTGATGTCTTCTCACACCAACAAATTTGCGTCCCATCAGCAAAGCGCACGTACTCCCCATTGGCGTTGCTGCCGCGCTCGATCACGGCACCGGTTGGGACGCCGACGGACTGGGAGACGGTTCCGACCAGGTTCTTGTTGCTGAACAACGTAATCCAGTCACCGTCGGGTGCGCCGGCAATGTAGTTGCGCACCGCAATCCCATTGGTTGTGAACATGAGAATTGAAGATCTGTCAGAGGCGGAACGAAACGCCACCAACCCAGGACGATACGCACCATTGTCAGGGGGGCCGTCTATCACACCTCCGCCGCCACCAGCGATGAACTCACAAAACTGCGGGGCAGTGGAGAAATCATTAATCACCTCCCCCAGACCGCCCAACCCGAACGCCCCGACTTTGAGCAATGCCCCCGAGGTCCGATCAAACCCATTAGCCTGTACGTTGGCGCTGGTCACAACCTCTGCCCACGCAGACCACGCGGAGCCATCATTGGCGCGGATACGCTCGAACGTGCGCACGTTGCCAGGGGTTCCCGTTGAGGCATAACCGTAAATGGCCCGCTGCAATACGGCGGCATCACTATAGATCCTCTGGGAAGTTAACCACGCAAATGGCCCAGGGTTTTCAGACGGCCATGTGCCGGGGTTGCTTGTTGAGACAAGCCCGAATTCGCCCGCCGTAGCCTCATCAATATTGTATGCGTCACCCGCTGACCGATAGAATCCAAAGCGGCTCAGTGCAGCAGCAGCGGCCCCATCCATCCGCACCAATTTGCCGTCACCATCGGTATCTGACGCTGAGCTTTGCACCGCCGCCCCGCCGAGGCTGTCGGCCTCCAGCGCGGTAAACTTCCCTGCCGCAGGGGTTTCCAGCCCCACGGTGGTGGCGTTCAGCGCACCGCCAATGATGGTGCTGCCCGTCTTCAAAAAATCGATCAGCGCGATCAGCTCCGCCCTGTGGGTGGTTGCAAAGTGCTGGAACAGCGCAGACATCTTGGTGTCAAAATCCGCCTCCGCCGCTGATCGCTGCGGGATCGGCGGAAAGTCGGAGAACTCCGGATAGCTCATGGCTCTCGTGTCCTATTTCAGTGTTTTCATGATCAGGGGGAATGTGCTTTCGCCCGCCACATCCAGCGGCTGGCCGTGGTCATCGAGGAACCCCAGCCCCTCAATCCCGTAGGTTGGCCCCGTGCCCGAGGCGTAGAAGGCCGTCGCAAGACCATCGATCTCGGCCATGATATCCATCACGCGCGGCGCCTGGATGGTCGGCACCAGCAAGGCCACCTCGATCTTGCGGGTGGAGCCGCGCTTCACCAGGATCTCATCGCCAAAATCGTCATAGCCCTTGCGGCTGTGGCTGACGAAAGAGATGCGCGGCAGGTTCATCACCTGCCCCAGCAGATGGTTCCGCCCGAGAACGATGTGGCCCACCTTGGCCGTGGCCCCCACCGCCGCGATGGTGATGTCGATGCGGTGGCCGATGTAGCCCGGAAAGCCGTTCAGAACCTTCTGGCGGGTGTAGACAATGCCGCCGAAGAACCAGGTGTAGACGCTGACCACATGGCCGGTGTCGACCATAACAAAGGTCTCATCATAGATCTGGCTGGGACCGTCCCAGACCTCGATCCGCACCGACCCGGCGGTAAGGCCGAAGAGCGCGATCGCATCGCAATCCTGCGTCGGGGTGATCGAGTAGGTGATCTGGTCTGGATGCGACGCCGTGTTGGAGCGCCGCTGATCAAAGGCAGACCAGCGGTTGGTGGCCCGAAGGTCAAACCACCAGCTGCCATCATCCGTCAGAGGATCCTTGCCCAGGTTGCCATCCTGCATGCTCTGGTAGATCCGGTGCGAGGAGAGCGAGATCACCAGAGCACCCTTGGCGTAGGTGGTGCCTGCCGCCCATTCGGGATGATCATCCTCAGGGATATTGGAGGCGGTCAGCTCGGTATTGGTGACGGCCATCGGCGCGATGATGTTGAAGTCCATCAGACCCGCACCTCCGGCTGCCCGGCTTCATCCCAGTCCTCCAGGAACTGCGCGATCTTGCGCACGAACAGCTCCATGCTCTGCCCCTGCACCCCGACCTGTTTGGCCAGGGCGTTGACGCTCTGCACCACGAAGCGGTTGTCCAGCATCGCCACGGACTCCGCATGGCTGTGAATGCGGGAGGCGCCGGTGCGCTCGATCTCCCAGCCGCGTTCCCCGACAATGCGCAGACCGCCTGCATGGGCACCGCCTGCGGCAAACTGCGGAATGCCGCCTAGCCCCCGGATCTGCGCCCGCAGGCGCTCCAGCCGATCATTCCTGCCGCTGATCTGCTCATTGTAGGTCGCGATCTTGGCTTCCAGACCATCAGCGCCCCGGAAGGCCGCGTTGAAGGCCGCCAGCCCCGCGCCGCCGCTGGTGTAATCCGCGCGATAGGCAATGGTGCCATCCTCCCGCTGACGCAGGATGGCGTCCTCGCCTGTCCCGCGCAGCAGCTTGATCCCGGTGGAGGCCTGCAGATCCTCGATCTGGCCGATCAGCTCGGCGCCCCCTGCCCGTTTGACCTCTGTGCGATCCGCCAGCCCGGCGCCACGGATCTGCAGGGAGGCAACCTTGGACTGTGCCTGCCGCTCTGCCGTGTCCAGCCGCACCGCCGCGCGCAGTTCTCCCAGCATGCTCCGCAGGTTTTCCATCGGCTGCAGCAGATCCCCGGTGGCCGAGGTCAGATCGCTGAAGACGGTATCCGCCGTCAGGCGCACCGCGCCGCCAAAGCTGAGGCGCCCGGCCTGCCCCCGCGCCCCGATCAGATCCTGCAGGCGGGTCAGCCGCTCCACGGTATCGCCGCTCTCCCGGGTCAGCGCCACGTTCACCCGGCGCGACAGGTTGGCGCTGCGGGTCAGCACCAGGGCGCGGGTGTCCGGATCAAGATCCCGACCCAGCTGCAGCATCAGCTTGCGGCGCAGCTCTTCGGTGTTGGTGAGAACCAGCTTGCGGGTCTGCCGGTCCAGATCCTCGCGCAGCACCAGGTCAAGGCTGGCCACATGCTGCGACAGGGCATGGGTGGCAATCCAGCGGTCCGCCGCCGTCAGATCATCCCGGCGGATGATGAAGTCCAGCGTGGTGCGGATCCCGCTGTCCGCCTGCTCTACCATCCGGCGCAGCCAGCGCGGCGCATCATCGGCCAGCGTGACCGCTACATCCAGCGCGCCCACCAGATCGTCATAGCTGAAGGCCTCGGCCTGGCTGATGGCATCCTCCAGCGCGCCGAGGGAGGTTTCAAATGCGTTGACGGTGCCATCCCAGTCCGCGGCCAGATCCTGAACGCCCTGGCTCAGATCCGCGATCTGATCGCCGGTCAACCCTTCAAGCTGCAGGAAGCTGCCAAGCGAGGTCAGAACCTCGATCTGCTGCTCGTAAAGACCGGCCAGAACCTCATCATTGCCGCTTTCCAGATCCGCCACCCCAGCCGCAAACCGCAGCTGACCCTGCACCTCTGCCGCAATCCGCCGGTATTCCAGCGCAGATCCTGCACCGGCCCGGGCCGATTGCAGATAGGCGCGCGCCAGCTCCGGCAGGCTTTCCGCTGCCGAGAGATCCCCGCCACGCACCGCTGCCAGGGCACCGTCCAGCCGCGCCCGCTGCGCCGCCTCGGCCTGCGCCGTGCTGGCGCCGGTCAGATCGCCGGTGATCAGACCATCCACCAGGTCGCGGAGCCCGCTGCCCGCACGGCGCCAGCTTTCCGCCGTGGCGCGTTCTTCGGAGACCCGGGCGCGGGCCGCATCGATCTGCGCGCCAAGCTCGCCGCCGATCTCCCCAACCATGTCCGCCAGCTCGGCAGAATAGGCGCTGACCTGCGGCAGCACCTCGGCCATGGCGCCGGACATCTGCAGAAGGCCCGCATAAAGCGCGCGCCCGTGCTCGGTGGTGGTATCGATCCCCTCGACCAGCTCCCGGAAGCCGTCCCGGCTTGCGGGCATGGCAACACCGAGATCCCCGAACTCTTCGCGCAGACGCCGCAGGATCACCTCCGTGCGCTCGCCTTCGGAGTAGAAAGCCCCGAAGTAGGCCGAGACGGATCCCGCCATGGCCTCGGCGCCGCCGAAGAGATCGACCAGATGCGAAGCCGCATCGCCGCCCTTCAGCGAGACATCAAAAAGACCATGGCCCAGAAGATCCGCCGCATCGTTGACTGCGGTGAGGCTGCCCGACAGGCGCCCCAGCGTATCAAGCGCGGTTTCCCCGGCGCGGCTGAAGTCATCCGTTCCCAGCACCAGCTCGGCCATTTCCGCGCCGGTCTCTTCAATGCGCGCCTGCAGTTCCTCCTGGATCTTCTCCTGGCTCTTGCCATTGGTCCAGAGCGTGAAGCCTTCGCTGGTAAAGCCCTCCAGCGCCTTGGTGCCAAGGTTCAGCGAGGCCGCCATATCCTTCACACCATCGGTCAGCCCGGTGACGCTCTGATCCAGCGCCGCCTCGAAGTCTGCCTCCAGCGGTTTGTAGTCGGTGCGGTTGGAACGCAGGAACCCGCCCTTGTAGAAGTCGATCGAGGACCCTTCAAAGCCATCAGCGCCAAAACGCCCCCGAATCCCCGAGCCTGCGTATTTGCGGCTGAGACCCTTAGAGATCAGGGCCAGGCCAGCAACGAGCGGCAAAGCCATACCGGCCAGCCCCGCTGCCGCACTTGCCGAGAACCCACCTGCAAAGACAGATCCGGCCTGCGCCCCCAAAGCCCCGAAGTAGGTTCCGATCCCCCCGCCAGCACCGAACAGAGCGCTGACACCTATGCCCGCACCTGCCGCCCCAGCTCCGAGAAGATTTCCAAGGCCCAGGATACTGCCGAAGCCCCCCGAGGCTCCACCCCCAAGAATGGTCGCACCCGAACTGGTCGCGGCACTGGCTGTCCCACCAGCAGCGGTCACAGAAAGACCAAGCCCCAGCTTCAACTTGTTCTGCGTGATCGCGGATGCCAGATCCGACAATCCGCGTTTTGCAGCCCGCTCGATCCCGTCCCAGAGGCCCTCAAAATCCCGCAGGCCATTCGCAACCCAGTCGCCAAAGGAGCGCGCCACGCCATCCACCGCCGAGGACAGCGGCCCGTTCAACTCCCTGGAAAGAGACTCCGCCTCTTTCGTCGTGTCCTTCAGCTTTCCCTTGGTGCCGCCGCCCGATCCGTCATCCAGCGTATCATTCAGATCCTCGAGGCTGTCCTTCAACGCATCGGCGCTGTCATCGCCCGCATCAAGTTCCGCATTGGCGCTCTCCATCTGCAGGGTCAGGGTCTTGAGCGCAGCCGTGGCCTTATCCCAGCCCTCGCGCACCAGCCCCTTGGCCTCTTTCTTCAGCGCCGCGCTGCTGTTTGCAGCCCGCACCGCCAGCGCGTCATACCTCGCAACACCTTCAAAGGCGCGGCCAGAGGCCTCATTCAGCGCATCAAAGGCGCCCGACATACCCGGGATATTCTTCACCCGAACCGCAAGCCCCGACAGGAAGGCCGACCAGTTTTCCGAGATCGTGCCCATCATGCGCAGAAAGCCTTCCTTGACGGTTTCCCAAACCGCGCCAAGCGCCGGGCCGATCGAGCGGGCACTGGTCTTGATCCCCAGCCAGACGCCCGAGGCGAGATCGCCAAGCGCCTGTAGCGCCATGCCCCAACCACCGGTCGCTGTGACCAGCTGATGGAACTTCATGGCAAGGTACCCCGCGCCCACGACCAGCGCGCCGATCCCGGTGGTGATCACCGCACCGCGCAACAGCACCAGCCCCCGCGACAGGCCCTTGATGGCCACACTGCCAAGCGCCGCCCGGGTCGTGGTGGCCCCCAGCGCCATTTCCAGCGCCACCGCAGACTTTGCAGCCGCGAGGAACCGCACCGGTGCCAGCGCCACGGTGGAGAGCATCCCCGCCATCGCCACACCCAGCGGCGCGGTCAGCTTCAGAGTGAGGCCCAGCCCCACCGCCAGCGGCCCCAGCGCCGCCGCGCCTGCTGTGCCAAGCGCAATCACCCGCTTGGTCCCCTCGCCCAGCCCGTTGAACCATTCCGCGACCGAGGCCGCGCCATCGCTCACCGACTGCATCGCAGGCACCAGCGCAATGGTCAGCTGATTGGCCAGACCCCGACCGGCCAGCCCCATCCGAGACATCGCATCATTGGCCGTCTCCAGCCGGTCCGCATCCACTTCGGAGATGGCCACGCCAAACCGGCCCACATCCTCTGCCGCCAGCTTCAGAGTGGCGCCATCAATGCGGGTGAAGATCAGCCCGGCCCGGCTGCCAAAGAGATCCGAGGCCACCGCCGCGCGCTCTGCCTGCGGCACATACTCCGCCAGCGCGCCCTGGATCCGGGCCAGACGCTCATCCAGCGGCAGGCGCTGCAAATCAGAGGCGTTCAGATGCAGCCGCTTCAGCGCTTTGGCCGCCGCGCCGGATCCGCCCGCCGCCTGGCTCAGCCGCTTGGTCAGCTGGATGGTTGCCTGCTGCACCTCCCCGATCGACACGCCCGACAGATCCGCTGCCCGGTCCAGCACCTGCATGGATTTGACGGTGGTGCCGAGGGATTGCGCCATCTTGGCCTGCGCATCCACCATCTGCAGGCTGGATTTGACCGCCACCGCAGCGGCGCCCGCCAGCGGCAGGGTCAGGCCCAGCGACATGCGCCGTCCGGCCTTCTCCATATTGGCGCCCATCCGAAGCATGCGCCGCTCGGTCTTGCCCATGGTGGACTGTGCCCGCTTGGCGCCGCTTTCAAAGGCAGCCGAATCCATGGACAGAACGCCCCGAAGAGCGCCGATAATCGCGGCCATCTCATGCCCCTTTCTGATTGTGGAAGTGCAGGCTCATCAGCGAGGCGCGCAGCTGCTCCACAGCCTGCGCATCGCTCTTCTTGTCCCGCTTGCTTTTGCCGGAGTGTTCCGCCCCCGCCTTGGTGAAGTCGGGGATGGTCTTCGGGCTGTGGAACGCATGGCTGATCAGAACCGCCAGCTCCTGCTGCAGCACCCGCCGCGCCTGGACCTGGTCGTTCTTGCCATCGATCACCGCCCGGGTGATCAGATCGTATTCCCGCAGGGTGACCGCGCCAAAATCATCGTGGTGCAGACCCAGCCTGCACCACGACCGATAGAGCGCCTGCCAGTCTACGCCCCTGCGGCTTCCGCGTTTCCCTCCGCGTCCTCATCAGGATCAGCGTCGGGATCAGCCTCAGCCGGGAAGGCAACCGCGATGGCCTCGCCAAGAGAGGTCAGCACCTTGCGCACGCCGCCAGCCCCATCGACCAGGGCAACGGCCTCGTCCCGCTCGCCGCCCGCGCCATCGTTCATCACGGCGGCCAGCACCGAGACCACGAAGGACGCACCGCCCTTGCCGGTGATCAGATGATCTACCAGCGCATCAAAGGGCTTGCCGTCATTTTCCGCTTCCATCCGCATCAGCGCAGCAGTGGAGAACTTCAGCTTGTGGGTGGTCTTACCCACCTTCATCTTCGCGTGATTGATCATACCGCTGCCGTCCCTTCTACCCAGTCAACCGCGCCGGTGGTGCGCAGCTTGAGATCCGTCATCAGATCGCCGTCCTGGTCGGTGGTGGGGATCGTCGGCACCACGTAGGCCTTGTAGGCAAAGAGATCGCCCGCGCTCTGCCCCTCGCCCGCAGGCAGCTTTGCCCGGAAGAACACCGGCTTGCCTGCCGCGTTATAGGCCGCCGCCTGCTTGTAAAGCTCGGTCGAGTAAAAGCAGTTGAGGGTGATCTCGCCGCCATCCTTGAGGCCAAGGCCCCATTCCTTGAACCGGCCCGGGCTGTCCAGCGAGGTCCGGTCCCGGTATTCTTGGTCGACCTCCGGGATCCCGATCGTCTTGCAGCCCTTGATCACCGCAAAGTTCCCATCCACCCCGTCGACGGACCATTCCATGTCAACGAGATCGCCCGGAATGACATTCTCTGCCATTGGCTTCTTCCTTCCATCATTTGTTGATTGAGCCGGTCACCCGGCCAGAGGTCAGGCGCGGTAGCGCACCTGAATGTCCAGCATCTGAAGCCGGATCACATCGCCGCCGGAGGGGTTCGTCCCATCCCGGCGGGATATCTCTTTGCAGCGGATCACAGACCCGCCGCGATACGCTGTCAGGGTCTGGGAGACCTGACGACCAAGCGCAAAAACCTGATCCGCATCATCCGAATAAACGTTCACCTGAATTCGCGCGGTCTCCACATCGGCACGGCTTTTCAGGGAATACCCCGTCGCATTGCTGATCCGCTGGATGGTGATGCGCGGGAACGCCTCACCAGCGTCAAAATCATCGAACCCGCCCCAAAGCGTCGGATGGCCGAGCGGTTCCAGCGCCGCATAGATATCGGCTTCCATCATGTGCCCGCCCGCGCTGCCTTGCGCCGCGCCCGCTCCACGGTCTTTTCAATCTCGGCCCAGGTCTCGCGCTTCAGGGTCTCCAGCATCTGCGCCTTGTTCGCATCCCAGGCGGGCCGCATGAAGGGACGCGCAGGCATCGCACCGACGAACCTGCCGGTCGTGGCCTGCACCCGTGGCCCGGTGCCGAACTCGTAGAGGTGGCCGTGCGGTGCATCGCCGCCATCCGGCTGCACCGGCCCCACATAAAGCACCACCTTGCTGCGCCCCCGGTCGCTACGCGCCTCTCGTGCCTGCCGGGCCGTCAGCTTGCTGGTGACCTTCACCGTGAAGGGCGACAACGCATCGGCCATCGCCGCTACCGGCTGCAGCGCCTTTTTCATCGCGCGGCGTTGCACGCCCTTGGCCGTGCCCCGCGCAAGCTGACCCAGCGCCCGCTCGATATCACCGGCGCCTTCGATCTTCATCTTGACTGACATATCCGCGCCCCCGCTACCGGATCTTCCAGGCGGTGATTTCGATCCACCGCCGCCGACCGATTTCCTTGCTGCCGGTGATTTCCCAATCCGCGCCTTCAAAGCGCAGCCGGTTCGCGCCAAGGATCGCCGCAGCCCGCGCCGAGTAGCGCACCGTAAACCGCGCCTCGGCCTTCTGCTCGACCGCACCAGCCCGCCAACGCTCCCCGTCCGACAGCGCCTGATAGCTGGCGGGAACTGAGAACAGCTCATTCCATCCGGCCTTGGTCTTGTTGCCCGTGGGTGATTTGGCGGTGACCGCCTCAAGGAAGGTCACCGTTCGATCCAGCCGCCGCCCCATCAGGCCACCTCGCAGGGCCGCTGATAGCGGGCCTGTTTCATCAGAAGACGCACACCAAACGACAGGCGCGGCGCTTCGTCCCCCTCGATCGAGATCCCGGCCTCAAACCATTCTTTCGCCAAAAGGAAGATCGCCTGCCGCGCCCGGTTGACCGCACTGTCATCGGCGCCGCCAACCCGGGCCTGCACCCGCAGCAATTCACCCGCTACGCCATGCCCGGCCCAGCTGGACCCAAGCACCAGCTGCGGCTCATCATGGGCCTGCTGGACCCATGCGTCATCAAGCGGCTGATCAACCCAGCCGCCCGAACCATTATCCACCGCCAGCGCCAGCAGCTCCTGCACCGGCAAAACCGGGAACCACCAGCGCCGCCAGGCCCCGCGCACCACGACAAATTCAACAGCGCGCGGCGTCAGCGGGCGACCGGTGGCCGTGGCGACAACGGCTTCCGCCGATTGCAGCGCCAGCTGCAGCGCACCGTCATCGTCCAGATCCTCCGCAGCAATGTGAACCGACCGCTTGAAGTCGGCCAGATCCACACCTGCCGGGATCTCCCCGGCCTCGATCACCCGCATCAGCCCGGCCCCTTACGCCTTGGCGCCTTGTTTCGGCGGCGCGCCGGCAGTTTTGGCCGCATCGCCACCAGCTGCCGGATCTGCGGGTTGCGCAGGGGCAGTGGCCGCACCGGCTTCGCGCTCCATCAACGCGGCTTCGCGCGCGGCCAGTTCATCCTCGCGAGCCTGCAGTTCAGCAGCGCGCACCGCCAGATCCTGCGCATCAGCCTCCAGGTCAGCCGCTTCACGCTCAGCGGGCTTGGAGCGATCCGGATCATAGGGACGGCAGGTGCCCTTCGGCCAGTTGGCGATCACCGCCGGTTCGAACCCGGCAATGTCGCCCTTCACGTAACGGCCATGGGTTTTGAGGAATTCCACGATTTCTTTTGCCATGTCAGCAATCCTTGATGTCTGGAGAAAGAGAAAAGCCCCGGCGATCATCGCCAGGGCCGAAGCTGCATCCGCTTTGGAGCCGCCTTAGAGGGTCCAGCCCTGCCCGTTCAGACCCGCGATCGCCGCGTCATGAGCGGGCGCCATGTCGTGCTCTGCAATGGCGCGCATTAGGGTCAGATCGTTCTGGTAGGCCGAGACCGTATCGCCCGCCTGGTTGACGTAGGAGGCTTCAGTGCTGGAGGCCAAGGTGATCTGCTGAGAGTCACCGATCATGATTTCGCTGAAGTCGGCAAAATAGATTTCGGTCTCATCGCCGCCAACGCCAAGGTTATCGGGCACCTGCGAGGTGGTGCGGATCGGCGCGCCGTGCAGGGTGCCACTGTCATCGATCGACGGGAAGACCTTGAAGCCATTGGCCCAGCGAAGGCTGGCGAGGAAGTTCTTGGCGCTGGCCCGCATGATCCAGCCCGGATTGATCAGGCCAACATCGGCATCTTCCACCTTGCTGACGATGGCGCGGATCGCCGCCTCGACCGAGGTGGCATCCTTCACGGCGATGGTGGCCCAGTTGGCAACCGGCGCCCACTGGCGCAGGCCCTTCGGCAGATTGCCGGTGCCGTCAAACCGCAGGAAGGCCAGATCGTTCTTCAGGCCCATTTCCTTGATAATATCATCCCGCACCATCAGCGCGATCGAGGCGCTGGTATGACGCAGCAGAGAATTGCCGATCGGCACCAGCGAGGTCAGCTTGCGGAACTTCTCCTCGACCTTGTCAAAGGTCGGCTGGCTTTCCACGATGGCCGCGTTTTCTCCGGCATAGGCCGCGCTGGAGGGTGTCGCCTGCCGCGCATTGCGCAGCTCGCCTGCAGGCATGTCATGCACCCGGGCGCCCGATGCGCGCACTGTCACCTTCGGGCGCAGCAGTTCGATCACCGCCTGCCCCTGCGGACGCGGCAGGGTCACACCACCAGCGCTTTCGCTGGCCCCCGACAGGGCCGCAGAGATGGCGCTGTGCCCATCCTGCTCCAGCCGCTCCACTGCCTTGTCCCGGTCCCCCTTGGCGTTGATCAGGGCATGGGCCATGAACCCAACCTCGATCCCCTCCTGCCCCGCGGCCTTGGCCTGTGCGGGCGCAGGCGCGCCGATCCCAGCGCCCGGGTTACTGCCGCCGGTGCTGAGCTCCGAGGTCGCGGTCTCGGCCTTTGCCTGCTCCACGGCTTCAGCACGTTTCACCCGGGTCTGCAGCCCTTTGAACTCCGCCTCGGCAGCGTCAAATTCGGCCTGCGCCGCCTCGATCGCGCTGGCCTCTGCATCATCCGCAGCTTCCAGATCCTCGATCGCCTGGGCGGTGGTTTCCATCTTTCCCGCTGCCGCTTTCAGCATGCGGCGCAGATCATTGATATCCATGGTGCTTGTCTCCTTTGTCACATGGAACAGGCTGCAATCGCGCAGCCCAAAGACCCCGCCGCCTGCGCTGCGAGGTGATCACCGGCAAACCTGCCAATGAGAATTCAGAGTGAGGCTTGTGCCTGTGCCGCCCGGGCCTTGGCCAGGTAGGCGCCTGACCGGCGCCGGGTCTGCGGTTGCGGCTGCGGAGCGTAAGTCACCGCGATGCGGGTCAGGAACTCGGCCAGGGTTTCCTGACCATCAGCCAGACCGCGATCAATCGCGTCCTGCCCCCAGAACACATCGCCCCCGTCCGCATCGCTGTCCGTGCGGCTCATCCGCCCCGGCACGTCGCCAGCTGCAATGCCGCGCCCCTCGGCAACATCCGCCAGGAACTCCGCTTCCATCTGGTCCAGCCGGATCTGCGACAGGCGCTGCCCCTCTTCACTGGACAGATCAGGCCGCTTGGCACCGGCATGGGCCGAGGTCTGGATAAAGACCTGATCGCCGCCCGATCCGGGCTGCATCGGCTGCGCGCCGGTCAGCATCGTGCCAACCGATCCGACCCAGCCCCCGGGCGTCAGGGTGATGTCGCTGCACTGGCTGGCCAGCCAATAGCCCGCCGAGGCCGCCAGCGGGTTCACCAGCGCATGCACCGGCTTCACCAGCACCGCCGCGCGGATCGCCTCGACCGCCGCCTGAATGCCAACCACAGAGCCGCCGGGCGTATCAAACAGCAGTGCCGCCGCCTGGACCTCATCGCTGGCCGTGATCGCAGCCATGGTTTCCGCAAGCCCGTGATAGGTGGACCAGCCGAGAAAGCGTTCAAGAACCGCAGAATTCGGGGTCAGAATGCCATTGACCGGCACATAGGCAATGCCGCGGTGAATGGCGAAGCGCTGGCCCCGTTCAAACGTGATCCCCTCACCAGCCGCCTGGATCGACGGCAGCGCCGCAACCTCCTGCCCCGGCAGATCAAGGCCCAGCATCGGCAGGCCGATTTCGGAAATCGCCAGCGGCGCAGCGCCCATCAGGGCGGCAACAGTTGTGCGGCTCATGTGTCTTTCCCTTTCGTGTCTTTGCTATCGTCCCGCGTCATGTTCGGCGCGGGGTTCATTTTGTCCCCGCCCTTGGTCGGAGGCAGGCCAAGCTTCGCGCGCCCCTCGTCTGGCGTGTAGACCGGCCCGCCAACCGCCTTTGTGACGGCCTCGATCTGATCCTTGATCGTCGGCTGCAGCAGCGCGCCGAAGTCATGACGCAGGAACAACCCGCGTTCCCGCTCGCCCCGCGTCAGGATCGACAGCGCCAGCGTCTGCTCGGCCAATCCGGACCAATGCAGAAGGCAATCGGTCAGATAGTCGATCGCCTGCTGTTCGCCGTTCGCCTTCACGCCATACTCCAGCATCTGCAGCTTGGACGGCGGCATGCGGTAAATCGCGGCCAGTTGCTCGCGATCGAACTTGCGGCTGGCCAGCAGCTCCTGATCCGCAGCCGTCAGGTCCAGGCTTTTGATATCCTCATCCGCAGACAGAACCGGAATGCCGTCAGAGTTAGCATCCATCAAATACCCCTTCAGACGCCTCGCTTGGCGATCTCGGGCCTCTTCGTCCATGTAAGACTCACCGAGTTTCATCACAGCCTTGGCATGGGCGCCCGAGATCGAGCGCGCCGCAGACTCTTGCCCGGCAAAGGCAAGGCCAACCGATTCCGCGGCAACCTGCAGCGGAGACCGGCCCGCCCAGCCATCCAGCGCCAGGTAGCGCAGATGCACCATCGACCGGCTCGCCGCACGCCGCTGAACTCCGGCCCCGTCGGTGAAGTCATAGAACCGCGACCGGCCCGCCCGCAGCGGGGTGCAGGCGGTCTGGTCGATCAGCTCGATCATTTCGAGTTCGCCGCCACCATCGCGCGGGCCGTAGGCAAAGCTGTTGCCGCGCAAGGCCCAGGCATAGACCAGGGCAAAGCGCATGATCTTCGCGGGCACACCGTCCGAGGCCTCGACATTCAGTAGATAGGCCGCCGGGTGATCGCGCACCCGCACCTCCTGCCCGTCGCTTTTGCGCTCCCAGATCTTCAGCGGCACCTTGGAGAGATCCCCGGCGATATTGTTGCAGCAGGCAAAAACCGTGCCGTGCTGCTCACCCCGCTGCGGCGTCACGCGCGGCAGCCGCTTGTTCACCGGGCCGCCCCCGCTGCCCCAGCCGATTTCTGTCATCCAGGCCTGCGGGCTGGCCGTGCCGGAGGTCTCCGCCGCCGCAGCCATGACAGGCGGTTCAACGCGCTGCACAACGGTCTCATCTGAACCGCGCGCAATATCCCATCCAAAGAACCTCATACGACCTCGACTTCCCGCGCCTTGCGTTTCTCTTCGCCCACCTCGGCGCGCCCCAGCGCCATGATGGCGGCAACCGCCGCATCAATGCGGCCCGTTGATTTCTTCTTGTTCGGCTTCACGTTCTCGGCGGCGTCCTCGTCCCGGTGGACGTTGCCGACCTGCCAGCCCAGCACCGGATTGCCCCCGTGCCGGATCTTGTTCTGGGCGACCTTCTCTTCAAACCGCTTCATCGGGTTCGACATCGACGCATAGCCCTGCCGATGCTCGACCATCGGGAACCGCCGCTTGTCCAGCTTGTCCGCCAGGTACTTCATGCCCCAGGGATCATAAGCGACCTCCTGCAGATCAAACGCCTTGCGGATCCACTCCAGCCGGTTGACCAGCTGGTCCTCATCGATCGTCCCGCCCTTGTGAACCTCCAGCCAGCCCTGATCGCGCCAGCCGACATATTCCCGCTTTTCCGTCTGTGCCCGCTGGATGAACCCCTTCGGCCCCTCCGGAATGAACGTGTAGGTGATCAGGTAGATCAGCCCATCCACCGGAACCGCCACCACGATAGCCGTGGTGTCCACCTTGTTCGACAGATCCAGCCCCACCCAGGCCTTGCGCCCATAAAGCATGGCCGGATCAAACGGCGCGCAGGCCATGCCCTGGTCCCAGACATCCCGGGCGATCCACGTCTCCGCGCCCTCGGTCCAGAGATTGAGGTGGAACCGCTTGAAGTTTGGCATCCGACCCGCAATGGCCAGCGCCTTTTTCAGCGTGTCCTGCATCGCCTCGACCTTCTTGCTCACCCCAAGGTTCGGATTGCCCATGGCCCAGAACTTCGGATCTGCCGGATCACAATCGGCCGGCGGTTCCGCGATGAACCCGAAGAAGCTGTCATCCTCGACCGCGCCGCGCAAAACGCTTTCGCCATAGTCGCGCAGCTCGCCGCACAAGGACGCCCGGTCCTGCCCGGCGGTGGTGATCACCCAATCGATCGGCTGATCCCGCGCGATCATCGATTCCACGATCGTGTCCGCCAGCTCCCGATCGGTCCAGCGGTGCATTTCGTCCCGGGCCAGAAAGCTCGGGTTGATCCCATCCGAGGAATCGCCGTCGCGGCTGAGACAGGAAATCAGCCCATCCGTGCGCGGCGTCTCGATCGAGGTCCGCCAGACCTTCATCATCTGCTTGAGAAACGGTGATCGCTTGATCATCCGCTTCATTTCCTTGAACAGCAGCCCCGCCTGATCCTTCGTCGTGGCCGCGCAATAACCCTGCGGTGCAGCCTCGCCATCAAACAGCTGCGTGTAGAGCATCGGCACGCCCGTGTCGGTGGTCTTTCCGTTCTTCTTACCCACTTGGTGATAGGTGGAGCGGAACCGGCGCAGGCCGGTTTCCGAATGCTTCCAGCCAAACACCGACCCGTGCCGGAACTCCTGCCAGGGTTCCAGCTTCAGCGGCCGCCCCGCCATCGGCCCCGTGGTGTGCTGCAACATCCCGCCCCAGCGGATGATCCGGCTGGCGGCCTCGCAGTCAAAGATCAGCCCGCGATCTGCGCCGGTCTCCAGATCCATCAGGTGCCGCTCGCAAGCCATCCGCACCAGGTCACCGGCGACGATATCGCCCTCCACCACACCGATGGCATAGCGGGACACCGGGTGATCAATCGGTTCCATTGAGCTGTTTCACCATCTCATCAAACAGATCGCCTTGACCCGGATTACTCAACCGCTTGTCATCAACCGGAGACAATCCGAAAAGTCCTCCCAGCGCCTTCAATGTGGCCAGTGCGTCCAGCCGTGCCTGCCATGCCGCAGTCTTCTTTTGCTGCATGCCGTTGCGTGTTTTCACCGTGTAGGTGCGCCCCTCCATGGCAATGATGGACGACAGTTCGATCACGTCATTTGCCGCCTCGCAAAACTGCCCAAAAAGGTCTTCAAAGATCGGCTCCAACCGATCCTTTCTCACCATCTCAGGGGCAAGCCGGACCCAAACAGCCTTGGCTCCCTCCGACAGCAGATCCGGCGCTTCCGGCGCTTTCTTCTGAACGTCGCCTTTCATGGGGACCACGTTATGCAGGTTCGGTTTCTTCCCCTTCATCCCGTTTTCTCCATCATCAAAGGGTGGGCTTTTTTCTCCAAATTCGCGCTCGCGAACACAAAGGTTCCCCCGCCGGTTTAGGGCAGATTGGCCTTAGTTTTCAGATACCCCCCGGGGGGGGGGTGTGAAAGACTTCGCGCGCCGTCTTTCGACTATGGCAGCGATGGCAAAGCGCCTGCCAGTTCGACCGATCCCAGAACAATCTGCGATCGCCCTTATGCGGCTTAATGTGATCAACGTCCGTTGCCGGTTCGATCGCGCCCAGATCAGCGCAATCCTTGCAAAGCGGGTGCCTGCGCAGGAAAGCCTTTGCCGCAGCCTTCCACTTGGCCGAGGCATAGAGCCTGCGCCCGAGGATCGCCGCCTCCGAGGTCTGCGCCTTGGCCCGCCGATCCTTCAGCTTGGCCTGCCGCGCAGCCTCGTGTTCCTCGCAATGCGGCAGCCCAGGCAATGCGAATTCCTCGCAGCCCGAAGCCGCGCAGATCTTCAACCGCGCCACAGGGAAACCACCTCACGAAAGACCACCGCAAGAAACCCAGTCAGAATTCCAGCAGGCTTGCCGCCAGACCGTCGCCGCCTGTGAGGGTCACAGTGCCCTTGAGGTATGCCTTGATGGCATGGAGGCTGACTGCCTCGACTGCACCAGCTGCAATCGGGCCAATGACTATCCCCGCAGACACATCCACCGCGCCGACACCCGGAACATGCACACTTCCGCCGCCGTCGCCGTCGATCGTGACGGACACCGGACCTGCGGTCGGGTTCCGCAGAACCAGCACAGGACTGGTAGCGTCAGCTTCTTTGTAGGTCAGCGTATCGCTGGCACCCAAAACAGTTTCGGTCACCGCCTTGGAGCCGAACAGATCCATCTTCGTTGCTGTGATATTGGCCACGGCCATTTCCTTTCGAACTGAGAATTCCCCGCACCAACACGCCCCTGAAGAGAGGCGCGGAGAACATCGGACACGAGGGGAAAGCATGGTTAGAAACAGAAATGCGCCCGCCGGTTTCCCGTGGGCGCATTTCGTGATGATGCATATTCAGTGGCATGCCGATGAGGTAAGCGTCAAGCCCCTTTGTTGAACGCCTGAATTCCTCCCCCACGAACAGGCCCGGCCATAGCGTCCAAAACTCCACCCAAAGCAACGCGAACAGCCTTGACTGTCTCGCCATAGACAGACCACCCGTGGAACTGAAGGACATCCCGCAAGCTCTTGTCCTCGATACAAACCATATCAACCAGCCTACGGTTTGTGATCGAGACCCGCGATCCGCGTTTGGATGGACGAACCCGCCGAACCTCTATCGCGCAACCTGTGCCAACACGCCGCCGCAGCCTGTCAATCTCATCACGGTCCCGGAGAACCGCATCCATGAAGCCACCGCCCTGACCATCGCCACCAGACCGCAAGGCCTCGACCGAAGAACACCTGAGACCCGCGCACTGATGCCGCTCGACCAAATCACGGTAATGACGCGCCATCGAAACCTGACCAGGACTGAACGGGGGCGGCTTCCCCTTACTCGCAGCCTTGGCCGCCATCACATCGAACACATCCGCATTCCTGATGGCCGACCGGCCACGATAACCAACGGGTTGCGCCTCATAGCCATCAGAACCTACCGGACAAAGCTGCATCGGCGCGAATACCCTGAAGGCACCACGCGCGGGCGCATCCGGGATCGCGTCGCCGCACTGAACCGGAACCGCCCCGCGCGCCTTGATCGCGGCGATCCGCTCAGCCTCTTCCTGCAGTCGGGCGACACCGGACGGGCAAACGATCACAACCTGTTCAGTCACTGCGCACCCTCCGCTACCAGCCGAACAATACTCTTGCATTTCTCTGCAGCACGGGCACGGCCAGCCCGAAACACCTGATCATCATTGCTCAGACTACCACCACGACGCTCTACCTCCTCGATCTTGGCAATGCGCCGCCTAGCGTCCGACGCCCGTTCGCGGATCTGCCGCACGTCAAATTCTCTTGGCCAAACCCGGTTCCGACGCAGATGCATCAGCAGCTCCGGCCCGAAATCCTCGGCCATGGCCGCGCGCCCCAACTCCCCGCCAAACACCGCGCGAAACAACGGCGATGCATCATCTGCGGGCGCCTGTATGTCCGCTGCCCATTTCAGGATCTTGGCCGCGATCGGGAACCGATCTCTGTTTTTTCCGCCCGCCAGATTGCCAACCTGTTCGGCCAGCGCCTGCAGGTTCAACTCCGTCATATAGGCCAGCTTACCGCGCAGTTCCTCCTGCATCATTTCGAACTGCGCGACCGTCATTCCGGAAGGCTTGACCAGCCCCAGCCGCACCAATGTATCGATCAGATGCACCTGCACCCGCTTTTCACCCACTGCCTGCTCTTTCGTATCCATCTGCCTGCCTCTTCTAAGCCCCGCCCGACTTATCCACATCCACCTGCGCCAATTGCGGCGCGCCTGCGTTTATCTTTTCGTTATCTTTTTCTTTCCTATCTCCTTTCAGAACCGCGATTTCCGGAAGAAATCAGGCCGGGGAACTTCCAAAATCCTCCAAAACTTTCCTGAAACTTTCCGTGGGCTTTCCGTTTTCTTCCGGCGGAAGAATTTCGGAAGATATTTATTCCTGCATCGACAGGGCGGTGAGCGCCTCTTTTACGCGGGTGACGGTGCAACTGCCGCCGGGATACTCCGCCTCGATCCATTCACTGATCCGCTCGACCATCGACTGGCTTTCGGCAAACCGGGCACCGCCTGGAATATCCCCCAGGCTCTTGCGGATGCTGGCAAAACGCTTTCGCAGCCGCTCATTGGCATTGGCTGCAGCGTTCCGCTTCTTTGAGGTGACGGCCTTCAGCGCCAGCTCCAGAACAACCCGATGGTGAAGCCTCTGAACACCATCACACAGGCACAGGGACCAGCCATGCAACGGCCCGACCTCGCGCCCACACAGGCCGTCAAAGACCTCCTGCGAAACGCCAACCAGTTTGGCCAGCAGCTTTGGATTGGTCGGCAGCGTCCCCACCGGCGACTGGGTCTGGGACAAAAATACCAGGTCCAGAAAGACAGAGCGGACCTCAAGATCCGCCAGCAGCCGCGTGTCACTGGTGAGCCACCGCTGATAGTGGAACTCGACGAAATAGTGACTCTCAAGCCGCTCGCCCGCCTCGATCGGGTATTCCGGCAGGCCGCCGACATCCACCGGCTGCAGGTGATTGGCTGTTGCGCTCATTTCGCCCTCGCCATGACACGCGGGCCAACGGCCTTTTCAACCTTGGCCAACCGTTCAGCCAGGCCGCGCGCCTGCTCTGTCAGCGCGCCCAACTTTCCGATCGCCGCATTTTGCTCCATCATTTGAGCGCGCGCAGCGGTCAAAAAGCTGACGATTTCAGCAGCTAGCGCCTCGCATTCCTCATTGCCGCCTGATGGGCCGAAGAAGCCTTCGCGGATTTCAGCCACCCAGCCCGGCATAACGCCAAGAACATCTGCCACGGTTTCATCTGTCTCAGTGCCTTTGTAGCGTCCAGCATCGGGATCATAGGATACTTCCAGCAAGCCCATGATTTCGCGGCGCTGCTCGCGCGTCGGCTGACGCACCCCCGGCTTGGGCGGTGGCGGCGTCGTGGCTTTCTTGGCCGCCACCTGTCTGGATCCGGTCTTTGCCATGCTTCCTGCCTTTCTTTTCCGCTCGCAGGCCGGGCAGTGAAGTGTCCCCTTCACCATCGCCCAGCCCATTTGTTGAACTTTTTTGGAGGCCCGACCTGAATCACCAGCCAGACAGGCAAACACCTCGTCCCGCCCGCACTCATCACAGATCGCCCTCATGCAAGGATGGCCCCTGCGGCCCTGGCTGCTGCTGACATCCTCAAATGCCATCACCGCCCCCTGTCAGACCGGGCTGCCGCTGATGGGCAAGGCGCATCGCAGCAGCCAGAATGCGTTGTTTTGCGCTCTTTCGGTTCAGCCGGTAGGCTTTCGAAACGTACTCAGGACAAAAACCCAGATCGATGCTGGCCGCCCGCAAGGACGGCCACCGCAGCCCACCAACGGAAAAAGGCTTGGAACAATGCAGCGGCGAGATCCGCTTGCGCCGCACCCTGTCCGGATCCCCTGAGGCCAAAGCTGCATAGATCGCACTGCGACCCACCCCGAAATGACGCGCTGCCGCCGCCGCGTTTTTGAAATCTCTACCGCGGATTCTTACCGGCATTTCGGGAATGCCCTTACGATCCAAGCCAACGCCATCCAGCCGCCCTTTGCGCAACGCCTTCAGGACCGTGTTTCGCCCGACACCAAGCGCAGCAGCCGCAGTTTTTGCGTCCGGATAAGTGACGCCCCGGATCGTGATATCCTGATATTTTGGCTTAGCCATCCTCGCCCCCTTCGGGCGGCAGCCCCGCTTCCAGCTCATCAATCCGATGCGCCAGGCGGCGCAACTGCGTTCCCATGCCGCGCTGGACAAACCCTGTGAACAGCGGGCGCTGCATCTTTGGGTCTGCCGCCTCGCCTGCAAAAAGGGCGAATGTCTTGCCATGATCCGGGTGGTCGCAGACCTCGAACCGAATATGAGCCACCTGGAAAGGCTCCCGCCGGTAGGTCGTCGGGTTGGGATGGCGGGCGCGGGTTTTGGGGCTGTGCGCGCTCATACCCGTACCCCAATCACATAAACAGGCCGGTTCGCAGTCAGCGCCGATTCTGCAATCTGGTGGACCTCACGCGATATTTCGCACCCACAGATCGGGGGAATAACGACAGCGTCCGCAGGCTTCAGATACATCCGCGTCATGCGCCGCCAGCGGGCAGTATTGTTTGCCGGGCTGACCGAGGCGCGCCCGGTTTCCAACAACGTTTCGACATCAACAGCAGGTGACACAGTCACCAGATCCGGCAGCAGCTGCGCGCGCCATTCGGCGGCCTCCTGCGCCACCAGGGCGCGCCCCGTGGTCAGCTCTGCATATGGCACCGCCAAAAAAGCAACCTGCCCCCGCGCCCGGCGGATCAACTCTTCAACGGACAGGCCAAAGAACAGCAGGCCCGACCCTGCGTAATCAACGCCCAGATCATCCCAGTCAGGCGGCCCGGAATAGTCCCGAACGGGGTACTTCAATTCACCCATGACACACCCCCGGAAAAAGGCGTGCAGCCACACCAGCAGCCGCGCGCAAGGTTCTCAACAGAGAGGTAACGGGGGCCACCATATGCAGGCGCGCCTGCCCCCGGTCGGCGCTGGCGCGGGTGGCGAACCCACTGCCTGCGGTGTTCTTCTCGTACCGGGCCGCCTTGCATCTTGCCGCAGCGACATCCATGATCGCCAAGATATTAACGATAAATTTCAATGGAGACGTTTCATGAAACGGCTTGCCAGCTTCATCGCCATGGCCCTCCTGGTTTCGGCCTGCGCGATGCCCGTCGCAAAAAGCTCCCAAAGAATTCCAGTCACAAAAAAAGAAACTCAGATCTTCCAGCAAACCATCAAAAGCCAGCTCAAGGATCCTTTCTCGGTCCAGTTCAGGAACTTCCGCCATGAGCGCGTCACATACTCTGACGGGCGGACAAAAGATGTCTTCTGCGGGGACTACAACGCCAAGAACAGTTTTGGCGCATATACGGGCTTCAAGACGGTTGCCGGGACAATAGTTGGCCCACATTTTCGGATCATGAGCGTTGGTTACTGCGGATAGATCAGCCCGTTTCATGCCGCCCTCGCCAGTTCTGTGCCGAAAAACGCCGGAGCCTCGGGATCAGTCAGCATGACCAGTAAAGCAATATGGCTGGTGGGGGCCGTAACTGCCCCCCACCAGTTCAATGCGGTCTGGAAGCTCACATCACAGAACAGCGCTACCTCACGTGGGGTGTTGAACCGCTCACGGAAATAGGCAGACCATAGATCTGCCGCGTTGGATTTCAGCGCAAAAGGCTCAAACCTATTTGACCAAGAGGTTTGAGCCGACCCCGCGATAGGGTCAGCGCATGACACATCATTGTTCACAATCAAGGTCAGCCGGGGACGCGTCATGCGGCATCCTCCGTATGCGGATCACAGGGCGTATCATCGGGCGGCGGATTGTCGGCCATGTATTTGCGAAGACGATCCACGGTGCGCAGTGTCGGACTACCCGTGCCACTTTCCCATTTCGCCCAAGTGCCGCCGCCCCCGACACCAACCCTCTGGATGACGGTCGAGGGGGCGACCCCATACTGCTCCGCATAGGCGCGGACTTCTTCCATGAACTGTTCCATGCTCGACAGGTAGTAGTTTTTGTCTATCTCAGTCAACAAACTTTACGAGCGAAGTCGTATTATTCTACCGATAGAATGCCCTCATGAGTGAGCCAGAAATCATTGAACCCTTCCTGATCCGCCTCAAACAGCGGATTGACAGCGACCCCGAACTCACTGCCGCCGGACTGTCCGTGAAGGCAGGCTTGAGCAATGCAGCAATTCGCCACTGGATAAACGGCGACAGCAAAAGCCCCACCCTAGAATCCGCCCGAAAGGTCTGCGCCGCCCTGGGGACGACGCTGGAGGAATTCATGAGCGAGGCAACAAACCCCGTAGAGCAAGAGATCGCACACCTAGCACTTCAGCTACCCGACCACCTGCTGAAAGAGCTTTTAGGCTACGGACGAGGTCTTGCCGCCGCTGCAAATCTTCCTCAGCCAGAATCCGACGAAGAAAATGAATAAGTTCAATATCAGTCAATTTATGTCCTCCTGCTCCACCCAGGAGGAATAAAAACACCGCAAATTTGATCCGCAACATGCAGGAACCATCATTTCAGCACCAATAAATACAAGAGGAAACTAAATGCCTACCGTGCACGTAAGATCAATCGAATGCATCGACGATAACGGCAACACCTTCTGGATCGAAGAATATCAAGACATTCGCGAACACAGACCGCTGTCAGGGAAGGCCAGCAAGATCAAGGGAATGAAGTCCCTAGCACTTCGCGACGGAAGCCCAGTCAATTTCATTGACGAGAACACCTTTGAAGTTCTCAAATACGATCGGATCGTCCGCAAAGTCTAACCGGCTCGCCCAGCTTCACCTCCACCACTTCCCAAAGTAGGCTGTTGAATTGGGTATTCAGCCAGGCACCTACCGCCAATCTCCCACGCTCGGCTAAATAGTAAAACCGCCACTCATCGAACGGCAGCAACTGAAGTCCTGCGTCTGGAGTGGACACCCGGTCCACCCCAGACTTCACACACACATCTCTGGCAGACACTTCATTCGCCATTCAATTTCTCCCTTCTATCAGCCCCCCCAAACACGGGGGCTTTTGATTCGCGTTACGTAGTCTTTTTTGTCTATTCTGCATTGACATAGTAGTTTTTGTCTATACTTTGACCTTCATCAACCGATGGAGGATTGAATGCAAGTCAAATCAAACGCAGTGATCCGTGGCGCCCTTGGCGTTGTCGCATCACCCGAGGATCACATTGACGATCCTAGCCTGTTCACCGCTGCCTGGGGCGCCATGCTGGCCGCCCGTGGCAAGGGGTTCGACCCCAGCCGCCTGCAATCGCGTCACCTGATCGACCGCCCCGCGCCTGCGCCGGAACCGATCGACCAGACCCTTGATCGCGTGGGCCGGAAGGTCCGCGACATTGCAGAGGCCAAAGGCTACCCGCGTCGCAACTGCCATGCAGCCTGACCATCTGGCCCGCATCACCCTGCCCCATATCGCAGCCAAACCGGCGCCACACGGCAGGACACACCCACGGGCACCACCACACCCCAGATAGCCGGATAGCGGCGCGTGATTTTTGGAGGATTACACGCGCCGCTTTTTCTTGAGGTTTCGCGCCCTTGCGCAGGGGCGCGAAATGGCGCGGGCGGGTCAATCCTCCTCCAAACACATCCTGCCCGCGCCGCTTTTCACGAGGATCAGTTCATGCCCACCGAAGCCGCAAGATTTGCCCAGACCATTAGCCAGCTGACAGGCCGGGAACGCCGCGATGCTGTTGCCTGCGCCGTGATCGAAACCGGCGGTCTGTACCCATACCCCATGCCACGCCGCGCCCTTATGGAAATCCAGCTGCATGACGTAAACGCCAGCGGAATGGGCGAGGATCAGGCGATCGACAACTGGATCGCCGCCGCCCTGAAACCCGCGATCCGCGCCACAGATGGCCGCCCTGACTGCCCCTACAACGGCCAGGGCATGGCGCCAGACACGATCAGGACAGCCACGGCCTGACACAAGGCCGGGCCGAGCAGGGGTCGGGGATCGCAGAGGCAGCGCCCCGGCCCACCAGACACCCCGGGGGCGCGGCACTTCCCCAAAAAGCCCTCACTCACGGTAAACCGCGCCGCGCCCCATAAAAAACCACAAACCGGAAAATCAAATGGGACAAGAACAGCGCACACCTTTCTGCAATTTGCCCGCGCCGCAACAGGCCGGCATGCTGTGCAACGACCCGCAGTTCCGCCGATTTGCCGCCGTGCGCAGCGGCTTCCCAAATACCGAGTTCACCACCGCCGCTGCCGCCGAGTACCTGCGCCAATGCTGCCAGATCGGCAGCCGCCGCGACCTCGCCACCAACCCCACCGCCCGCGACCGGTTCAACATCCTTCGCACCGAGTTCGATGGATGGGCAGGCCGCATCCCAACCCCACGATAAGGAAAGGAACCTGACGTGATGACCGCCAAACTCCCCACCGCCACACCCGCACCGGAACCCCGTGACCCTTACAAAATGCGCAGCGTTGAACAGATCCTGTCCCTGTTTGATGGCGGCGCCTTTCTGAAGCAGCTGCTGGCAGATCACCGTCAGCTGCAGTGCGATCTGCTGGACCACAAGGCCGAACACGGCACCAAGGGCTGCAGCGGCACCATGACGATCACCGTCAACTATGCCCTTGGCAATTCCGGCGACGTGGCCATGGGCGCAACTGCCACTTTCAAGGGACCGAAAAAGCCGCCCTCCAGCGCCGCCGCCTTCATCAACGACCAGGGCGAACTGACCCTCTACAGCCCCATGATGAAACAGATGCACCAGCCGGTGCGCGATCTGCCCGATCACGACCCGGAAACCGGTGAAATCCGCGACGTGGATTAAGCCTACCAGCCACCCCTTTTCACCCTGAAGCAGAAGAGAACCCAAAATGTCATATGACGACCCCGAAGTGATGCAGAACCCCGCCGAGACCATGCGCGACGTCATGGAAAAAATCGGCATCCATGATCCCGTCGAACTGGCGGATAATCTGGATTTGACCAAGCCGCAGATGGTTGCCGTTCCCCAGCACCGTGACATCAAGAACCTGACCAGCGATGTGCGCGCTGCAGCAGAGTACCTGAAACCTGCCCGTCGCAAGGGCACCGCACAGATCGAAGACCTGCAAAGCCTCATCGACTGGTCGAACCGGTTTTCCGGCGACACCTCGGCGCTGTTCGCAAAGCCCGATATGGCCGCCCCCCGGCTGACCTGCATTGCCGACTATCACGCCAAAGGCCCCGCCGATCCCTTCAACGTCAAAGGCGATCCCTCGGCCCGCCACTGCCACCACAAGGCGGTTTACAGCTTCCCGCTGTCTGACGAATGGAAGGCATGGATGGGCATTTCAGGCAAGGCGCTGGACAAGGATGAAATGGGCGAGTTCATCGAAGCCAACGCCAAGGACATTCTGGACCCAACCCCGGCCATTATTAACGGCAATGTCAAAGACACAAATCAGGGCTGGGAGAACCGGCTGATTACCACCGCCCAGCAGATTGAAGGGAAGTTCGGCCAGCTGCACCAGCTGCTGCAAATGTCCCGGCAGTTCCAGGTCTTTGAACAAAGCGATCTGTCCGTGACGACGAACCGCGACACCGGCGAGGCTCAGGTCAATTTCATCAACGAACACAAGGATGAAAAGGGCAAGCCTCTGAACATCCCGAACCTGATCATTATCGCCATCCCAGTGTTCCGCGGGGAAGCTCCCTACCGCATGGCTGTCCGGTTCCGTTACCGCAAGAGCGGCGCCACCGTGAAATTCATCATGACGCCCTACAACCCGGAAAAGAGCTTTGAAGACGCCTTCAAGATGGCGGTCGAGAAGGTTCGGGAAGGCACCGAATTGCCGCTGTTCTACGGCAGCCCCGAAACCACCTGATCCCACCCGGTTTCTTTTTGTGCCCCCTCATCGATCGAGGGGGCAGCGACGGAAACCACCCCCTAAAACCGCCTTGGAGGCGCTGACCATGTGCGATGACGAACCCCGTTTTCACCCGGACCACCTCGCAGACAACCTCGACATTCCTGACGACGCAGGCCCCAACGCCACAGCCCGGATCATCCGGGATGCAGGGAAACGGAGTGTTATGCAGGCGCAAATCGAAGAGCTGCGCGCCATGCTTTCGAGATCCATAGCCGAGGGCGCTGACCGTGAATGGCCGCGCACCGCCCAAACCTATCTGGATCAACCCAGCTAACCCCGGAGGCCCCATGACCGCCAAAACACCAGAGCAAGAGGCAGCCTATATGGCCGGTCGGCAGGACGGGCAGATTCTCTGCAATTTAGCGCTTGCTGGAACAAAGGTGAAAGCGCCTGACATTACGTCTCAACAGTACCAAGCACACCCGATTGACGACTGGCACGAAGACGATGGTCCGGTCGTTTGGTGGCGCTTCCCGGTCGATGAACCCGCTTGGATCGGGACGCCTAACGACAGCGATTGGCCGGGCTACCACACGCATTGGACGGCGCACCCGCCCTTGCCGAAGCCTCGCACCCCTGAATCCTAACCCCCAGGAGGCACACATGCCGCCAGCGTTTGGAATTTTCCGCCACATCGAAAGACGCCAAAGCAACCCGACGATCACCCACCGATCTGACTCCAGGATCACCGAAACGCGGACTGAATACCAAATTCTGGTCACACGCGTGGTGCTTCTCTGGGTCACGATCTGGAAGCACGAAACAGACTGGACCTGACCGGCCTAGCACCCCAAGAACCCGCCAGATTGGATCCCCCATGAACGCCCTTCTGCAACTCGATTTTCCTGATGCCAGCCCGATCGACGCCCGCCCGTTGATAATTGACAGCTTTGCCGGTGGCGGCGGCGCCAGCACCGGAATCGAAATGGCGCTGGGGTGCAGCCCGGATGTAGCGATCAACCACGATGCAGCCGCGCTGGCCATGCACGAGGCGAACCACCCCCAGACAATGCACCTGAACAGCAATGTATGGCACGTGGACCCCGCCGAGGTCTGCAAGGGCCGCCGCGTCGGCCTCGCCTGGTTTAGCCCCGACTGCAAGCACCACAGCAAGGCCAAGGGAGGCAAACCGGTTAAAAAGAACATCCGGGATCTGGCTTGGGTGGTTGTCCTCTGGGCCAAACGGGCGCGCCCGGACGTGATCGCGCTGGAGAACGTCGAAGAGTTCCGCCAATGGGGGCCACTGACACCAGAGAACCGCCCCTGTCCGGACCGGCGCGGCCAGACCTTCAAGCACTGGGTCAAGGAATTGAAGCGCCTCGGCTACAAGGTCGAATGGCGCGAATTACGGGCCTGCGACTATGGTGCCCCCACGATCCGCAAACGGCTGTTCCTGATCGCCCGCTGCGACGGCCGGCCAATAATCTGGCCGGAGCCGACACACGGCGCACCAGGCAGCGCCGAGGTGACAGCAGGACAGCGCAAGCCGTGGCGCACTGCAGCGGAAATCATCGACTGGTCCTTACCCTGCCCGTCGATTTTCGACACCAGCGAAGAAATCATGGCCAAGCATGGGCTGCGCGCCAAGCGCCCTCTTGTCGATGCAACACTACGCCGCGTGGCCCGGGGCGTGATGCGCTACGTGATCGAGGCGAAACAGCCGTTTCTGGTCACCTATGCTCAGCAAGGCGGCGGGATCCGTAGCGGGTTGGACCCGCTGCACACCGTCACAGCCAGCCCGAAAGATCAGAACACTCTGATCGTGCCTACACTGGTGCAAACCGGCTATGGAGAACGTCCCGGCCAAGCACCCCGGGTGCCCGGTCTGGATAAGCCTCTGGGCACTATAGTCGCGGGAGGCGGCAAGCATGCGCTGGTGGCGGCCTTCCTCGCCCAGCACAACGCCGGTGAGCGCATGAAGAACAACGCTGGGCGGTCAGCAACAGCACCGCTCAGCACCCTAACGACGCGCGGCACACAACAGCAGATCGTTGCTGCGCATCTGATGAATATGCACGGCAGCAGCCGAAGCGCCCGGGATATCCAGGCGCCACACCCATCGATATGCGCTGGTGGTCAGCATGGCACGCTCGTCGCAGCCTTCCTGCAGAAATACTACGGTCAAGGTCTCGGCCAGCGAGCCGATGAACCCCTGCACACTCTATCCACCCGTGACACCTTCGGCCTAGTCACGGTCGAAATCGACGGGACCACCTACGCGATCACAGATATCGGCATGCGGATGCTTACCCCGCGCGAACAGTTCCGCGCCCAGAGCTTCCCTGACAGCTATCAGATCGAAGAGGCGGGCGGGCGTATCCTCACCAAGACAGAGCAGACCCGCATGTGCGGCAACAGCGTTCCGCCGGTGATGGCCGCCGCGCTGATCCGCGCGAACTGTGCACACATGATCGAACAGGAGGCAGCAGCATGAACACCGCATTCCTTTTGATGGCTCAATACAATGGGCAAGCGATCATACCGGCAGACAAGGTGCGCGAAGACTACTTTTCACACCTGACCCTGCCGAAATTCTTGCGGAAGATCAGCGAGGGGCACCTAGCTCTGCCGATGGTTCGCATGGAGGCCAGCCAAAAATCGGCCAAGGGCATTCACCTGCAGGACTTAGCCGATTATCTCGATGCGCGCCGCGCAGAAGGCCAAAGAGAGTTCCAGAAAATGTATGGCTAGGCCTCTTTAGGAGGCAGCCTGAACAACACCCTGAACAACACCACCCAAGAAATACAAATACCGCATTGATATAAAACGTTATTTAATAGATCACCGTCCAGTCCATCATCGGCGCCACACTCAGACGCGCTGCTTGTTCCAGCTTGGTATTCACAGCCTTGGCTCCATCCTCAATCCGGCCTGCCTTCGGCGCAGGCCGGGATGCCCAGTCATACACGATTCGACAGGGCTGGGGTGTAGCACATTTCACCGGAGGCAACAGGGAGCCACGGGAAACCCACAGCGCCGTGAACGTCGCCCCCCTGCCCCAAACCAGAACCAAACCAGATTTCGCGGCGAATAACCGCCCCGAACAAGGCAGGAATTGCCCACTGCGAGCATTGCAGACAGGCCATCCTGAAGGACCTTAGAACCGGACATTTCGCCCCTCGAAAAACATTGGATTTTTTGCCGAAAATGGTCTTGCAATCCCCCCCGAAATACATCAGAAGTGCGCCTCACGGAGAGGTGGCCGAGTGGTCGAAGGCGCACGCCTGGAAAGTGTGTAGGCGGGAAACCGTCTCCAGGGTTCGAATCCCTGTCTCTCCGCCATACCCCCCTTAGATGCTCAATTTTCAGACCTGGTTGTGGCTGGATATCGTTGCCATTTCAGGCGACCATGTGGGCGTGGCCCAGCGCCGGGCGTCTACGTCTCCATGGCTAAAGGAGCGGTCACACGAACGCTCTACGCCATTGATCTTTGTCAACGTGCTGGACCTGTGGGCTGCGATAATGCCCCAGCGCCCGGCAGAGCGGGCGCCCTGCGGAGGCACAGGGTGAAACACAGATCGAAACAATCGCATAAGCCGGAGCCGGCGCACCCCGAGCGGCGGCAAACGGACCTGCCTTGGAAAACCCCGAAGCCCTCTCATGAAGATCCGGAGGCTCTGTCTCTGGTACAGGCGATCATGAGGTCACCAGAGTACAGGCGCGCGGACGAGGACATCGATTACCTGCAAAGTGAAGACACCCGCGGCGTCCGGCTGCAGTTAGACTATCTCAAGGCAGAGCAGCTCCTTGAACACCATCGGATCAAACACTCCATTGTGGTGTTCGGAAGCACCCGGATCCCGGAGCCGAAAGCCGCTCAGCGCAAGGTGGCAGAGCTAGAGGCGGTTCAGAACGGTCCTGCAGAGCACTGGCCTTCGGGCCTCGAACGCGATCTGAGGATCGCAAGGCGTCTACTGGACAAAAGCCACTATTACGAGGTTGCGCGTGAATTCGGACGCATCGTCGGGGCACAGGAGCAAACGAACGGCGACAAGCTGGCACTGGTTACGGGCGGTGGGCCAGGCCTGATGGAAGCCGCAAACCGCGGTGCGCATGATATGGACGCAACAACCGTGGGACTGAACATTACCCTGCCGCACGAGCAGTTCCCAAACCCCTATCTGACCCCCGGATTTTGCTTCCGGTTCCACTATTTCGCGATCAGAAAGCTGCATTTCCTGCTCCGGGCACGTGCCCTGGTGATCTTTCCCGGTGGCTATGGCACGCTTGATGAGTTCTTTGAGGCCCTCACCCTGATCCAGACCCGTAAGATCGCGCCGATGCCGCTGATCCTGGTCGGGGAAGACTACTGGCGCGGCGCCTTTGATCCCGAATTTTTGGTCGACGAGGGTGTCATCGCCCCCGAGGACCGGGACCTTTTCTGGTTCGCCGAAACGGCCGAGGAAATCTGGGAGGACATCCAACGTTGGTACGCCCGTGCCGGAAAATCCATCGTCGAACAGGAGTAATAGAGGATGCAGATTTCGTTTCACGGCGCCGCTGGTACTGTCACCGGGTCCTGCCATCTGGTGACGGTTGGCAACCTCAAGATCCTGGTGGATTGCGGCATGTTTCAGGGCGGCCACGAACTCAAGGAAGAGAATGTCGGCGACTTCGGCTTCGACCCTGCCTCTATCGACGTCCTGCTGCTTACCCATGCGCATCTGGATCATTGCGGACGCATTCCGCTGCTGGTGAACCGGGGCTTCCGGGGCGACATCATCTGCACTGCCGCAACCCGGGATCTGGCCCGGCTGGTCATCCTCGATTCCGCGCATCTTCACGAAGAAGAGGCGCGTCGGCGGCAACGGCACTCCGAGAAAGGGCACAAACATCAGCCGCTCTATGACACGCTCGACGCGGTCATGAGCTTTGACCACTTCAATCGCATCGCTGACTACGGCGTGCCCATCCACCTCGGGCACGACGCAAGCGCCATCTTCTATGAGGCGGGCCATATCCTTGGCTCGGCCAGCATCCTACTTAGCGTCACCGAGGACGGGCGCAATCGCCGCATCCTGTTCTCGGGCGATATCGGCCCATCGGACAGGCCGTTCCTGAGCAATGCTCAGCCGCCGGGTGATGCGGATATCATCGTGATGGAAACCACCTATGGCGATCGCGATCACCGCTCGCTTGAGGCCTCGGTGGATGAATTGCTCGAAGCCATCTCTGATACGCAGGCACGGGGCGGCAATGTCATCATTCCAACCTTTGCCCTGGAGCGGGCGCAGGAGCTGCTCTTCTTCATGAATGAAGGCACCAAACGGGATATCCTGCCACAGGATTTGAGGGTATTTCTCGACTCCCCAATGGCGATTTCAGCCACAAAGATCTTTCGCAACCATCCCGAGGCGATGACCCGCGAAATCGCGGAGCAGATCCGGTCGGGGCAAGATCCCTTTTCACTGCCCGAGTTGGAATTCACGCGTGAGACGGCAGAATCGATGCAGCTCAACCACATACACTCTGGCGCGGTGATCATGGCGGGGTCGGGCATGTGCACGGGGGGGCGCGTCCGGCAACACCTGAGGCACAACCTCGCCCACGAAGAATGCAGTGTTATTTTCGTCGGCTTCGCTGCCGAGGGCACGCTCGCGCGTATCATCATCGACGGCGCTCAGTCGGTGAAACTGTTCGGCGATCACATCCCGGTCCGGGCTCGCATCCACACGATCAACGGATTTTCCGCCCATGCAGGCAAAAAGGAACTGCGCGCCTGGCATGAAAAGAACCGCACGCCCGACATTACCTTCCTGATCCACGGGGAAGAAGACGCGCGAAAAACCTTTGCAAAGGGCCTTAAATCGGAGCGGATCGAGTTTCCGACCATGCACCAGAGTTTCGAAATCTGACGGCGCGTCGGGGGAAACGGCTTTCGGTGATACCCGCCACGCATAGGTAAACAGAAAGGACCGCAGGACGATGCTCAAAATCATGAACGAAAGCGAAGGGCCCGTCGTCGGTATACGGGCCTCCGGGCTTTTGCACGAAGAGGACTACACCACTTTGTTGCCCGAACTCGAAGCGCGTTTTGACACCTACGGCAAACTGCGCCTCCTGTTCTTCGCGGACAGCGGTTTTGAAGGGTGGGATATCAGGGCCGCCTGGGACGACATGTCTTTCGGGCTAAAGCATGCCTCGGATTTTGAACGTCTCGCCCTTGTCGGCGCGCCCGATTGGGTCGTCTGGTGCCTCAAGCTCAGCGCGTTCCTGATGAAGGGCGAGGTCAAGGTGTTCGATGGCGATGCGCTTGATGCCGCCTGGGCTTGGGTGCGGGCTTAACCCTGTGGGCGTTATTTGCCTTCGACCGCCTCGGAGCCAACGATGACATCGAGCATGTCCGATGTCGTCTGCTCCTGCAGGGCCTGCCGTTCCTCTCTGCGCAACTTGTCGAAACGGGAGTCGATATTGCGCGTCGCCGCATCCATGGTCAGCAGCCGCACATTGTTTTCACAGGCAAGGCTTTCCATCAATGCATGGGCGATCTTGGCAAAGAGATATTCCCCCGCGAGCCGGTCCAGCAGCTCTGGCGTGGGCAAATGGTGCAACGGCGGCGCAGCAGCGGCATTCTGCGGGGGATCTGCCGCGAGCGGCAGGACAGAGCGATGCACGACCGCGTAGGTGCCGCTTTTCTCATGCTGGGCAAAGACCACCCGCGCGTGTGTCGCCCCCATCAACCGGTTGGTCGCCCGCCGCGCAAGTTGCGTCACACCGCTCACTCGCGAAGTCATCGGCAGCGCAATCTCCGGCTGCATGTGCATCTCGCCCGCCAGGATCTGACCGCGCCGCCCGATCAGCACAAGCCTCTCTTCTGGCATGCGGATCTCTTGCACATGCTCCATGATGCGCGTGTTGAAGCCGCCCACGAATCCGTTTTCCGAGGTGATCACCAGCAGGACTGGCGCGCCAGTCTCGTCTGGTGTCTTGCGCCCGGGCAATTGGCTGAGGCTCGCGATCGCGCGGTCCACCGTGGCACAGAAAGCCTGTGTGCCGATCAGCGCATCCTGAGCTTCGCGTGCCCGCACAGCCGCCATGGATCGCATCGCCGTGACCAGAACGCCAAGCTGCCCGAGGCTTTCGAGCCGGGCCTCTATGCGGGCAAGTTCAACCACCTGACGCGCCCTCAGCGCGGTGGATGCGGTTGAACTCATCCGCGCAGGACCGCGCGAACTCACGCAGCGCATCGCGCGCCTCATCAGAAAGCGCATGCGTTTTGTCTATTTCGGCCACCACATTGGGGCGCTGGCTTGGCAGGCGCTGCGCCAGCATCTCCCGAAACTTGGGAATATCCGGCAGCGGCATCTCATCCAGCATGCCGTCGGATATGGCCAGCAGCAGGGCAACCTGCAGCGAAAGCGGCAAGGGCTGGTACTCGGGCTGCGCGAGGATCGCCCTTAACCGACGGCCATGAGCGATGGTTCTGGCAGTCTTGTCATCCACCATCGCACCAAAACGGGTGAAGATTTCCAGCTCAAGGTATTGCGCGTAGTCCAGCTTCAGCGATTGGGCGAGAGACTTGATCGCCTTGGCCTGCGTGGCGCCACCGACGCGACTGACACTCAATCCGACGTTCACCGCGGGCTTTTGCCCCTCATAGAACAGTTTCTGCCCCACGATGATCTGCCCATCGGTGATCGAGATCAGGTTGGTGGGAATATAGGCGGTCAGGTTCTCGGCCTGCGTTTCCGCAATCGGCAGGGCCGTCAGCGAGCCGCCACCAAGATCGGGCGCCAGTTTCGCAGCCCGTTCCAGCAAACGCGAATGCAGGTAGAAGACATCGCCGGGATAGGCCTCGCGCCCAGGGGGCTTGCGCAGCAGAAGCGACAATTGTCGGTAGACCATCGCATGTTTGGTCAGGTCGTCCATCACCAGCAGCGCATGCTGGCCCCGGTCGCGAAAATATTCGGCGATGCTACAGGCCGCAAAGGGGGTGATCCACTGCGCCCCGGGCGCGGCATCAGCGGCCCCCACAACGAAGATGCAGCGATCAATTGCCCCATGCGCGCGGATGGATTCGACCACGCGCGACACAGTCGAGCTTTTCTGCCCGATGGAGGCGTAGATGCAGACGACATCGGTGTCGCGCTGATTGATGATCGTATCGACCGCGATCGAGGTCTTACCCGTCTTCCGGTCCCCGATGATGAGCTGACGCTGCCCCCGCCCAAGGGGGATCATCGCGTCGACCACGGTCAGGCCAGTCAGCAAGGGTTCGGTGACAAGATCACGATCAACGATGCCAGGCGCAGGTTTTTCGATCGGATCATACCGCGCCGCGACCACCGGCGGCCCACCATCCAGAGGTTCTCCAAGCGGTGATATGATACGCCCCAGCAGCCCGTCGCCAACCGGAACCCGTGCGATGGTTCCAGTGTTGAAGACCCGGCTGCCTGCGGTGATTTCCTCGTAGGGCGACAACAGCACGCAGCCCAGGCTGTCTTCGGCGATGGTCATCGCCATTCCCATGCTGCCATCCTCAAAACGCAAAAGCTCATCAAGACGCGTCTGCCCCAATCCCGAAACATGCGCGACACCGTCCCCGATCTGCTCTACGCGTCCGACCTGCTCCAGTTCAGGCGCAAGGCGGGTCTGCTCCAGCCGGTCGCGGGCGCCGGAGATCCAATCAGAAAGCGGGGTTTCCAGAACCATGGCTCAGACCTCCAGCGCCTGCGCGGCGCGTTTCAGCCGGCCGGCCACGGAAAACCGCAGGGCGGCATGTGGGAAATGCAATTCCGCCCCGCCAAGGATCTCGGCCTTTTCAGTGAAAACCACGGCTACGTCCGCCCCGAAATACTTGGACAGGCAGGCATTCCAGGCCGCCTTCTCCTCATCCGAGAGGCCATGAGCCATCACCACGGTCATTGCAGCATCCTTAGCCTGCAGGTCGACCTTGAGCGTGTCGAGATCGCCCTGTGCCAGACCGTCAAGATGGGCCTGAACCTGCGCAAGCGTTTCCGGAACTGTACAGGGACCACGGAGCGCCACCCGCGCCAGATCTGTCGCAAGCGCCTCAATCTGATGTTTGAGCGATTGCAGCGCCTGATGTTTGTCCTCTTCAATTTTTGCACGCGCGTCTGTCAGCAGCTGCGCTGCCTCTTTGCGCGCCGCCTCAAGGCGTTTATCCCTTTCGGCCTCTAGGGATTTGTGAAAGGCGGCTTCCCGTTCCTGCCGCTCTGCAGCGAGCTGCGCAGTCTTGTCCTCATAGGTGCGCCGGACGGCCTGCGCTTCTTCCAGTTGGTCCTTGGCCGCATCGCTTGCGGCCTTGTCCGCCGCTTCACGCTCTTCGATGATCCTGCGGATCGGACGATAAAGGAACCGGCTGAGAAGCCAGATGACGATCAGGAAGTTGACCGTCTGAAGTCCCAGTGTCCACCAGTCGATCTGCATTCTCAGCCCACAAACGGATTGGCGTAAAGAAGCAGCAGCGCGATGACGAGACAGTAGATCGCCATGGTTTCGATCATGGCGAGGCCGACAAACAGCGTCCGCGATAATGTCGCGGCGGCCTCTGGTTGCCGGGAAATTGCCTCCATCGCCGCAGCGATGGCACGCCCCTCGCTATAGGCGGGCATGATCGCACCGAATGACACGGCGACTGCCGCTCCGATGACGCTGACATGTTCGATATAGTCCATGATTTCCCTTTCCTTATGTCTCGACCGCGCCGACAGCGGCAGCGATGTAGACGGCGGCGAGAACGGTGAAGATGTAGGCCTGGATTATCCCGATCAGGATCCCGAGCAGCAAAAACGGGACCGGAACCAGAAGGCCGGTCAGAAACACCACGATGGCCAGGACGAACTCGTGGCTCATCATGTTGCCGAACAGGCGGATCATCAGCGAAAAGGTTCGCGTCAGCTCCGACAGGATATTCAGCGGCAGAAGAAGCGGACTCGGCTCCAGATAGTGCCGCAGATATGGCCCCGTGCCGCGAATCTTCAGACCGTAGAAATGCACCGACAGGAAGACGATCAGCGCCAGCGCGGCGGGCGTCTCAATATGTCCGGTGGGCGGTGTGGCACCGGGCAGCACAGCCGCAAGATTGGCAAGGCAGAGGAACAGAAATAGTGACCCAAGCAGCGGCAGGAAGGGCCAGGGATCACGCCCGAGGATCTCGCGCAGCTGTTTCACGATGGCGAGCAGCACAACTTCGAGCGCCGCCTGAACAGGACCGGCATCATGGGCGGGTTTGCGCAAGGCGATGCGCAGGAACGCTGCCATGGCCAGCATCAACGCCCAGGTCGTGACCACGGCGCGGCTGATCGGCACCGGGCCGATGTGAAACAGGATATCGGGCAGCAGCGGGCTCGCGTCCATCAGCCCTGTCCTTTGACCCGCCGGATGGCGATCATGCGCGCCGCGATGAACCCCAGCAGCGTCAGGATCAGCGGCGCCGTGCCCTGCATGGCCGCCAATGCGAATGCCCCGGTCGCCAGCACCAGCCGCAGGACAACGAACACCGCCGCACGGCGCCATCCCGCATCAGCTTCGATTGCCGCAACCGTCCGCCCTAAAAGGACAAAATAGACAGCCCCCAGGACGAGGCCCCCAAGCAGCCAGGGAAGCAGGTTCAGGAATTGGCTCAACAAAAGGTATAATGTCATTTCTCATTCATCCTGTGCCATGCAAGGAAAAAGCCGAAACAGGCGCCCGCAAATGTCAGGGCGCCGCTGAAAGTAACACCGGTGCCCAGCTTACTATCAAGCCACCGGCCCAAAAAAACGCCGAGCAGCGTTGGCGCGACGATGAGCCAGCCCAGCGCGCCGATCATCGAAAGGTTCTTCCACAGGGGACGTTCGCCCTCCTCCTGCCATTTCTGGCGCCGGTCCTGGGTTGTGCGGATGACCTTCAGCATTTCATCGCGTTCGTTGTTGTCCGGATCACTCATGATCGCGCCTCCCCTGCCCCCGGGCTGGCCCCGGCGTCCAGTCGTGGCGTGGTCGTCTCCTTGCGCGCGCCCCGCAGCAACCGTTCGATCTGGCGCATCGTGGCCAGATGCAGGCGGTGTTCGGATTTGCGCGTCACATCTTCGTCGCTGTCCTCGCGCTGCAATTCCGCAATCGCGCTGGACCCGAGATCGGAAAGCTGATCCTCGCGCCAGGCGCCGCGGGCGGCGATGTCGATCCTGCTCCCGCCCTGCACCGTGAGGATGCCACCCCGGATGACAACCACTCCGGAACGCGTTTTGGTCCGCCAGCTGACAACCGAAATTGGCAGGACCGTCAGGAAATCCGCATGTCCGGGCTGGATGCCAAAAGCGCCGGTATCGTCGTTTGCACGGACCGAGACGATGTCATCGACCTCCTCGACAATCTCCGTAGGGGTGGCGACGACAAGTTTCATGTGCTCTGCCGCAACTTGGCTTGCGCCGCCCGGGCGTCTTCCAGCGTGCCCACCATATAAAGCGCGCTTTCGTCCCAATCGTCGGTCTCGCCGTCCAGAATGGCCTCGCATCCGGTCAGCGTGTCTTCAAGACTGACCGAGACCCCGGCCCGTCCGGTAAATTGTGAGGTCACGACAAACGGCTGCGTCATGAACCGGATCAGACGCCGCGCGCGCCCGACGGCCTGCCGGTCCGTCGCGCTCAGCTCGTCGATCCCGAGCAGCGAGATGATCTCCTGCAGTTCCCTGTACTGCTCGATCAGGCGCCGCACCCGCTCGGCAGTATCATAGTGGCGCTGACCGATAATCAGGGGATCGTGGAGCGATGAGCTTGAGGCGAGCGGATCAATCGCGGGATACAGACCTTCGCTGGCCATGTCCCGGCTGAGCACGATAGCACTGTCGAGATGGGTGAAGGTTTCCGCGACCGCCGGATCGGTGAAATCATCTGCCGGAACATAAACCGCCTGGATCGAGGTAACCGCTGCGCTGCGGACCGAGGCAATCCGTTCCTCCAGCTCTGCGATTTCCGTCGCCAGCGTTGGCTGATAGCCCACGCGCGACGGCAAACGCCCCAGCAGGCCCGAGACCTCTGAACCGGCCTGAACAAAGCGAAAAACATTGTCGATCAGGAACAAGACGTCCTGCGCCATTTCATCTCGGAAATACTCGGCAACGGTGAGGGCAGAGAGCGCCACGCGCCAGCGCGCACCGGGTGGCTCGTTCATCTGACCAAAGACCAGAACCGTTCTGTCGATCACGCCGGAGCGTTTGAGGTCGAGCCACAGCTCATGTCCCTCGCGGGACCGCTCCCCAACCCCGGCAAAGACCGATTGCCCCTTGTAACGGTCAGCGATGGAGCGGATCAGTTCCATGATCAGAACAGTCTTGCCAACCCCGGCGCCACCGAACATGGCGGCCTTTCCGCCGCGTGCAAGCGGGGCAAGAAGGTCGATCAGCTTGATCCCGCTCGAAAAAACCTCGGTGCCTGCATTCTGTACCGACAATAGCGGTGCGCGCCGGTGAATGCCGCGGCGTGGCGTGCTTTCGGGCAGGTCCGGCCCCTTGTCGATCGTCTCTCCGACCACGTTGATCATACGGCCCAACACCTGCTCTCCAACTGGCACAGTGATCGGGCTGCCGGTCGCCAGGACAGGCATTCCGCAAGCCAGCCCCGCCGTTTCATGAATGGCAACGCAGCGCACATGGGTCGGGTCGGCGTGTTGTTGTACCTCCAGCAGCAGTTTGCTCGGGCGGTCCCACTGTACCTCAAGCGCGCTATTGATCTCTGGCAAATCGCCCTCTGCAAAGCGCACCTCAATGACGGAGCCGTCAATGCGGGAGACGGCCCCATGCGCGCCTGTGCTGTCGCTTGGCGAGGGTGTCTGGATATCTGCTACGGTCTCGCTCATCTCAATGCATCATAAACAGAGAACGTTGGGCATGGTGTATCATATAGCGCGTGACCCCTCCGAAAATCGCCTCCCAGCTGCGGAAATGACCATATCCACCCATGACGATCAGCCCGCAGTGCAGATCGACTGCGGCTTCTGCCAGCACGGCACCGACGGGCTCGGCGCCCTTGCGGCGGGTCTCGACCGTGCAGGGAACACCGTGCCAGGCAAGATGGTCGCGGATACTGTCGCTGTTCGGCTGGTCCTCATGCGGGTCCGCCACGTGCACGAGAAATACCTCCTGCAACGGCAAACCACTGGCGAGCCAGGCCGAGATCGCCCGCACGCAGGCGCTGCTGCCATCCCAGGCAATCATGACGCGGGATATATCTACCTGCTGGCCGTCTTCCCCCGGCAGATAGAGCACCGGGCGCCCTGACCGCAACAAGGCAGCCTCCAGAACATTATCCGCCATCAGAGTGTATCTAGCGGTCTCAGGCGTAAAGATCGTCGCATCTGCGCGTCTGGCCAGGGGGGTGATCATCTCCTGCGGCTCCCCCTTGATCCGGTGCCATGCGCCGCTGGCAGTCGACGCGAGCGACGGTTTTTGCCGCAGCTCCAACCCGGCCTCCTTACGTAGCTTGGCAAACAACCGGCGCGACGCCTCGGCCGCGCTGCGCCCGTGATCTTCCATGCGGTCTCGGATGTCGGACAAAGGACCGTCCTGTTCGGTCGGCTCAATGCCTGTATAGATGAATGTCTCTTTCGGGTCCGGAAGCAGAAAGACCACGTCCAGATGGCAGGGCAGACGCTTGGCAAGGGTGATGGCCCGGCGCAGGCTTGACGGGTCATAGCGCCCCGGTGCAATCGGCATCACGATGTTCCGCATTGCCATGTTTTGTCCCTTTACCGACGCAGCCTTATCCCAAGAGACCACCAAAAAGCTGGGATCGCCTCCAATTCCCGACCGACGATAAAGCGGTCCTGCGCCTACGCTTTGACATAAATCAGGGATCGCAGCTGCCGCCGTTCCTATGGTCGCGCCTATGAACCTGACGTTCAAAACATGTGCAGACTGGCTGAGGCTGTCATGACGGGGAGACCGGCATCGCAATGATGAGTTTCATGGTGCAGGCGACACGGGCGCTCTTCGCCCTGCCTTTTCTAATTCCGTCTTGTCAGGGACCCGATACGCATGTGGCGCTGGGCGTGCTTGCGCGCGAACGCGTTGCTCTCACCGCGACCGCCAACGAGATCATAACCGAATTGCCCGTCGCCGAAGGTCAGAGCGTGACGGCGGGGACGGTTCTAGTCCAACTTGATGACAGGCTGGCGCAAGCCAACCTTGATGTGACGCTGGCAAACCGGGCGCAGGCGCAGGCCGATCTGGAGCGGCTGCAAACCGGCGCGCGCGAGGAAGAAATCGCGATTGCACAATCCCGGGTCGATGGAACCCGGGCCGTCTATCACGAGGCGCAGAGTACGGTCGAGCGCAACAGCCAGTTGCTGAAACGCGGGACGATCACGCAGGCCAGCCTTGATCAGGACATCGCGCGGCGCAATGCCGCCCTGGCGGAACTGCAAAGCGCCGAACAGGCCTTGCTGGAAATCGAAACCGGCGCGCGCGAAGAGGACATTCGCATTGCCGAGGCCAAGCTGAGAGCAGCCGATGCGCAGGTCGCTGCCGAGCAGATCCGGCTGCAGAACCTCACAATCGTCGCATCCCGTGATGGCATTCTCGACAACCTGCCCTGGAGCCTCGGAGAGCGCGTGCCGATGGGCAGCCCGGTGGCAATCCTGTTAACGGATGATCGACCCCTTGCCCGGATCTATGTTCCGGAACCCGCCCGGGCAGGCCTCAAGATCGGCGCAGAAGTGCAGGTTGAGGTCGATGGGATCGAGGGCCGCTTTTCCGGCACCGTCCGCTGGATCAAGTCCGAGCCTGCCTTCACGCCCTATTACGCCTTGAACAAGGAACAGCGCAGTCGCCTTGTCTATATGGCCGAAGTGGACATGCCACCGCAGGCCGGTGATCTTCCGGTCGGATTGCCCGTGACGGCCTATCTGCCATGAGCGAAGTTGTCGTGGAAACCCATGGGCTGACCCGCATGTTCGGGACCAAGACGGCGGTCGACAAGGTTGATCTGAAGATCACCAAAGGTACAGTCTACGGCCTGCTGGGCCCAAACGGATCGGGCAAGACCACCGCCATGCGCATGCTGCTTGGTTTGCTGAAACCCACCGCCGGTGAGGCTCTGGTTCTGGGTACGCGGCTTCCGGGCAATGCAGAACCGCTCAAACGCCACATCGGATATATGACGCAGGGTTTCACGCATTACCGCGACCTGACTGTTCTGGAGAACCTCGGCTTCATCGCCGATATCCACGATTTCGGCGGCCGCCGAAAACGCGCCCGGATCAAAGAACTGCTCGACACCTACGATCTGGCCGCGCAGGCCGATAAATTTGCCGGTGAGATGAGCGGGGGGCAGCGCCAGCGTCTTGCGCTGGCCGCGACGGTTCTGCACCGGCCCGAGTTGTTGTTTCTGGATGAGCCCACTGCCGCGGTCGATCCGGAAACACGGCGCAGTTTCTGTGAACAGCTGTTTGATCTGGTCGAGGGCGGAACCACGATCATCGTGTCCACCCACCTGATGGATGAAGCCGAACGCTGCCACCAGATCGCGATCCTGGATCAGGGGCGAAAACGGGCAGAAGGTGCGCCACGTGATCTGATGGCGCGCGTGCAGGGGCGCGTCGTCGAAGTTTCGGGTCCGGACCTGAGGCCCGTCCGCCGCCATCTTTCGACCACCACAGGTATTTTGTCGGTGGCGCAGGTCGGATCGCGGCTGCGTGTGCTTGTCGCCCCGGAAACCAATGATCCGCAAGCGACGGTGGCAGCGGCCGTTGCGGAGTTTGCAGAGATCCAAACGCAGCCCACGCGCCCCAACCTTGAGGACGTGTTCGTGCTGGCCACAGGGGAAAGAGCCGCGGAGAGGGCGGCGTGATCTCCTACCGGCATATCCTCGCCATCATCCGCAAGGAGTTACTGCAACTGCGTCGGGACCGGCTGACCTTTGGCATGATTGTGATGATCCCGCTGATCCAGCTGGTCCTGTTCGGCTATGCGATCAACACGGAGGTGCGCCACATCCCCGCCGCCATCGTCGATCAGAGCAATACGGACGTCAGCCGCGCGCTGGTGCAGATGGTAGAAGCCACCCAGGTGGTCCGCTTTGAAAGCCGGTTCGCCACGGTGGCAGAGGCCGAAGGCGCGATCATGCGGGCCGAGGTCCGAGCGGCCTTCATCATTCCGAAGGACGTCAGCCAGCGTCTTGTCCGCAATCCGGCGGTGGGCGCACGGTTTTCCCAGGGCGCAACGGACACCACCGCGCGCCCCGTCGCCCAATGGATCGCCGATGGGTCGGACACGCTGGTGGCCGGCGCGATCCGGTCCCTGCGCACCATGCCGCTTGAGGCGCTGCTGCGCCAACCATCGACCCGTCCCACCCCCACCTTTGAAGTCGCCTTGTTTTACAACCCCGAGCAACGAACCGTGGTCAATATCGTGCCCGGTCTGGTCGGGATCATCCTGACGATGACGATGATCATGTTCACCGCCGCGGCAATCGTACGCGAATCCGAACGGGGCAATATGGAGATGCTCATCGCGACCCCCATCCGTCCGCTGGAGCTGATGATCGGGAAGATCGTGCCCTTTGTCGGGATCGGCCTGATACAGGTCACCATCATCCTCGGGCTTGGATGGGCCTTGTTTTCGGTCACCACCACCGCGTCGGTTTGGACCTTGCTGGTGGTGACCCTGCTTTTCATCATCGCGAGTCTGTCGCTTGGGCTGGTCATCTCCACGATTGCCAAGAACCAGCTTCAGGCGATGCAGATGACGATTTTCGTGCTGCTGCCCTCGATCCTTTTGTCGGGGTTCATGTTTCCCTACGAGGGCATGCCGGAAGGCGCGCAGCACCTAGCCGATCTGCTGCCGGTCACGCACTTTCTGCGGATCATCCGCGGCGTCTTTCTACGCGATGCCGGATTGGCCGACGTTCTGCCCGAAGCTGCCTGGTTGATCGGCTTTGCGGTGCTGGGAATGACCATTGCATCGCTGCGGTTCAGGAAAAGGCTTGATTGAATGCAGATGCATGGAAACATGACACCGCAGAGAAGGGCGATGTCGAAACACGCCAAAGGAGCGGATCAAGGCCGATGATCGTGCAGCAACAGACCGGCGCAATTCAAGACCCCGAACTCAGGCACCGCATTATGGCGGGCTTTATCGGCAATGTCGTGGAATGGTACGACTTTGCGCTATACGGCTATCTGGCGGGCATTATCGCGCCGGTGTTCTTTCCATCCCAAGACCCGACCGCAGGCCTGATCGCCACCTACGGTATCTTCGCGGCCGGTTTTCTGATGCGGCCACTCGGGGCGGCGGTCTTTGGCTGGTTCGGAGATCGCTATGGGCGCGCACGCACCATGCAGATCTCGGTAGCTATGATGGCGCTTCCGACCCTGTTGCTCGGCCTGCTGCCAACCTATGCGCAGGTCGGCGTTCTGGCACCGGTGCTGCTGGTTCTGGTGCGGATCCTACAGGGCATTTCTGTCGGAGGCGAGTTTTCCTCCTCTGCGACCTATCTGGTTGAAACCGCACCGACGGGACGGCGCGGTCTTACCGGCAGCTGGGCGAATATCGGCTCCATGACTGGATCGCTCCTGGGGGTCGGCGCGGCCGCGCTGGTCACTACCCTGTTTGATGCGCAAAGCATGCAGGACGGCGCCTGGCGCCTTCCGTTTCTGGGCGGAGCATTGCTTGGCGTTACCGCCATCCTGATGCGGCGCAACCTGCATGGGTCCGAACGTTTCGGCCAACATGACGCCGCACGCGAGGAAACCTCTCCCCTCTTGCAGGCCTTCACCACCAACCTGAAAGAAACCCTCCTCGCGCTGGGTTTTGCTGCCAGCTATGGGACGTGCTTTTACATCACCTTCGTCTACCTGCCGGAATGGCTGTCAGGTCAGAACCTGGTCGAGCGCAGCACAGCCTTGACCATCAACACCGCCATGACGATTCTGGTCATCCCCCTGATGCCGCTTGGCGCCATCGTCGGGGACAGGTTCCTCGCCCGGCGCACGTGGATCGCCGTGGCACTATTGGGGCTGGGTCTCTTGAGCTGGCCAATGCACCTTTGGATGCTGCGATCTGGTGGCGCGATGCTGCCGGTCGTAGTGTTCCATGTGCTTGCCTTCGCCCTGCTTTCGGTTCCGCTTGGCTCTGGCCCGGCGTTGTTCGTAGAGATGTTCCCCGAAGAGGATCGCCTGTCTGGGTATTCGGTTGCGTTCAACCTGGGGGTCGGCGTGTTTGGCGGCCTCACGCCGATGATCGCAACCAGCTTGATCGCCAGCACCGGGGTCGCAACCGCCCCCGGGCTTTACATGATGCTGGCCTGCGCACTCGCAGTGGTCTGCCTGGCCTTCGTCCCGGACCGCAGCCGTGCCGCGTTGCGCTGAGGCAAGCGCCGTCAACCTGCGAGGCTTGTCCGCAGAGTTCGCGCCGATCAAGCGTCGCTTTGGGTTATCGGGCGCCCTGTTTCGGGCTGTTCTCCGCCCCCCACGGTCTACAGGCCGGGCATGAGCCTCAGTACCCGACGGCGCGCGGCAGCAACTCCAACGGAGCCTCCGACAGGCCCGCCCTTGTGACTCCGATAGGCACTGGTGCGTTCCCTGACACCCGGAAGGTTCCGACCAGATCCGACAGCACCTGTGTATCCTGCTGCAGGGACATAATGGCGGCAGCCGTTTCCTCGACCATGGCCGCATTCTGCTGCGTCACGGTATCAAGCTGCGACACGCCAACCGAAATCTCAGACAGGCCTGTAGATTGAGCCCGCGCCGAATTGACGATATCTGCCGTCAGCCCCGAAACCGTCTCAATCTCCTGAACGATACTGGTAAGCGCGGCCCCCGCCTGATCCACCATCGCGACGCCTGCATCGACATGCTGCGTGCTGGACGTCACGAGGCTTTTGATCTCTTTTGCGGAATTGGCGGCACGCTGCGCCAGTCCCCGCACCTCGGAGGCTACCACGGCAAAGCCACGACCGGCATCGCCTGCACGGGCCGCCTCGACCCCGGCATTCAGCGCCAGCAGGTTGGTCTGGAAGGCGATGTCGTCGATGACGCTGATGATCTGGGAAATCTGCACCGATGACTCCGAAATCTCGCGCATTTTCAGGACCGCCTGTTCGGCGACCTCATTTCCTGTTGCGGCGTTGTTCCGGGTGACGAGAACCACCTCTTCGGTCTTTGATGTCGATTCTGTTGAGGAACGCATGCTGTTGTTGATCTCTTCCACCGCCGCGGCGGTTTCTTCCAGCGTCGCCGCCTGGGTTTCGGTCCGGCGGGACAGATCCCCAGCAGACTGGCTCACCTCGCTGGCCACGCGGTTCAGATTGCCGGTCGAGTCCTGAATGGTAACGATGATATCCCGCATAGAGCCCATCAATTCGTTGAACGACTGGCGCACCTGATCGTAGCGTGCGGGGTAGTCGCTTTCATCGGGGCCGGGGATGCTCTGCGACAGATCCCGTTCCGACATCCGCTTAATTCCGTCACTCAGATACTTAAACGCCGTGTCCTGTTCTGCCTTCTGCGCCGCGAAATAGGCCTCAATCACCTGATAGGTGTCAAAGGCAAAGGCACGGGTCAATGTGCCAAGGATTTCCCCATGTTTGCGCTTGGCGAATTTACCCAAAAGCGCCCCAGAGCGTTCTAGCAAGCGCTGCTGGATATATGCATTGGCCCGCGAATAGCCGGAGAGGTACATCGAAAAGGGCAACTGGATCTTGAAATGCACCGTGCCGACACGTTCGGCTGAGGCGAAGTAGGCCTCGTCAAAGGTACCGGACAGAAGCCGCTGCCAGTGCTTTTTTTGCGCGGACCGGGCGTGGGCCATCACGCTGTCGTCCGGAAAGAATTGCGCGATCTCGGGATCTGCGACCGCAAACGAATAAAAATGTTCGAGGGCATCATCAAGGATCGGCATGACCATCTTGCCAGCCCGAACCAATTGTTCGTGGTCGTTCCCCGTCAAAGCAAACTTTGCAAGGGTATCCTGAGTGTCACGCACCATTGTTTGTCCTCACTACAATTTACAAGATCTCATCGTGATACAATTTTTCACGATGAATTTGCGGAATTAGCGCCTTCAATATTTAAGATTTAGACAATTGTGTTTCTCCGATCAAAAGTGCAGATGCGTGGCTGTAACATCCAAAAGGCGTAATCAAGCGCGCTTTCGCATGTGGATTGGGATGTCTACTTACTTTTCAAACGGATAACGCTCAAAAAATGAGCAGGCAGCAAAGTGATCGCATTGCGACCGCAGTTTCATTTATCGTACATTTAACGATAGCACCGGCGTTTCGAATCAGGAAAAGCTAGTACCCCAAGGCATACCCGCTACCCATTTTCTGGCTTTCAAACAAAAAACCGCCCCTCACAGAATGAGGGACGGCCTGCTTTCTTTGTGCTGCGGTTTGCGTTTATCCAGCCAGCGATGGCAGGTAGAGCACAATCCCCGGGAAGGCGACCAGCAGCGCGATGGTAATGGCATCGGCGATGAAGAAGGGTGTCACGCCCTTGAACACGTCCTGCACCGTCAGGTCATCCCGTACCCCGGCCACAACAAAGCAGTTGAGACCGATTGGCGGTGTAATCAGGCAGAACTCAGCCATCTTCACCACCAGAATGCCGAACCAGATCGCACACATGGTGCCGTTCATGCCGAATGCACTATCCGCAGCCGACACGGCTTCGCCGCCGTTCAGCGCCATCACCGCAGGGTAGACAACCGGCAAGGTCAGCAGCAGCATCCCGATGGCGTCCATGAACATCCCCAGCACCGCATAGGCCAAGAGGATGCAGATCAGGATCAGCATCGGCGACATCTCAAGCGAGGTGATCCAGTCCGAAAACGCGCCCGGCAGATCGGCAAAACCGAGGAAGCGCACGTAGATCAGAACGCCCCAGATGATCGAGAAGATCATCACCGCCAGTTTCGCGGTTTCCAGCAGCGCCGACTTGAGCTCGGCCCATTTCATGCCGCGCCACAGCGCCATCAGGAAGACCACAAAGGCGCCGAGTGCGCCCCCTTCTGTCGGGGTGCCCCAGGCTTCGCCAAAGGGATTGTAGACAAAGAAGATGATAATCACGACCACGAACATGATCGGCAGCGCGCCCGGCAGGGCCGCAAACCGCTGCTTCCAAGTGAAGCCTTTGACCGGTGGGCCGACGGTTTTGAAGATCATCGCGATGCCGACGATCAGCAGCCCGTAGATCACTGCGGAGAAGGCGCCGGGGATAAAGCCCGCGAGCAACAGCTTGCCCACGTCCTGTTCAACGATAATGGCGTAGATCACCAAGATCGCCGAGGGCGGGATTAGCGAGGCCAGCGTGCCCCCTGCTGCCACAACGCCAGCCGCGAACTGCTTGTTATATCCGATGGCCAGCATTTCCGGGATCGCGATCCGTGCGAACACCGCCGAAGTCGCAACAGAGGCGCCAGACACGGCGGCGAAGCCGGCGGTCGCAAAAACGGTCGAAACCGCAAGCCCGCCCGGCAACCAGGCGATCCAGCGTTTGGCTGCCTCAAACAGCGCCTTGGTCAGACCTGCGTAATAGGCCAGATAGCCGATCAGGATGAAGGTCGGGATCAGCGACAATGCCTGGCTTGAGACCTTGGAATGTGGCACCTGCCCGGCGGTTTTAACGGCAATGGTCAGCGCCTTTGTAAAGCGGGAGGGATCATAGCCAAACTTGGCCCAGAAGATCCATGTCAGCCCAACCAGACCGGCCAGAGCTGCGGCAAAGGCAACGCGCATGCCGGTGACGACCAGGATCAACAGAAAACCCGTGACCCACAGGCCGATTTCAATCGGTTCCATGTGCTTTTCCTATCCTTGAGAGTTTCGGCAGTCGGCGCCGTCGCCGGGCGCGTCGTCATGGCCGGTCAGCATCTCTGCCTCATGGGCGGCCTGCGCGGCGGCATCCTGAATCAGCGGCACTGCTGCCGGAGCGTCCAGCCCCAGAACCAGCGCCCGCCCATAGGCCCAAACCTGCAGCACAAGACGCAAGCACAGAACCGAGAAGGCCACCGGCGCCAGCAATTTGGCCGGCCAGAGCGGAATACCGATGTCGATCGAGCTGTCACGGCTCCACAGGGGCGCGGCGAAATCGAACGAACGCGCAAAATGCGCCCAGCTGCCCCAGACGAGGCAGATCATCAACGCAAGGATCAACAGCACCGAGAACAGTTCGAACAGCCACAGGGCCCGGCCGCGCAGGGCACCAATCACGATATCCATACGGATATGACCACCTTCGCGCTGCACATAGGCAATGCCCATGAAGGCGATCAGCGGCATCGCCTGTTCGATCCAGTCGACATACCCCGGCAGCGGGGCGTTAAAGGCATTCCGCCCGCCCACAGAAACCACTGCCAGCACCATAAGAGAAAAGACCGCCAGACCGCTGATCAGCGCCAGCACCTGTTCGACCTGCAACAAACGTCTGTCAAGACGACTGACAAGACTGTCGTCTTCCAATACCGCGGCGTTTCCCGCCATGGCCCCCACCTTTCATTTCAAGAGAACGGAAACAAAAACAGGCCGGGAGAGTGGTCCCGGCCTGCTCCTGCAACGCGGGATTTAGTTGCCCGCGCGTGTGTCTTCCAGAGTTTTCATCACCAGGTCATAGAGTTCCTGGCCCGGAATGCCCTGAGCGGTCATGTCCTTGATCCACTGTTCACGGATCGGGTCGGCAGCCTTGGCGCGGAACGCGGCCAGCTGTTCTTCCGAGATCATGACTTTCTCAACGCCTTTTTCTTCCAGCACGCTGTCCCATTTGGTCAGCAGCTTGCCGTAGTTGTCGAGGTAATGCGCAATCGCCTCGTCAACCGAGCTGTCCAGCGCCTCACGCTCGGCATCGCTCAGCATGTCGTAGGCGTCGGTGTTGACCACAACCGGGCAGTTCACGGTGCCGGGGTTCAGGTTCGCGGTCCACCAGTCTGCCTTGTTGATGGTGCCAAAGGACAGATGCGCGTGCTGCGCAAAGGCGACCGTATCAACAACGCCCGATTCCATCGCGTTATAGGCTTCGGTCGCAGGCACCGAGGTCGGGACCCCGCCCACGGCTTCGAAGGCCTTGCCCAGACCACCGGTCGCGCGCACACGCATGCCGTCGAATTCAGCCAGCTCGTCGCGGGGCTCGCCGGTGCCGACCAGGTTGTACTGGGGCATGGGCGAAGTCATCAGCAGCTTGGCATTCCAGCGCGCCAGATCCTTGGCAGCGGCGGGATGTGCATAGACAGCGTGGCTGACGGCAACTTCTTCGGCCAGGTTGTTCACGCCCAGGAACGGCAGCTCCAGCACGGTGATCGACGGGTTCTTGTCGCGGTGATAGCCGGCGCAGAACTGTGCCATTTCGAAGGCACCGATCGAGATCCCGTCCAGGTTCTCACGCGGTTTCGACAGGCCGCCATAGCTGACGTTCATGGTAAAGGCGCCATCGGTCTTTTCGCTGACCAGTTCGGCCAGTTTCTCGACATGCTCAGTAAAGGCGCGGCGTTTGCCCCAGACCGAAACGTTCCATTCGGTCGCAGCGGCCTCACCGGCAATTGCAAATCCCGCAGCAGCCGCCACGGCGGCAGTCAGAAGTTTATTCATGTTGTATCTCTCCCATTCTGCGTTCCTTGCAGTCGTGGACATTGTCCTTTGGAACGCTTGCGCAGTAAGCTACCTGTAAGGCGGCGCACTGCCAAGCCCCGGCCCGGACGTTTTGCTGACAGCTCCGTGAGCCCACCTCAGAACCCGGCAAAAGGTACGGCGTGCGGATCCGCGCGCGATTTGCCGCATGTCCGTACCGACAGCAACACCCCCTCCCTTCGGAAATCTTGCACAAAAGCCCCATACCCGCCCAGGCAGAGTGCCGGTATCGTTGACTCCCAATCACCCGTAAAAATTGGGTTTTGCACGGATTTCGCCCTGAAAATTTACAAGTGCAAGGCACGCAGGAAATTCATTCACAAACAAATCGTTACTTTCCGGCCCCTTATTCACAAATTTTCAACTTTCCCTATTATGGCCGTCGAGGAAGGAAACGGTTTGACACCCGGCCCCCGTGGCTGTCCGGTGACAAACTGAAGGGAAGTCAGGGAGGACACCAGATGACCACGCAGCCTGAAGGCAAAGTGTATCCGCCGTCGGACGACGTTGTTGCGCGCGCCCATGTGGACGCCGCCAAATACGAAGAGATGTATGCGGCCTCGATCGCAGATCCCGAAGGGTTCTGGAGTGAACAGGGCAAACGGATCGACTGGATCAAGCCTTTCACCTCGGTGAAGGATGTGAACTACAACTTCGGCAACGTGTCGATCAATTGGTATGCCGATGGCACGCTCAACGTGGCGGCCAACTGCATCGACAGGCACCTGGAAACCCGCGGCGACCAGACCGCCATCATTTTCGAGCCGGACGACCCGAACGAGGCCGCTCAGCACATCACCTACAAGGAACTGCATCGCCGCACCTGCCGGATGGCCAACATCCTAGAAACCATGGGTGTGCGCAAAGGCGACCGGGTCGTGATCTATATGCCGATGATCTCCGAGGCCGCCTATGCCATGCTGGCCTGCGCCCGGATCGGCGCCATCCACTCCATCGTCTTTGCCGGCTTCAGCCCCGATGCGCTGGCGGCACGGATCAACGGGTCGGACGCCAAGGTTGTCATCACCGCCGACGAAGCCCCCCGTGGTGGCCGCAAGACGCCGCTGAAATCCAATGCCGATGCGGCACTGCTGCATTGCAAGGACACGGTGAAATGCCTCGTGGTGAAACGCACCGGCGGCCAGACCACTTGGATCGACGGGCGCGATTACGATTACAACGAGATGGCGATCGAGGCGAACGACTACTGCAAGCCTGCCGAGATGAACGCTGAGGATCCGCTGTTCATCCTCTACACCTCCGGCTCGACCGGTCAGCCCAAGGGCGTGGTGCACACCACCGGCGGCTATCTGGTCTATGCGGCGATGACGCATGAGATTACCTTTGATTACCACGATGGCGATATCTACTGGTGTACCGCCGATGTGGGCTGGGTCACCGGCCACAGCTATATCGTCTATGGTCCGCTGGCCAATGGTGCCACCACGCTGATGTTTGAAGGCGTGCCGACCTACCCCGACGCCAGCCGCTTCTGGCAGGTCTGCGAAAAGCACAAGGTCAACCAGTTTTACACCGCGCCCACCGCTTTGCGCGCGCTGATGGGCCAAGGCAACGAATGGGTCGAGAAATGCGATCTGTCCTCGCTGCGCCTGCTGGGCACAGTGGGTGAGCCGATCAACCCGGAAGCCTGGAACTGGTACAATGATGTCGTCGGCAAGGGCAAATGCCCCATCGTCGACACCTGGTGGCAGACCGAAACCGGCGGTCACCTGATGACCCCCCTGCCCGGCGCCCATGCGCTGAAACCCGGCGCGGCGATGAAGCCCTTCTTTGGCGTCAAACCGGTGGTTCTGGACCCGCAATCCGGCGAAGAGATCGAAGGCAACGGTGTCGAAGGTGTCCTGTGCATCAAGGACAGCTGGCCCGGCCAGATGCGCACCGTTTGGGGCGATCACGAACGGTTCGAGAAGACCTATTTCGCCGACTACAAAGGCTATTACTTCACCGGTGACGGCTGCCGCCGCGACGCAGATGGCGATTACTGGATCACCGGTCGTGTCGATGATGTGATCAACGTCTCCGGTCACCGAATGGGCACCGCCGAGGTCGAAAGTGCGCTGGTGGCGCATGCCGCAGTGGCCGAGGCCGCCGTGGTGGGCTACCCGCATGAGATCAAGGGACAGGGTATCTATTGCTATGTCACCCTGATGAACGACCGCGAGCCTTCGGACGAGCTGCTTAAGGAGTTGCGCACATGGGTTCGGACCGAGATCGGCCCGATTGCCAGCCCGGACGTGATCCAATGGGCGCCCGGCCTGCCAAAAACCCGCTCAGGCAAGATCATGCGCCGCATCCTGCGCAAGATCGCTGAAAACGACTTTGGCTCGCTCGGCGATACCTCAACCCTCGCCGATCCGTCGGTGGTGGACGATCTGATCGCCAACCGCGCGAACAAGGGGTAACCGCATGTCGACGAACGTGATGACCCGCCCTGCTGTTCTGATCCTTCTCGGCCCTCCGGGCGCCGGGAAGGGCACACAGGCCCGCATGCTGGAAGACAGCTTTGGTCTGGTGCAGCTGTCGACCGGTGATCTGCTGCGCGCCGCCGTGGCTGCAGGCACCGAGGCCGGCAAAGCCGCGAAATCCGTGATGGAATCCGGTGGTCTGGTCTCTGATGAGATCGTGATCGCCATCCTGCGCGACCGTCTGGGCGAACCCGACTGCGCCAAGGGCGTGATCCTTGATGGTTTCCCCCGCACCGCCGTTCAGGCCGAGGCGCTGGATGCGCTGCTGTCCGAAACCGGCCAGAAGATCAACGCTGCCATCAGCCTTGAGGTGGACGATAATGCCATGGTGACCCGCGTCGCCGGGCGTTACACCTGCGGCGGCTGCGGCGAAGGCTATCACGACACGTTCAAGCAGCCGAAAGTTGCTGGCACCTGCGACAAATGCGGCGGCACCGAGATGAAGCGGCGCGCCGATGACAATGCCGAAACAGTGGCAAGCCGTCTTGCGGCCTATCACGAACAGACAGCCCCGCTGATCGCCTATTACGACGGCAAGGGCGTGCTGCAGAAGATCGACGCCATGGGCCAGATTGATGCGGTCGCCGAAGGGTTGGCAAAGATTGTAAAGACCGCCGCGCCCTAGGCCCGGCCAATACCCGGATCCCCGGTCGGCTCTGCGGCCGCCGGGGGGCCATCCCAAACCCTGAAATACCCGATGGACCCGCCAAAGCTCGCTTTGGCAACCAAAGGACTAATGCCTGATGGCTGCCCGTTTCAACGCGGGCAACGCAGGCAAACAGAGAAGGCTTGCCCAGCGCCCGGCGCAAGGCAGGCAGAACCCGTAGCAAGGAGGAGCCGCCATGGCGGACCACACAACCAATGCCGCAAAGGCAGCCGAGGCCGACAAGGGCTATTGGCAGGCCAATGTGCGCATCATTCTCATCAGCCTGGTGATCTGGGCTGTCGTTTCATTCGGTTTCGGCATTCTGCTGCGCCCGATGCTCTCGGGCATCGCCGTCGGCGGCACCGACCTGGGCTTCTGGTTTGCCCAGCAGGGATCGATCCTGGTCTTCCTGGGCCTGATCTTTTTCTACGCCTGGCGAATGAACCGTCTCGACCGTGAATTCGGCGTCGAGGAGGAATGATCATGGATCAGTTTACCATCAACCTACTGTTCGTGGGCGCGTCCTTTGCGCTCTATATCGGCATTGCGATCTGGGCCCGTGCTGGCTCCACATCTGAATTCTATGCGGCCGGCCGGGGTGTGCATCCCGTCACCAATGGCATGGCCACGGCAGCGGACTGGATGTCGGCAGCCTCCTTCATCTCGATGGCGGGTCTCATCGCCTTTACCGGCTATGACAACTCCTCCTTCCTGATGGGCTGGACCGGTGGCTACGTGCTGCTGGCACTGCTGCTGGCGCCTTACCTGCGCAAGTTCGGCAAGTTCACCGTGTCGGAATTCATCGGCGATCGCTTCTACAGCCCGACCGCGCGTATCGTGGCGGTGATCTGCCTGATCGTCGCCTCCACCACCTATGTGATCGGCCAGATGACCGGCGTGGGCGTTGCCTTTGGTCGCTTCCTTGAGGTGTCCAACACCGCCGGTCTCTTGATCGGTGCCTGTGTGGTCTTTGCCTATGCGGTCTTCGGCGGCATGAAGGGCGTGACCTATACGCAGGTCGCGCAATATGTCGTGCTGATCATGGCCTATACAATTCCGGCCATCTTCATCTCGCTGCAACTGACCGGCAACCCGATCCCGGCGCTGGGTCTCTTTGGCGATCACGTTGCCTCGGGTGAGCCTCTTCTGGCGAAACTCGACGCCATCGTGCGCGAGCTGGGTTTCAATGAATATACCGCCCACCACGCCGATACGCTGAACATGGTGCTGTTCACCCTGTCGCTGATGATCGGTACCGCCGGTCTGCCGCACGTGATCATGCGCTTCTTCACCGTTCCCAAGGTGTCCGATGCACGCTGGTCCGCAGGCTGGGCGCTGGTCTTCATCGCGCTGCTGTATCTGACTGCCCCGGCTGTTGGCGCCATGGCCCGTCTCAACATCACCGACATGATGTGGCCCAATGGCACAAACAGCGAAGCGGTCTCGGTCGAGCAGATCGAGAATGACGCCCGCTATGACTGGATGGCCACCTGGCAGAAAACCGGCCTGCTGGACTGGGAAGACAAGAACGGCGACGGCAAGATCCAGTATTACAACGACAAGAACGCCGAGATGCAGGCCAAAGCCGAGGAGAACGGCTGGCAGGGTAATGAGCTGACCAAGTTCAACCGGGATATCCTGGTGCTGGCCAACCCTGAAATCGCCAACCTGCCCTCTTGGGTGATCGGTCTGGTGGCTGCAGGCGGTCTGGCGGCGGCGCTGTCTACTGCGGCGGGTCTGCTGCTGGCGATCTCTTCGGCGGTGTCGCACGACCTGATCAAGGGCTCGATCAATCCGAACATCTCGGAAAAAGGCGAGCTTCTTTCGGCCCGTGTTGCCATGGCCGTTGCCATCGCGGTGGCCACCTATCTGGGCCTCAACCCTCCGGGCTTTGCAGCGCAGACCGTGGCGCTGGCCTTTGGTCTGGCGGCGGCCTCGATCTTCCCGGCGCTGATGATGGGCATCTTCACCAAGGTGAACAACAAAGGCGCGGTTGCAGGCATGATCGCAGGTCTGCTGGTCACGCTGATCTATATCTTCCTGCATAAGGGCTGGTTCTTCATCCCTGGCACCAACAGCTTCACGGATGCAGATCCGCTGCTGGGCACCATCAAATCCACCTCCTTTGGTGCGGTTGGCGCGATGGTGAACTTTGCGGTGGCCTATTTCGTGTCCAAATCGACCGACGCCATCCCGGCCGAGATCGAAGAGCTGGTGGAAAGCGTCCGCATCCCGCGCGGTGCAGGTGCTGCCCAGGACCACTGATCGAGGGTTTCCTCCCCGGGCGGGCCGCCTCCCTCGGTATTCTGGCCCGCCCTCTTTTCCTCACCATCCTGTCCGGGCACACTCGGGCAGGATGACTTTTATCCCGGCTTATCCAACAGGCTTTTGACATGCCCCTTTCCCCAGACGGTCTGATCCAGTTCCTGAAGACGGTGCACCCCTATGACAGCCTAGATGCCGCGCGCCTTGCGCAGCTTGCGCCGAAGTTCGAGGTGATCCACGCCAATGCAGGCGAAGAGATCTATGCCCTTGGTGCGCCAATGCAGGGTCTCTACCTCGTGCATCACGGCGAGGTGGAAGTCTTTGACGAGAACGGTATGGCCGTCTCCATCCTTGGGCCACGCAATTCCTTTGGCGAGCGTGGTCTCACCCGGGACGGCATCGCTGTTACCACCGCCTCTGCCAACGCCGAGAGCGCGCTTTTGCTCCTGCCGCGCGCCGATTTCGATGCGCTGATGCAGGCCGAACCCAAGGTCGCGCGCTTTTTCGACCGCCGCCGCCCGGGCGGACCTGCGCAAATCAGCCTAGCCACCCGCCGGGTTGCTGATTTCATGGCCACTCAGCCGATCACCTGCTCCAGCGGCCTCACCTGTCAAAGCGCCGCGCAACTGATGCGGGAGCATCATATCTCTTCAGTCTGCGTGACCGATGGAGACACGCTGGAAGGCATTCTCACCAACCGCGACCTGACCGAAAAGGTTCTGGCAGAGGGCCTGCCCATCTCCACCCCCGTTGCGTGGATCATGACGCGCGATCCACTGACGCTGCCTTCCTCAGCCATCGCATCCGATGTGCTGCACGCGATGATGGAGCATCGGATCGGCCATGTTCCCGTGGTGGATACGGGCAAGCTGTCGGGGATCGTCACCCAGACCGACCTGACGCGCCTTCAGGCGATGAGCTCGGCCGAGATGATTGCCGAAATCGCCAGCGCCCCGGATGCCGCTGCGATGGCCAGGGTCACCGCCCGCATTCCGGCCCTGCTGATGCAGCTGGTGGCAGGTGGCAACCGGCACGAGGTGGTCACCCGCCTGATCACCGATATCGCCGATGCCGCCACCCGGCGCCTCCTGAAACTGGCCGAAGAGCGCCTTGGACCGCCGCCCGTGCCTTACCTGTGGCTGGCCTGCGGGTCGCAGGGGCGGCAGGAACAGACCGGCGTATCCGATCAGGACAACTGCCTGATGATCGATGATGCCATGCAAGAGGATGACGCCCCCTATTTCGAGGCGCTGGCGCGTTTCGTCTGCGACGGGCTCAATACCTGCGGCTATGTCTATTGCCCCGGCGACATGATGGCGACCACCCCGCGCTGGCGTCAGCCCCTGCGCATATGGCGGCAGTATTTTGACGGCTGGATCAAGACCCCCGATCCCATGGCGCAGATGCTGGCTTCGGTGATGTTTGACCTGCGGCCCATCGGCGGCAACCGTGATCTGTTCAACGGGCTGCAAGAGGAAGTGCTACAGGCGGCCAGTGCCAACTCCATCTTTACCGCCCATATGATTTCGAATTCGCTGAAACACACGCCGCCGCTTGGTCTCTTGCGCGGGATTGCCACTATCCGCTCGGGTGAGCATCGCAATACGCTGGATCTGAAACACAACGGCGTGGTGCCAGTGGTCGATCTGGGGCGGATCTATGCCTTGCAGGCGCGGCTCACCCCGGTCAACACCCGTGCCCGGCTGGAGGCGGCGGCGCTGACCTCGGTTCTTAGCCCTTCCGGCGCGCGGGATCTGCTGGATGCCTATGATCTGATTGCCGAAACCCGGCTGACCCATCAGGCGGACCAGATTCGCAGCGGTACAGCGCCCGACAACTTCCTGGCGCCCTCCGATCTGTCGGATTTTGAGCGAAGTCATCTGCGCGATGCCTTTGTTGTGGTAAAGACCATGCAATCGGCGCTGGGACACGGCAAGGGGATGCTGGGCTGAGGCCAGCAACGAGGGAGGAACACGGATGTTTCTGGAATTGATCGCGGTGATCTTTGCCGGTATTGCCGTCGCAGGCGTCGTCATGCTGGCGGGACGGATCAGCGGCGGACGACTGCCAAAATGGCTGGCGCCTGTGGCCGCTGCCCTGGCAATGATCGGCGTTACGATTGCTTCGGAATACGGCTGGTACGATCGCACCCGCGCGTCCCTGCCCGATGGGGTCGTGGTGGCTGAAACCGGTCAGAACCGCAGCCTTTACCGGCCCTGGACCTATCTCGTGCCCTATACCGAACGGTTCGCCGCGGTTGATGTGGCCAGCGCGAAAAGCCATGCCGAGCTGCCCGGGCAATATCTGGCAGAGGTCTATTTCTTTGGCCGCTGGTCCCCTGTCAGCACCCTGACCGCGCGGCTGGACTGCACCGGCTGGCGCCGCGCCGTGGTGGCCTCGGGCGGCGCCTTTGGGACGAATGATGCGACGGTCGACTGGATCACCCCGCCCGAAGACGACGGCCTTCTGACCACATTCTGCGGAGCGGTCTGATGCTGACACGGCTGAGCCTCAGACTGCGGATCTTCCTGTTTTTCTGCCTGATCGCGCTTGCCGCAATCGCCGCCGTCGTGGTCGCCCTGTGGATCGGTTATACCCGGGCCGCCGCGCCAGAGCTTTTGGATGCCTTCGTGTTTTCCGGCGCGCTCAGCCTCTTTGCCATCCTTGGGATTTGCGCCGGGATCTGGCTTCTGTTTGATGAAAACGTCGCCAAGCCGATCGAACGGCTGGCCGCGCATCTGCGCGCACGGGCCCATGGTGGCGTCACTTCCGCGCTGGATCAGAACACGGCGCGCTACCTTGGCGATTTGGCCCCGGCGGCCTCGGATCTGGCTGGTCAGCTGGGCGCCGCGACCCTCTCCACCGCCGAGGCTATCGCCCGCGAAACCGCGCGGCTGGAAGCGGAAAAGGCCCGGCTGACAACGCTACTCTCCGAGGTTCCCGTTGCTACCGTGATGGCGGCGCCCGATCACCGGATCGTTCTATATGACGCGCAGGCCGCGGCGGTTCTGTCCCAGATCGCCCCTGCCCGCCTAGGCGCCTCGCTGGGTGACTACCTCGAACGCGACCTGCTGGAGGCCGCCCATAAGAAGATGATCCGCACCGGCAAGGAGGTCAGCGCCCGTATCACCGGCACCGATGGGCGCCAGACCTATGGCGTGCAGCTGAAACCGCTCGGGGATTCGCACGGTTACGTAGTGATCTTGGACAGCGCCGAGGCGGAAATCCCACCCGAGGCCGCCCGCCCGCTGATCTATGACTTTGCCCTGCTCAATCCCGCGACGCGCAGGATCGAGGACAGGCCCCTTTCCGATCTGTCCTTTGCCGTGTTTGACACCGAAACCACCGGTCTGCTGCCGCATAAGGACCACGTTGTGCAGTTGGGTGCGCTGCGGGTTCTGCGCGGCCGCATCGTCGAAGGTGAAACTCTGGACCTGCTGGTCAATCCCGGCGCGCCGATCCCGGCGGCCTCCACCCGGGTGCACGGTGTCACCGATGCCATGGTGAAAGACGCCCCCGACATCACAAGCGTTTCTGCCACCTTCCATCATTTCGCGACGGACGCGGTAATCGTCGCGCATAATGCGCCCTTTGACATGGCATTCCTGCGCTGCGCCGCCAAGGAAAGTGGCCTGACATGGGATCACCCGGTGCTGGATACGGTGCTGCTGAGCGCGGTCCTGTTCGGCGCCTCGGTGCCGCATACGCTGGATGCACTCTGTGAGAGGCTGGATGTGACCATCCCCACGGCACTGCGGCATACCGCGCTTGGCGATGCCCGCGCCACGGCCGAGGTCCTGTGCCGGATGCTGCCGATGCTGGAGGCGCGCGGGTTTACCACGCTGGGAGATGTGATCGCGCAGACACGCCAGCACGGTCGCCTTTTGCAGGACCTGAACCCTGTGGACAAACAGGGCGACGCATGGCAGGTCGGGAGCAAGACCTGACAGAAGGCGCGCGACATGCCGGAAACCACAATCACCCCCGGCCCGGAGACCCTCCGGGCCTATCGCGACGCACTGGGATGTTTCGCGACTGGCGTCACCGTGATCACCACCTTGACGGAAAACGGGCCGCTGGCGATCACCGCCAACAGTTTCACCTCGGTGTCGATGGATCCGCCCCTTCTGCTCTGGTGCCCGGCGCGCAGTTCCCTGCGGCACGATGCCTTTGTTTCGGCGCAGCGATTTTCCATTCATGTGATGGCGCAGGACCAACTGGATCTGGCGATCCATTTCGCACGCAGCGGCGATGATTTCGCCCCGGTCGACTGGCAGGCCGCCGAGGATGGGACACCACACCTTGATGGAGTGATTGCGCGGTTTGACTGCGCCGCCCACAGCGCCCATCACGCGGGCGATCACACGATCATCCTCGGCCAGGTGACCGGCTTCACCAGGCAGGCGGGCAAAGGGCTGGTTTTTAAACAGGGTCTTTACGGCGGGTTCCTGGAACAATCCTGAGGCGCCAGCCCAGGCTTCACCCACACAGGCATGAAAAAACCCGCCACTGCAGAGCGCAGCGGCGGGTCAGTTTTTGTCCGGGACGTGCCCGAAAAGCCTTATTTCAGGGCTGCATCGGTGATGGCATGGGTCCAGGCGCCTTCAGGCGTCTTGGTGATCACCGGGGCAGAACCGCCTGTCAGCAGGGTTTCAACCGTACGCTCATAGTCGGCCACATCCAGCGCGCCGTTGCTGCCTGCGGTCAGCTTGGCAACTTCGCTCATCATGGGCTTTTGGTGCATTTCGGTCTGTGCGCCCGAGGCGTCGTTGTCCAGAACGATCTCAGCCGCTTCATCCGGGTTCGACTCGGCGTATTTCCAGCCTTTCATCGAGGCGCGCACGAAACGCTCCATCTTGTCGGTGAAGGCTTCGTCGCTGAGGTTTTCCTCAAGCACATAAAGACCGTCTTCCAGCGTCGCGACGCCCTGATCTTCGTACTTGAAGGTCACCAGCTCATCCGGGGAGACGCCTGCGTCAATGACCTGCCAGTATTCGTTATAGGTCATGGTCGAGATGCAGTCGGCCTGACGCTGCAGCAGCGGGTCCACGTTGAAACCTTGCTTCAGCACTTCGACGCCCATCTCGCCCTTGCCTTCGGTGGAAATGCCCAGCTTGCTCATCCAGCTCATGAAGGGGAACTCATTGCCGAAGAACCACACGCCCAGGGTCCGATTGGCCAGGTCCGCAGGCTCAGAAATGCCGGTGTCTTTCCAGCAGGTCAGCATCATGCCCGAGGATTTGAACGGCTGTGCGATATTGACCAGCGGCAGGCCCTTTTCGCGGGCTGCCAGCGCGGCAGGCATCCATTCGACGGTCACGTCAGCGCCGCCACCTGCGATCACCTGCGTCGGAGCGATGTCCGGGCCGCCAGGCAGGATGGTGACGTTCAGGTCTTCTTCTTCGTAAAACCCTTTGTCGAGCGCCACGTAATAGCCAGCGAACTGTGCCTGTGTCACCCATTTCAACTGCAGCTTAACGTCGTCGGCTGCCTGCGCGGCTCCGGCTGCGCCAAGCGCCAGCGCGGCGGCTGTCAGAATGTGTTTCATTGGTAGGTTCTCCCTGTTGTTATGGATAGAGCTTGCGCGAATTTGACCATTTGTTCAAAGTTTTTTTACTATATCAAACTTGGGCATCGCTGCCCGCGCGCAAGTATTAAGCAGCGCGCTGCGCCCATGTTATGCGCGGCATTTTCACCGTTCAACCATGGGCCGCAGCGCCGTTTTTGCCACCACCCGAAGACGTATTCCGGGTGGTGGATGGATCTTCAGCCCCGCTGCGAAGGGTGCCAGAAGGTCAGTGTTTTCTCGACCAGTGCGATCACGCCGTAAAAGGCGGACCCGGCCAGCGCGGCCACCAGGATTTCGGCCCATACCATATCCAGCGCCAGCTGGCCGACGCTGGTGGAAATCCGGAAGCCCATGCCCACGGTGGGCGAGCCAAAGAACTCCGCAACGATTGCGCCAACCAGCGCCAGCGTCGTGGAAATCTTCAGCCCGTTGAAGATGAAGGGCAGCGCGGCCGGCAGGCGCAGCTTGAAAAAGCTCTGCCAATAGCTCGCCGCGTAGGTTTGCATCAGGTCGCGCTGCATGGCCGAGGTTTCCCGAAGACCGGCAACCGTGTTCACCAGCATCGGGAAGAAAACCATCACCACGACAACCGCCGCCTTGGACTGCCAGTCAAAGCCGAACCACATCACCAGAATGGGCGCGGTACCAACAATCGGCAGGGCCGCGACAAAGTTACCCACGGGCAGCAGCCCCCGGCGCAGGAAGTCGCTGCGATCCACAGCCACCGCCATCAGCAGCGCAGCCACGCAGCCCATGATGTAGCCGGACAAAGCCCCCTTGATGAAGGTCTGGGAGAAATCCTGCCACAGGATCGGGATCGAGGTGGCAAAACGCGCCGCGATCAGCGAAGGCGCAGGCAGGATCACCATGGAGACCTCAAGCCCCCGCACAAGCAGTTCCCAGACGATCAGCACGGTCACGCCAAAGATCAGCGGAACGGCCAGCTTCACAGCTTGCGTCTTGGCCGCGGGACTATTGGCCAAACGGCTGTTGATCCACCAGCCCGCAATCCAGACCAGAGCAGCAAAAACAACTTCGATCATGCGCTCATCCCCATGCGTTTAAGAACAACCCGTTCGATCAGACCCAGAAGCGCCACCAGAAGCGCCGCAAGAATGGCCGCTGCGAACAGCGCCGACCAGATCTGCACCGTCTGCCCATAGTAGCTGCCCGCCAGAAGCCGAGCGCCAAGGCCCGCAACCGCGCCAGTCGGCAGTTCCCCGACGATGGCACCCACCAGCGAGGCCGCGATGCCGATCTTGAGCGAAGCGAAGAGATACGGCAGCGAGGACGGCAACCGGAGCTTCCAGAAGCCCTGCGATGTGCTCGCGCTATAGGTCTTCAACAGGTCGAGTTGCATGCTATCGGGGCTGCGCAGGCCCTTTACCATACCAACAACGACCGGGAAGAAACTGAGATAGGCCGAGATGATCGCTTTTGGCAAGATCCCCTGCACCCCTATGGAATAAAGCACCACGATAATCATTGGTGCCAGAGCGATGATCGGAATGGTCTGGCTAACGATAGCCCAGGGCATCACCGACATATCCATCACCTTGGAATGCACGATACCCACGGCGAGAAGGATCCCCAGGCCCGTGCCGATGGCAAAACCCAGAAGCGTCGCGGAGAGCGTCACCTGCCCGTGATAGATCAGGCTGCGTTTTGAGGTGACCTTTTTCTGCACCGTGGTTTTCCACAGTTCCACCGCGACCTGATGTGGCGCGGGCAGGCGCGGGCGGTCCTGCGCCCAGGTGTCTCCAATGGCAAATGTGTTCTTCGCCACCAGCCCAAAGGTCCCCATATCGCGGCGTTCCTTGGCAGTCGCCGGGGTGATTTCGGCCCCTGCCCGTTCTGCCTGATCCAGAACACCTTTGATATTCATCGGAACGCAGGCGGAATACCAGAAGGCGATGATGGCAGCGACAACGGTGAGAACGGCAAAAAAGCTTTTCATGCCCAGCCCTCCCCATTCGGGTTCAACGTGGGGTTATGCGTCATCGGAATGCCCCGCGCGCAGACCTTCACGCACCCGGTGCGCGATGTCGATGAACTCCTGACTGTCGCGGATGTCGAGCGGCCGTTCCTTTGGCAGGGTGCTTTCGATCACATCGGTGATCCGGCCCGGGCGCGGCGACATAACGACAATCTTGGTCGACAGGTACACGGCCTCGGGGATCGAGTGGGTGACAAAACCGATAGTCTTATCCGTGCGCGCCCAAAGCTTCAGCAGCTGCTCGTTGAGGTGGTCGCGCACGATCTCATCGAGCGCGCCAAAGGGTTCGTCCATCAACAGGATATCGGCATCAAAGGCCAGCGCGCGGGCGATACTGGCCCGCTGCTGCATCCCGCCGGACAATTGCCAGGGGTATTTGCCGCCAAAACCGGAAAGTTCCACTAGTTCAAGGACCTGCGCGACGCGCTTGTCCTGCTCTTCCCTGGAGTATCCCATGATCTCAAGCGGCAGCTTGATGTTCTTGGCGATGGTGCGCCAGGGATAAAGACCCGCCGCCTGAAACACATAGCCATAGGCGCGTTTCTGGCGCGCCTCATCCGGGGTCATGCCGTTAACCGTGATGCTGCCGCCGGTCGGGTGTTCCAGCGCCGCCATCACCCGCAGAAAGGTGGTCTTGCCGCAGCCCGAGGGGCCGATGAAGCTGACGAAATCTCCCTTGTTGATGGTGAGGTTTACATCCTTCAGCGCCTGCACCGGCCCGTCGTTGGTTTCAAACACCAGGTCCAGGTTGCGCGCTTCGACGACGGCCTGGGGGGATCCGGCCTGGGTAGTCGTTTCGTTGTTCATGTCGTTGCCTTAATAGGACGGGAGGCCGGGCCACCATGTGCTGAGGCCCGTCTCCTGTTTGATACCAATTACACGCCGGTTGCCGGAATACCGGACCGTTCCACCGGACGCGGCGCGGACAGCTCTTTCCAGGTCGACAGCGCCTTGTTGACGGTGGTGTTGGCCTCACGTTCGACGAATTTGCCGTGGCCTTCCTGCGTGCGGATTTCCCCGTCGTAGACGGCGACATGGCCGCGCGTCAGGGTAAAGCGCGGCAGGCCTTTGACCTCCTTGCCTTCGAAGACGTTGTAGTCAATGGAGGACTGCTGTGTCTCGGCGCTGATGGTCTTGGTCTTGTTCGGGTCCAGAACCACCAGATCGGCATCGGCGCCCACCAGAACCGCACCTTTTTTCGGATAGCAATTCAGGATCTTGGCGATGTTGGTCGAGGTGACGGCCACGAATTCATTCGGCGTCAGGCGGCCGGTTTCAACACCATGGGTCCACAGCATCGGCATACGGTCTTCAAGGCCGCCGGTGCCATTCGGGATCTTGGTGAAATCGCCAACGCCATAGCGTTTCTGCTCGGTCGAGAAGGCGCAGTGGTCGGTGGCCACCACCGACAGCGAGCCGGACTGAAGGCCCGCCCAGAGGCTGTCCTGATGCTTTTTGTTGCGGAACGGCGGCGACATCACCCGGCGGGCGGCGTGATCCCAGTCCTGGTTGAAATACTCGCTTTCATCCAGCGTCAGGTGCTGGATCAGCGGCTCACCCCAGACGCGTTTGCCCTGCATGCGGGCGCGGCGGATGGCCTCGTGGCTGTCCTCGCAGGAGGTATGCACCACGTAAAGCGGCACACCGGCCATATCGGCGATCATGATGGCACGGTTGGTGGCCTCGCCCTCGACTTGCGGCGGGCGGGAATAAGCGTGCCCCTCGGGGCCGTTGTTGCCCTCGGCCAGCAGTTTGGCGCTCAGCTCGGCCACCACATCGCCGTTTTCAGCGTGCACCATGGCGATACCGCCCAGTTCCGACAGGCGCTGGAACGAGGAGTACAGCTCATCATCGTTCACCATCAGCGCGCCTTTATAGGCCATGAAATGCTTGAAGGTGTTGATGCCGCGGGTTTCGATCACGGTCTTCATCTCGTCAAAGACCTGCTCGCCCCACCATGTCACGGCCATGTGGAAGGAATAGTCGCAGTTGGCGCGGGTCGATTTGTTGTCCCAGCGTTTCAACGCATCCAGCAGACTTTCGCCCGGGTTCGGCAGGGCAAAGTCGACAACCATGGTGGTGCCGCCCGCCAGACCTGCGCGGGTGCCGCTTTCGAAATCGTCCGAGGAATAGGTCCCCATGAAAGGCATTTCCAGATGGGTGTGCGGGTCGATCCCGCCCGGCATCACGTAACAGCCGGTCGCGTCCAACTGCTCGTCACCCTTCAGATCGGGGCCGATTTCGGTGATCACACCGTTTTCGATCAGCACGTCGGCCTTGTAGGTGAGGTCAGCCGTGACGATGGTCCCGTTCTTGATGACTTTACTCATGGTTTCTAACTCCCTGTTATTTATATGTTCGATCCGTTTCAGACTGAACTGAAACAACCGATTGCATGTCCGTGTACGCCGATGGCGAGCGGGCCGAAAACAGATTCAACGCAAAGCGAGAAGTAGCCCGCTAGCGGCAGATATATCACCCGGTAGTCGCCATTCGGCTGGGTGACGGCCCAACAGTCCTGCGTCAGGCCGCCGGAAAAATTGACGGTGACCTCTTCCGGCTCGCACAGCGCGCTGCGAAAGGCGGCAAGGGTTTCAAAGCCCACGTTACTGGTGATCGGGAATTCGGCGACCTCCGTCTCGATCAGATGTTTGATCCGATCGGGGATGGAGAGGTCGGCGCCGATCACCGTAGGACCATCCGCCGCAATAGCGGGGTCCGGAACATGGGCTTGAGGGTCACCGGATTATTCCACGATCTCAGCAGTTTCGACCACGGCGTGGAACAGGACGTTTGCCCCTGCTTCGGCCCAGTCCTTGCTGATCTCTTCGGCTTCATTGTGGCTTAGCCCGTCGACACAGGGGCACATGACCATTGCGGTCGGTGCCACGCGGTTGATCCAGCAGGCATCATGGCCGGCGCCCGAGATAATGTCGAGGTGGGAATATCCCAGCCGCTCGGCGGCGCTGCGCACTGCGGTCACGCAGGCTTCATCGAATTTCACCGGATCAAAGCCGCCGACCTTCTCGAACTCGATCTGCACGCCCATGGCATCGGCGATTTCCTGTCCCTGCTCCCGCAGGCGCAGTTCCATATCCTCGATCACCTCCAGCTCGGGGCTGCGGAAATCGACGGTGAAGACCACCTTGCCGGGGATCACGTTACGCGAATTGGGGAAGACATCGATATGACCCGCCGCGCCGACCGCATGCGGCGCATGGGACCATGCGATTTCGTCCACCGCATCCAGCACCCGCGCCATGGCAAGGCCGGCATTGCGGCGCATCGGCATCGGGGTCGACCCGGTGTGCGCATCCTTGCCGGTGATCGTCACCTGCGTCCAGCTCAGCCCCTGCCCATGGGTGACAACGCCAATATCCTTGCCTTCGGCCTCAAGGATCGGGCCCTGTTCGATATGCAGTTCAAAGAAGGCGTGCATCTTGCGGGCACCAACTTCTTCGTCGCCGCGCCAGCCGATCCGCTTCAGCTCATCGCCGAATTTCTTGCCTTCCGCGTCTTCGCGGTCATAGGCCCAGTCCTGTGTATGGATGCCGGCAAAAACCCCGGACGACAGCATCGCCGGGGCGTAACGGGTGCCTTCCTCATTGGTGAAATTGGTCACCACAATGGGGTGTTTTGTCTTGATATTCATATCGTTGAGCGAGCGGATTAATTCGAGGCCGCCCAGGACACCAAGCACGCCGTCGTATTTGCCGCCCGTCGGCTGGGTATCAAGGTGCGAACCCACATAGACCGGCAGCGCATCGGGATCGGTGCCTTCGCGGCGGGCAAACATATTGCCCATCTGATCGAGCCCCATCGTACACCCGGCATCCTCGCACCATTTCTGGAACAGGGCGCGCCCTTCGGCATCTTCATCGGTCAGGGTCTGACGGTTGTTGCCGCCCGCAACGCCGGGGCCGATCTTGGCCATCTCCATCAGACTGTCCCACAGCCGATCGCCATTGATCTTCAGATTCTGTCCAAGCGACGTCATCGCAGCTTCCTTCCTGTTGGTCCCGTCTGTTTTGCGGGCTATTTTTGGCTTGGCGCCATTTTGGTGGCTTTGAAGCGTTGGTCAAAGTCTTTTCGGACCGGATTTGACCAACTGGTCAAACTCAAGCTAACATGAGGGCGCAGTCAGTCAAGAAATTGCGTCACAAGGACTGGGAAAACACTTGGTTTACAGGTGAAATGTGTGAAATAGAGGCGTTTTTCCGACTCCCGGACACCCAAGGACGAAAAACCCGCCAATGCCCAAGGACAGATCCCCAACCCGCATTCAGAAAAAGAATCGCGCCGCCATCCTGGACGCCGCGCTTGAGGTGTTTTCCACCCATGGTTTCCGCGGCGCCACCGTAGATCAGATCGCGGGTGAGGCCGGGCTGTCGAAGCCAAATCTGCTGTACTATTTCCCGTCGAAAGAGGCGATTTTCACCGCGCTGCTCTCGGAACTTCTGGATACCTGGCTGGATCCCTTGCGGGAACTGGATCCCGAGGGTGAACCGCTGGAGGAAATGCTGGCCTATGTGCAGCGCAAATTGCAGATGAGCCAGGACTTCCCCCGCGAAAGCCGCCTGTTTGCCAACGAAATCGTGCAAGGCGCGCCGCGGATGCTGGAGGCGCTCTCGACCGATCTGAAACAGTTGGTCGAGGAAAAAGCCGCCGTGATCCAAGGCTGGATGGACGCGGGAAAACTGCAGCCCAGCCACCCCAAACATTTGATTTTTTCGATCTGGTCGCTGACCCAGCACTATGCGGATTTCGACGTTCAGGTCCGGACCCTGATGGGAGAAGAAGATCCGTTCGAGGCAGCACCTGCTTTTCTGGATACCTTCTATCGACGCATGCTGACGCCAACGGGTTAAACCACGTCGCACCACCCGAAAGAGCAAAAGGGGCGCCCGCACCGGGCGCCCCTCTTTATTTGTTATCAGATTGTTAAGGGCGAAAGCTCACTCAGCAGCCGTGGCCGAGGGGTTGTTCGGATGCGTCGTCCAGTTGGCGTATTGATCCGACACCACCTTGCCCGTGCGCAGATCGACCTGACCGGCGGGCACCTCTTCCATGGTGATACAGCCTTCGACCGGGCAGACGTTGACACACAAGTTACAGGCGACGCATTCGTCATCTTTCACAGTGAATGTGCGGTCTTCGCTCATCTCGATGGCCTGGTGCGAGGTGTCTTCGCAGGCGGCAAAGCAGCGACCGCATTTGATGCAGTCATCCTGGCTGATCTTCGCTTTGGCGACATAGTTCAGATCCAGATACTGCCAGTCGGTCACGTTCGGAACCGCCATGCCGATGAAGTCCTGGGTCGAGGTGTAGCCCTTTTCGTCCATCCAGGTGGACAGGCCCGAGATCATCTCTTTCACCACGTTGAAGCCATAGGTCATCGCCGCGGTGCAGACCTGAACGTTGCCCGCGCCAAGCGCCATGAATTCAGCCGCATCTTTCCAGGTGGTGACGCCACCGATGGCCGAGATTGGCAGGCCATGTGTCTGCGGATCACGGGCGATTTCCGCAACCATGTTCATGGCAATCGGCTTTACCGCCGGGCCGCAATAGCCACCGTGGGTGCCCTTGCCGCCGATGGTCGGCTCGGGCGCCATGTTGTCGAGGTCAACCGAGACGATGGAGTTGATGGTGTTGATCAGGCTCACCGCATCGCCGCCGCCCGCCTTGGCCGCGCGGGCCGGGAAGCGCACATCGGTGATGTTCGGCGTCAGCTTCACGATCACCGGCTTGGAATAGTATTTCTTACACCATTCCGTGACCATCTGGATGTATTCCGGCACCTGCCCCACGGCAGAGCCCATGCCACGTTCGGCCATGCCGTGCGGGCAGCCGAAGTTCAGCTCGATCCCGTCCGCGCCGGTGGCTTCCACCTTGGGCAGGATCGCCTTCCAGGCTTCTTCCTCGCAAGGCACCATGATGGAGACGATCACCGCGCGGTCCGGGTAATCCTTCTTGACGCGGGTGATTTCCTCAAGGTTGGTCTCAAGGCTGCGGTCGGTGATCAGCTCGATATTGTTGAGACCCAGCAGACGCCGGTCCGCGCCCCAGATCGCGCCGTAACGCGGCCCGTTGACGTTGACCACTGGCGGGCCTTCAGAGCCGAGGGTTTTCCAGACCACACCGCCCCAGCCAGCCTCAAAGGCGCGGCGGACGTTGTATTCCTTGTCGGTCGGCGGCGCCGAGGCCAGCCAGAACGGGTTCGGAGATTGAATCCCCAGAAATTCAGTTGTCAGATCAGCCATTTATCTGTTCCTTTTCATGCTCGCCTGCTGTCCCTGTTTCAGGGACAGCGGGCTGGCTTAGCCCATCAGGCTGGAATGAATGTCCATTGCGGCGTCGCGGCCCTCGGCCACGGCGGTCACGGTCAGGTCTTCGCCACCCGAGGCACAGTCGCCCCCAGCCCAGACACCGGCTACCGAGGTGCGCCCGGTTTCCGAGACCTTGATCTTGCCACCGTCGATTTCCAGCCCGTCGGGCTGTCCCTCAAGGGTCTGACCGATCGCCTTGTAGACCTGATCCGCTGCCAGGCGCAGGGTCTCACCAGTGCCGGTTACGCGGCCATCCTTGACCTCTGTGTATTCCAGCTCAATCTCGGCAGCGGCACCGTTGCCATGGATCGCCTTTGGCATCACGTTGAACATCAGCTTGACGCCCTTGGAGGCCGCCAGATCCTGTTCGAACCGGCTGGCGCCCATGGCATCGCGGCCACGGCGATAGGCGATGGTGACGTTTTCGGCGCCCAGAAGTTTCGACTGCACAGCGGCATCGACCGCCGTCATGCCGCCACCAATGACCACGACATTACGCCCGACGGGCAGCGTGGTCAGATCGTCAGCCTGACGCAGATCGGCGATGAAGTCCACTGCATCGCGCACGCCGTCCTTGTCTTCGCCCTCACTGCGCAGCGCGTTGACGCCGCCCAGACCGATAGACAGGAACACCGCGTCAAAGTCGCCCTTCAGCGCCTCAAGCGACAGTTCGGACCCGAGCTTCTTGCCGTATTCCATTGAAATACCGCCGATCTGCAGCAGCCAATCGACTTCGCGTGCGGCGAAATCATTGGTGGACTTGTAGGCGGCAATACCGAATTCGTTCAAACCGCCGGCCTTGTCCTTGCTGTCATAGACGGTGACGTCGTGCCCGAGCATCGCCAGACGGTGCGCGGCCGACAGGCCCGCAGGACCAGCGCCGACAACCGCAACCCGCTTGCCCGTCGCCTCGGCACGGGTGAAGGGATGCTCACCCTTGGCCATCAGCGTATCGGTGGCATAGCGCTGCAGGCGGCCGATCTCGACCGGCTTACCTTCGGCAGTTTCGCGCACGCAGACCTCTTCGCACAGGGTCTCGGTCGGGCAAACGCGGGCGCACATGCCGCCAAGGATGTTCTGATCCAGAATGGTCTTGGCCGCTGACGTCGGATGCCCAGCCTGAATTTCGCGAATGAACTGCGGAATATCGATCGAGGTCGGACAGGCCGTCATGCAGGGCGCGTCATAGCAGAAATAGCAACGATCCGCAGCAACGGCGGCTTCGTGCTGATCATAGGGGGCATGCAGATCCCCGAAATTCTCGGCGATCTCTGGGGCGGACAAACGTCCAGCCTGGATCCCGGATGCCTGATGGCTACTCGCCATTGGGTGTCTCCCTGACTGTTATTTTTCTGCAAGTCAGAGTGCCACAGTTTGTTTTTTTATCAACTGGTAAAATTTTTGATGAACCAAAAAATATCGGCCAATTCTGAGGAATGGCCGACATGCTATTGATTTATATTACGAAAGACGCTTGCTTAGTTTTTCACCATCTCGGTCAGATGCCCCGATTTGATCCAGACACGCGCTCCATCTGGACCCGCTTTGGCATCCATTTGCCCGCCCGGCGGCAGGCGCAGCCAGTCCCAGCGGCCAAAGGTTTCATCCCCATCCTGATAGCTTCCTTCCAGCACAAACAGCTCGGCGCCGCCCTCGGCCGTGAAGGAGACTTCCAGCCCCGGGGCCCAGTTCACCAAACACACATCCTCGTGCGGATCGGAGTAAAGCGGCAGATGCGGATCCTGGGCCTCAGCAGTGTCAATATGAACAGTCTGGCGGTCTTCGGGATCGAACTGGTGCAGTTTCACCAGGATCATCGCGCCATCTGCGGCCGCTGGCGCGTGGCGGGACGTGGGCGGGTTGCGCACGTAGGAACCAACAGGGAAGTCCCCCGTTTCGTCCTGAAATACGCCGTCCAGCACGAGGTATTCCTCGCCGCCGTCATGAGTATGCGCGGAAAAGGACGAGCCCGGCGCAAAGCGCACGATGGTCGTGGCGCGGGCAACTTCCTCGCCGATCCGGTCAAGCATCTTCCGCTCGACCCCGGCGGCCGGGCTTTGCACCCAGGGAATATCGTCAAAGTGAACCGCGACACGCTGTGAAAAATCGGCATTGATCCGCATCTGTGACTCCCCTCATCTGTCGGGGACAGATCTGGGGTATCCTAGGGGAATTTCCAACCAAATTCACCAAATTGTGTGTCGGCGGGCCAAAAACCAAAGGCATCTGGCCCGGCAGACAGATCAGTTCGAAAGAACCGCGGTGGCTTCGATCTCGACCTTAGCTTCATCCTCGACCAGCGCCGAGACCACAACCATCGTCATGGCTGGGAAGTGATAGCCCATCACGTCACGGTAGGCTTTGCCCACTTCGGCCTGATGCGCCATATATTCCGCCTTGTCGGTGACATACCATGTCAGCCGGGTGATATCGCTGGCCGCGCCGCCCGCGGTCTCGACCACATCGAGGATATTGCGCAGCGCCTGGCTCATCTGACCGATAAAGTCTTTTGCCTCAAAGACCTGATCTGCGGTCCAGCCGATCTGCCCGCCGACGAACAGCAGTTTGCCCTCGGCGACCATGCCATTGGCATAGCCCTTGGCCGGCTTCCAGCCTTCGGGGTGCACATTGATTGCGGGCATTGCCTGTCTCCTCAATTCGGTTCTGTTTGCAGTGCTGCTGGCAATATCCGCCAGCGCGCAAAGTATTTCAAGCTTAAAATTTCATACCTGAAGCGATTTGCATTGCGGGCGGCTTCCGTGCAGCGCCCTGCGGCGCTGATACCAGGGGCCAAAGAAAAACCGCGCATCCAAAGGAGATGCGCGGTAGAATTCAATCGGCAAAGCGGCGGGCAGTTACATGCCAAGCGCTTCTTTATACATGTCCAGCACCGCCTCTTCTTCGGCGATGTCGTCCTTGTCCCGCTTGCGCAGGGCGATAACTTTGCGCATGACCTTGGTGTCATAGCCGCGCGCCTTGGCTTCGGCCATCACCTCTTTCTGCTGTTCGGCGATGTCCTTCTTTTCTGCGTCCAGACGTTCGAAACGTTCGATGAACTGGCGCAGTTCCCCGGCGGTCACCCGGTAGTTTTCACTCTTTTCGTCTTCGGTCAGATCCATGTGCGGCTCCGTCAGCAAGGCATGTCATTGCGGTCGATAAAAGGGGATAGCGGTCCGGCCTGATCACCGCAAGCCGGGAAAGCCCGCCATCGTGCCTTCGGGCGATGTTTTGCGCGCTGCGCGGGGCCCTGATGCCCGCCTCTGCCTGCAAGCATCTTGCATCCACAAGGCCAATCCGCTACCCGCAGCAGCATGCAAACCGCAGGAGACTGGCATGTTTGAAATCCTTGTCTGGGTGGGCGCGGCCCTGTCCGTGGGCGGTCTCTTGGGGCTGGTCTGGTGCATCCTGCGCGTCGCAAAGGCGCGGCGACAGAAACTGGACGACGAGGCGCTGCGCGCCGTGGTGCAATCAGTGCTACCGCTGAACCTTGGCGCTTTGCTGCTGTCGGTGATCGGGCTGATGCTGGTCATGGTCGGAATTTTCCTGTCCTGACCTCTGCCCTGCGCGCACTCCCTGCACGCACTCTATGACCCCCTGTAATAGAACCTGCAAAACGCCTGAAGCGGACCCTGCCAAGGATCCGCTTTTTCGTTACTTACAAGTTTTGAAATGACCGCTCCGTGTGGTGGCAGCTCAGACCGGCATATTGTCGAACTGATCTTCCACCGCTTCGTCTTCCAGCTTGGCCTTGACCCGGCGCAGGGCGCCTGGAATGGCCGAGCCCGAAGCGCGCAGCCGGGTCAGCGCGCTGAAGAATTCATCCACCAGCCGTTCACGTGTCGGCCCCGATGCGGTGCGAATCTGTTTTTCAAGATGTTGCGCATTCTGCAGCAAAACTGCGTCTGTCATGTTTCATCCTCCCTGTCGTACGGAACATTCTGGCAGGGGTTTGAAACAGAAATACAGCAAAACTCCTTGATTTGAGTCATCATCGGCGGAGGTTGGCGCAATATCGGGCAAATTGCACAGCAGACAGGCAAAATACCGGCCAAAATACCGGCAAAAACAGCAGTCCCGGATAGATGTTTTGCGCCCCTACAGGATCCGGTTCGGGAGGCGATTGAGCCAGATCAACACCGCCCTGCCGCCGGGACAGCTAAGTTAACCACACGCGAAGGGTTGAAACACATTCTGATTTCAACATATGTATAGTGAAACGCAAGGGAGAGCCCCATCATGAATCCTATCGTCAAAGCCTTCTTCGACGAAGCGACCAATACTGTTTCCTATGTTGTCCGCGATCCCAACGGCAGCGCCTGTGCCATTATCGATTCGGTTCTGGATTTCGATCATGCGGCAGGCCGGACCGACACCAGCTCAGCGGATGAAATCATCGACTGGATCACCGCGGAAGGTTTGAAAACCGAGTGGATCCTGGAAAGCCACGTGCACGCCGACCACCTGTCGGCCGCGCCCTATCTGCAAGAGCGTCTGGGCGGAAAGATCGGTATCGGCGAGAACATCACCATCGTCCAAGATACCTTCGGCAAGGTCTTCAACGAAGGCACCGAATTCCAGCGCGACGGCAGCCAGTTCGATCAGCTGTTCAAGGAAGGTGATACCTTCATGATCGGCCAGCTGCGCGGCGAAGTGCTGCACACCCCCGGTCACACACCGGCCTGCCTGACCTATGTCATCGGCGATGCGGCCTTTGTCGGCGATACGCTGTTCATGCCCGATTTCGGTACCGCACGCTGCGACTTCCCCGGCGGCTCGTCCGAAACGCTGTTCAACTCGATCCAGAAGATTCTGGCCCTGCCCGATGAAACCCGCATTTTCGTCGGCCACGACTACAAGGCGCCGGGCCGGGACGAATACGCCTGGGAAACCACGGTCGGAGAGCAGAAAGCGCTGAATATTCACATTGGTCAGGGCAAAAGCATCGAAGACTTCGTGTCGATGCGCGACGCCCGCGACGCGACGCTGGGTATGCCCCGGCTGATCCTGCCGTCGCTGCAGGTCAATATGCGCGCAGGCCAGATGCCCGAGCCGGACGATCAGGGCGATGTCTTCCTGAAAATCCCGGTCAACAAGATCTAACACCAGAACCCCGGTTGCAGCGCCGCGCCCCTGTTGGCCCGGCGCTGCAGCTTCAAAACACGCGCTGTCAGCACGAATATCCGCAGCGCAAAGACCAAGGAAACGCGAACAATGGAAACAGACTGGATCTGGGGCCTCGTCGGAGGCGGTATTATCGGCCTCGGCGGTGCCGTCTACCTTTTGGGCAATGGCCGGATCATGGGCGCCAGTGGTATTTTTGGCGGGCTCATCGATGGCAGCGGCTGGAACACCCTGTGGGAACGGCTGGCTTTTCTGGTCGGCGTGATCGTCACCCCGCTGATCCTCTGGCCGATCTATAACGTTGAGATCGACACCCATATGACCACCAATGTTGGTGTGATCATTGCGGCCGGCCTTCTGGTTGGCGTCGGAACCCGTATCGCAAATGGCTGCACCTCCGGCCACGGGGTATGCGGAATTTCCCGACTGTCCCTGCGCGGCATCGTTGCCACCGTTTTCTACATTCTGGCCGGTGGTCTGACCCTGGCCATTTTCCGTCACGTTCTGGGGCTGATCTGATGCGTATTCTTCTTTCTCTTATCGCAGGCAGCCTGTTTGGCGGCGGACTTTTCATTTCCGGCATGACCGACGCCACCAAGGTGCAGGGCTGGCTTGATGTCTTTGGCAACTGGGACCCAACACTGGCCTTCGTGATGGGCGGCGCCGTTATTCCGATGTTCTTTGCCTGGCGTCTGACCCATGGCCGCAAACCGCTGGTGGGCGGCGATTTCCCGACCCTTCCGCGTCCGGAACTGGATCACCGGCTGATCACCGGCTCGGTCCTGTTCGGCATGGGCTGGGGCCTGGCCGGTCTGTGCCCGGGGCCGGCACTCGCGTCTTTGACCTACAACGGCTGGGGTGGGCTGATTTTCCTTGCAGCCATGTCGGCCGGTATGCTGGCTTCGGCGCCGATCGGCGTGCAACTGGACCGGATGGCCGCAAAGGCGTAAAGGATTGCCCATGCAAGCTCGTGACATAACGCCCCGCTACGCCGTCTCGCCGCAAATTTCGGTCGAAGACATTCCCGCAATCGCCGAAGCCGGTTTCAAACTGGTGATCTGCAATCGCCCCGATTCCGAGGTTCAGCCGAGCCATCAGGCCGCTGCAATCCGCGCAGCGGCCGAGGCTGCCGGGCTGCGCTTTGAAGAATTGCCGCTGACCCACCAGACCATGACGCCGGAAAACGTCGCGCGCCAGCGTGAACTCTACGAAGGCGCCGAGGGTCAGGTGCTGGCCTATTGCGCATCGGGCACCCGCTCTTCGGTAGTCTGGGCGCTGGGTCAGGCGCAGGAGATGTCGGCGGATGAGATCCTCGGCAAAACTGCAGCAGCGGGCTACGCGCTGGATGGTTTGCGTCCTGCGCTTGAGGCTGCGGGCAAGTCCTGAGCCGAAGCGAGACAGATCAAAGAATATTTCCCACCCCCAACTTTTAAGACCATCACTCACAACACTCAAAGACCTCAGCCCTACGGCTGGGGTCTTTTTCATTGCTCTGACATCGAGGGGCGAACTGCGGATCCTACCCTCCCCTGACATTTGCGAGAAGTGGCCAGGAGTGGCCCCAAATAGCAAAACCCGGCATCTAAATATGCCGGGCTCGTGTTTCGCTCATCCTGTTGCGAACGGATCGGGAGGCCGCAGTTCAGCTGCGCTTGCCGTGATCGCCTTGTCAGCCAGAGCCAAGTCCAGCCAGTTTGGATATTTCCGCCGCAGCATCATCCGGGTTGAACTCATCCATCCCGGTGTCCGGCAACGCGGGCAAATCGCCTCCGAGGCCACCGCCCAGATCCCCGCCGAAGTTGCCGCCAAGATCCCCTCCTCCAAGGGCCGCCGCAAAATCGTTCTCCAGGTCCGCACCCAGATCTCCCCCCATATCGGAGCCGAGGTCACCACCAAGGTTGTTCATATCGCCCAGACCGCCGGTATCGAAATCACCACCCAGACCGGAACCGAGACCACCGCCGCCCATGCCGCTGTCCAGGGGGTCCTGCAGATCCTCGGCTGCAATACCAAGATCAAGCGTGGGCATTTCGTCAGCGGCGGCAGGCATGGCGTCAGCCCCGACACCATCTGCAAACCCGGCTTGATCCGCTTCCATGTCATTCACCAACTTGGTGCGCGGCTGATTGAGGCGCACCGCGCGCGCTCCATTCAACTGCCCAAGGCGCCCTTGAGCGATCGACTGACCGCTCACCGCCTGAAGATCCGTTTCATAAAGGAATGCCTGATCCAGCGGCAGCAGATCGCCAGTCTTCAATCCGGAAAATTCGTTGAGCGGCACCCGCATCTTGCAAAGAACGGCGGACAATTCGGCCCGCATGGCCCCAAGGTTGCGCCCAAGGGACGGACCGGAGCCGCCCCCCTTGCCCAGTTCCTCGGGCGTGGGTTCGGGCAGGATCAGGTTCAATTCGCCCTGCATGGCGCCGATGGCCAGATCAACAGTCAGGGTCAGAACGCGATAATCATCGGCTTCAAGCCCCAGGGCCAGACTGCGCAGGTCCTCGACCTGGGCGCCAAACTGATAGCCAGAGAAGATGGCCTGGTCGGATTGGCCTTCCAACATCACGACCACCTTTTTCAAGGCGCTTTCGAGGAAATCGGCCGTCATCGCAGCATCGGTCGGTGTGTAATGCCGCTCTGTAGGGGTTTTCCCCATGACCTGACCAATGGTCTGCTTCTGGATCAGAGCAGTCACGAGGGCGGCGTCCATAGTCGCAGCGCCAAGGCGGCCATCAGGGCCGTCCAGAACAACCAACAGATGCTTGTCAGACAGCATCTCGGGCAATTCATCCGACGCACGGTTCACCTGGCGTGCGGCCAGAACCGCAAGCGGCAGTTCGCACAGCTCGGCTGCTGCACGCGCAAGCGACCGCCGGAGCGCCTTGAGCGTCAGCGAACTGCTGAATGCTCCCGACCCCTCTTTGGTTGCCGCCAGCTTGCGGGCAAGAACCCCTGGCTTGCTTCCTGTCGAATCCTGTGTCGTCGTGTCAGACATACGTCGTGAACCTGAACCCTTAGCGCCTGTTGTCTCTGTTTTAGACTACGGAGGGTTACCAAGATCTTTATTTCTGGGCTTTATGCGGCTTTTTCACGGATACCGGAAAGGGTTACCCGGAAGGCGCCACCAGAGGCGCCTGCAAGATAGGAAATATCGCCATCCAGCCGCTGCACAATCTCGCGGCAGATCGCCAGCCCCAGCCCCGCTCCGCCAGCCCGCTCCGGGCTAACCCTCGAAAACTTCTCGAAAATCATCTGCTGGAACTCGGGCGGAATGCCGCTGCCGTTGTCGATGAAATCGATCAGCACCTGCGAGCCCTCGCGGGACACGTGGATGCTCAGCTCCGGATGTTCCGCATCGCAGTATTTCTGGGCATTGGCGATCAGGTTGATAAAGACCTGCGCCAGCCGGTCCAGATCCGATGAAATCTTAATATCTTCACTTGCAGGATCCCGCAGCACCCGCATTGGGGTATCAAATCCCGCTACGGCTGTGGAAACCGCATGGTCCAGCACCTCTTTAAGCGTGCCACGGGTCATGTTGAGGCTGACCTGACCGCTTTCCAGCACGCTGAGATCCAGCAGATCGTTCAGCAGGCGCGTTAGCCGCAACGCCTCGTCATGGATGATGGTCGCATATCGGGCCTTACCCTCCTGCGCCAGGGTATCATCGTCCCGCAGGATTTCGGAAAAGGCTCGGATCGAGGTCATCGGCGTGCGCAATTCGTGGCTGACTTGGCTGAGGAAAGCATCCTTCTGGCGTGAAATCTGCGTCAGTTTTTCGTTGGTTTCCCGCAGCTTGCGCGCCGTCCTGGACAATTCGGCAGACTGCATTTCCAAACGGTTCGAATATTCCAGCATCTGCGCTGTCTCATCCGCCACCGCCAAAAGATCCTCAACCGAAACGGAAGAGCCCCCAACGATCTGACCGATCATCGCATGCGCTGCGGCCGCCCCGATCGACGCGCTCAGCTCGCGTTCCAGCCGTTCAAGGAACACCGGCGTCGGCTCTGGCAGGCTACCCCGACCGCCCTGCCGGGCCAGCTCGCGCTGGAAGAACGCCTGCGCCTCGGTGGCGCCCAGGATCCGCTGCGACATCACCATCAGGTCTTCGCTCTGCGCCACCGAGCCGGTCCAGCCGCGCGGGCCGGATGAGTGATCGAAAACATTGACGAATTGCGCGCCCTGCAGCCGCTCCATCGGGCTCGGGAAACTGGCGAGCGACACGATGCAGAACACCACGGCATTGAGCCCAATGGACCAAAGGACGGCATGCACCGTGGGGTCGAGCGCCTCGATCCCGAAAAGGGCGTGCGGGCGCAGCCAGGACAGGCCGAACAGACCTTCGGCCAGCACCGTATCGGGCAGAACCCCTCCGCCGAGGGTCGGCAGCAGCATGGTATAGGCCCAAATGCCAAAACCGACGGTCAGCCCTGCCAGGGCGCCGCTACGGGTGGCGCCGCGCCAGAACAAGCCGCCCACCAGCGCCGGCAGCATCTGCGCCACCCCGGCAAAGGAAATCAGTCCGATCGCTGCCAAAGCCGCGCCGCCGCCGGACAGCGTGTAATAGAAGTACCCCAGCGCCATGATCACCGCGATGGTCACACGGCGGGTAAACAGCACCACATCACGCACATCGCCCGAGACCGAGGCACCCGCCGCGCCCTGCAGCCGCAGCCAGATCGGCATCACGATATGGTTCGACACCATGGTCGACAGGGCCATCGCCGCGACGATCACCATTGAGGTCGCCGAGGAAAACCCGCCAAGGAAGGACAGCATTGCAAGGTTCTGCTGCCCCTGATGCAGCGGCAGCGTCAGAACGAACAGATCCGGGTTCGCCCCCGTCGGCAGCAGCTCCAGCCCGATGGCAGCGATGGGCACCACAAACATCGACATCAGCAGCAGGTAGGTCGGAAACGCCCAGGCGGCGACGCGCAGATGACGCTCGTCCTCGTTTTCGACGACCATGACCTGAAACATGCGCGGCAGGCAGACAAAGGCGGCAGCGGCAAGGAAGGTAATGGTGGCCCAGCGGCCCCCGTCCACCTGCCACTGGCCAATACGCGAGGCATCAATCCGCGCAAACGTTTCTGGCAGCCCGCCAGCGATGCCCCAGACCACGAAGATCCCCACTGCCAGCAGGGCGACCAGCTTGACCACCGCCTCCAGCGCAATCGCCGTCACCACCCCGTGGTGGCGCTCGTTGGCATTGAGGTTACGGGTACCGAACAGGATGGCAAAGACGGCAAGGCCCGCCGAGACCCAGAATACCGTCTTGGTCTCGTTATATCCGCGCAGGGGATCAGCCTCGGCGAAGATTGAAAAAGACAGGGTAATGGACTGCAATTGCAGTGAAATATATGGCGTCACCCCGATCACGGCCAAGATGGTCACGCCGATGGCCAGAGTATTGGACTTGCCATAGCGCGCCGATAGAAGGTCGGCGATGGAGGTGACGCGCTGACTGCGCCCGACCCGCACCAGTTTGCGCAACCCCCACCACCAGCCCAGCATGACCAGCGTCGGCCCCAGATAGATGGTGATGAATTCCAGCCCCGAGCGCGCTGCGTATCCCACCGCGCCATAAAAGGTCCAGGCGGTGCAATAGATCGACAGTGACAGCGTATAGGTCAGCGGCGAGCGCATCCAGGCGGCACTGCGCCCCCGACTGGCCATCCGGTCCGCAAGAAAGGCCACAAGAAATAGCAGCGCAACATAGGTAAAACAGACCAGGACCAGAACATTGAGAGAGGCCATCAATCGCGCGGAGCCTCTGCGCTGCCCTGCTCTGTCCCAGAACCAACCGCCGCGTCCTGTGCCTGATAGGGCTCAGCTTCGGAATGCCCGCCTGCGGTCCAGTGTTCGGCCCAGCGGCGCACCGCTTCTCCAAAGGCAAGGCTGACCGCGATCAGGATCGCCCAGACCACAAAGATATAGATGATGGCCGAGGACATCGCCATGCCGCCATGGCTGCCCGGCGCAGGATAGGGATCGGGGTCGGGCCACATCAAAGGCATCAGGAACAGCAAGGCGCCCAGGATGGGCAACAGCCGGGCAATATCCATCAGGCGGCGACGGCGATAGGTGCGCCGCTCGACAAAGGGAGCAGAGATCTCATCCTGCCGCCCGGCCCCGTCACCCCGGATCATGAGCGCCCCCGGTCAGGGCGGCAGCCAAGGCTGCCTCCTGTTGAGGGCCAAATCCGACCGCTCGGGGTCATCCCTGGCTGGCCTGAGCGTGCAGGTCCCGCACGGCTGTCAGAACCTCGGAGTTGGAAAAGGGCTTGGTCATGAACCGGGTCACGCCAGCGCGTTCGGCCATTTCCCGGTCCTTCATCTGGCCGCGGGCGGTCAGCATCAGAACCGGCAAGGAGGCAAACCCGTCGACCTCACGCAGCTCGCGGATGATCTCAAGCCCGCTTTTGCCCGGCAGCATCAGGTCCAGAATCACCAGATCCGGTTGGGCCTCGCGTATCACCTCGACAGCGCCGGTCCCATCGGCGTAGGCATCAACCTGCCAGCCATCGCGCGTCAGAAGAAAGCGGATCGCCTCAGTGATATTCGGCTCATCCTCGATCAGAATTACGTGTCTGCTCATTGGCAGAAGGTCCTCCCAGCGCCGCTCCCCGGACCCATAACGGTCCCGGCGCACATGCCCGTTTCACGTTAGAGTAGCCGCGCAGCCCCGCAGCTGTCAAAACTCTTCCTTCAGGATCGACGGCTCGCGGCGGGCCGGACATCCCCGGCGCGGGCAGATCCGGCAGCTGGCGCCCACAGGTTGCGCGCCTTCCGGCACTTCGCTTTGCGGCAGGATCAGCATCACCGCGTGATAGAGCGGATCGCTGTCGAAATCCGGTGTCACATGATCCCATGCCACCGCCAAACATTTAAACGCCAGCGCCGAGCGCCCCTGCTGCACCACGTTGCGGCGTACCGGCACGTGCGGGCGCGCCAACGCGGTATAAATCGGCCAGAGCGGGCATGAGGCGCCAAAACGCGGCAGTGCAAATCCGGTCACCGGTTTGCGCACCAAGATCGAGCCCGAGGCATCGCAGATCACCAGCCCGGCCTCCTGCCCCAGCACTTCAAAAGGCAGAAGACCGATACGGCGCAGCACCGTGGGCAGGTCACAGCCGAACTGTTCCGCCAGCACCCCGGGACGAATACCCCCCTTGTCCAGTGCCGCCCGCAATGGCTCCAGCGGCAGCGCTGCGGCATCGCGCTGATATTGCTCCAGTGCGCTGCGGGCGATCAGCCTTGCTGCATCGCTGACCAGTTCCGGCGCGCCAGAAACCAATTCCTCCGGGCTGCCGCTGGCGGTTTCCAAATCCGGGAAATGATAGCCTTGAGCGAGGAAGAAAGCCTCGGCCTCTTCATGCGGCACTCCGCGCCGGTCTGCGCCCGTATTGCTTTCGTCAAGAAAACTCACCAAGGCGCGGCTGCTTTCGGCCAGCCGCAGGGAATCCTCGTTCAGGTTCTTGTGGAACCGGTCGCTCCACTCCGGCTCCAGCTCATTGGTTTCGGCCAGGATCGACGCGGTCGAGCGGATCGCCGCAGCGGTCGACAGGACCTCGTGCAGCGAAGCGGCCAGATGCGGATCGTGTGTCAGCCGGTCCGACAGGGTCTGCACCGTCCGCTCCAGAGTGGCGATGCGGCGGTGACTGGTGGCCAGCACCTCGGCCCAGCCGGGGAACCGGCCCGCGAACTCATCCGCCCGGTCCAGCTCAGCCACGGGCACGCCGCTGTCTGCTGCTGCTTCGCGCAGGCTGGCGATCAGTGCCGCTTCGGCGCCCTCGCTCAGCATCGAAGGCTCCACCCCCAGAACCTGCGCGATCCCGACCAGCAGCTTGCCGCCGATTCTGCGCCTGTTGTGTTCGATCAGATTGAGATATGAGGCCGAAATACCGGCGGCGCGGGCAAGTTCCGCCTGACGCATCCCGAGGATGAGCCGCCGTTCGCGGATTCTGCTGCCGGTCAGAGTGTCACGTGCCATTTTACAGGTCTTTCCCAAAAGGCCGCTATTTCAAGGGCTTTCCGCGGCGCGGCATAAGTTTCTTTACAGAATGCCGTGGAATACTGTTCATTTATTTACAGAATAAGCCTGCTTTACAAGGGATTTATTGCGCGATTTTACAAGCTGCCCTCATACTGATTTTGCACGAAAACCGTGCCGACGCCGAGCGGAAGTGAGGAGCTGCTAGGCGTTAAAATCTTAAGGGAGGATTACATGTCCAAATCTGATGTCTCGCGTCGCGGGGTACTGAAGTCCGGTGCCATGATGGGCGCTGGCGTTGCGCTTCCGACGATCTTCACTGCGTCGTCCGCAGCCGCTTACACCAACGAGCCGACCGGCAGCACCGTCACCCTCGGCTTCAACGTGCCGCAGACCGGCCCCTACGCCGATGAGGGCGCAGACGAGCTGCGCGCATACCAGCTGGCAGTCGAGCACCTGAACGGTGGCGGCGACGGCGGCATGATGAACACCTTCAGCTCCAAGGCGCTGAAAGGGAACGGCATCCTGGGCAAGGAAGTCAAATTCGTCACCGGTGACACCCAGACCAAATCCGACGCGGCCCGTGCATCGGCCAAGTCGATGATCGAAAAAGACGGCGCGGTGATGATCACCGGCGGCTCGTCCTCGGGCGTGGCCATCGCGGTTCAGGGCCTGTGCCAGGAAGCCGGCGTGATCTTCATGGCGGGTCTGACCCACTCCAACGACACCACCGGTAAAGACAAGAAAGCCAACGGCTTCCGTCACTTCTTTAACGGCTACATGTCGGGTGCCGCGCTGGCGCCGGTGCTGAAGAACCTGTATGGCACCGACCGTAACGCCTATCACCTGACCGCCGACTACACCTGGGGCTGGACCCAGGAAGAATCGATCGCAGCCGCGACCGAGGCCTTGGGCTGGAACACCGTCAACAAGGTACGCACGCCGCTGGCCGCGACCGACTTCTCGTCCTATATCGCCCCGGTTCTGAACTCCGGCGCCGACGTTCTGGTTCTGAACCACTATGGCGGCAACATGGTGAACTCGCTGACCAACGCGGTTCAGTTCGGCCTGCGCGACAAGATCGTCAACGGCAAGCAGTTCGAAATCGTCGTTCCGCTCTACTCCCGCCTGATGGCGAAAGGCGCCGGCGAAAACGTGAAGGGCATTCACGGTTCCACCAACTGGCACTGGTCGCTGCAGGACGATGCATCGAAAGCCTTCGTGCAGTCCTTCGGCACCAAATACGGCTTCCCGCCCAGCCAGGCGGCGCATACCGTTTACTGCCAGACCCTGCTTTATGCAGATGCATGTGAGCGCGCGGGCACCTTCAACCCCTGCGGTGTGGCCGAGGCTCTGGAAGGCTTCGAATTTGACGGTTTGGGCAACGGCAAGACACTGTATCGCGCCGAAGATCACCAGTGCTTCAAAGACGTTCTGGTTGTGCGCGGGAAAGAGAACCCGACCTCCGAGTTTGACCTCTTGGAAGTTGTCGAGGTCACCCCGGCCGCTCAGGTTACCTATCCGCCGGATCACCCGATGTTTGCAGGCGGTGCCCTTGGCACCTGCAACCCGGGCGCCTGATCCGGATGAAAAGCCGGGCGCGTCTTGCGCCCGGCCCCTTTCAGAAACGTCCGTCCATTCATCTGCCATGCGGAGCGCCTCCGCACAGAACGCCGGGGCACGTCCCGCGAACGGTCGGACTCTATCACTTCCATACTGAAGAACCCGAAGGTGGGGACTATGGACGCAATCCTATTGCAAATCTTGAACGGGCTGGACAAAGGCTCGGCCTATGCGCTGATCGCGCTGGGTTTGACACTCATTTTCGGCACGCTGGGCGTTGTGAACTTCGCCCACGGCGCATTGTTCATGATCGGCGCCTTCTGCGCCGTGACCCTGCAGCGCATTCTGAACCTCAGCTTTGAGACCGTCGACGAAAGCCAGAAAGACTTTCTTGGCAACCCGCTGAAGGTCAAGACGCCGTATGTTGAATCCTGGTTCGGCCCCGAGGTGGGCGGTGCAATCATCGACTGGGCGGTGCCGCTGGCGATCCTATTTGCGATCCCGATCATGATCTTCGTCGGCTACGTGATGGAACGCGGGCTGATCAAGCATTTCTACAAGCGCGAACATGCGGACCAGATCCTTGTGACCTTTGGCCTGGCCATCGTGCTGCAGGAAATCGTCAAGTATTTCTATGGCGCGAACCCGATCCAAACCCCGGCCCCCGAGGCACTGAACGGCGTTGTGAATCTCGGCGCGGTCATCGGCATGGACATCGTCTATCCGGTCTGGCGCGTGGTCTACTTCTTCTTTGCGGTGGTGATCATCGGCGGCATCTTCAGCTTCCTGCAATTCACCACCTTCGGCATGGTTGTGCGCGCCGGGATGGCAGACCGGGAAACCGTCGGCCTTCTGGGCATCAACATTGACCGCCGCTTTACCATCATGTTTGGTATTGCCGCTGCGGTCGCGGGACTTGCCGGTGTGATGTACACGCCGATCAACTCTCCCAACTACCACATGGGCATGGACTTCCTGGTTCTCAGCTTCGTGGTTGTGGTTGTGGGCGGCATGGGCTCCCTGCCCGGCGCCGTCCTGGCCGGCTTCCTTCTGGGGGTTCTCGAAAGCTTTGCTTCGATGAATGAAATCAAATCCATTCTCCCCGGCATCGACCAGATCATCATCTATGTGGTCGCGATCATCATTCTGCTCACCCGCCCGCGGGGCCTGATGGGCCGCAAAGGCGTGATGGAGGACTAAGCACATGTTCGGACTGGACAAAAAAGACACTCGAATGCTGCTGCTGGTCGCCATCCTGGCCCTGTGCGCACCATTCATCCTGAACCCCTTCCCGGCAGACAGCGCCATGGCGCAGTTCAACGCGGGCTATCCTGACCTGATGCAGCGTTTCGTGATCTTTGGGATCTTCGCAATCGGGTTCAACATTCTCTTCGGCCTCACCGGCTACCTCTCCTTTGGCCACGCGGCTTTTCTGGGGGTGGGCTCCTACTCGGCGGTCTGGATGTTCAAGCTGCTCAGCATGAACGTCGTCCCGGCCATCATCCTGTCGGTGATCATTGCGGGGCTGTTCGCGCTCCTGATCGGATTTGTGTCCCTGCGCCGTTCGGGCATCTACTTCTCGATCCTGACGCTGGCCTTTGCGCAGATGTCGTTCAACCTGGCCTATTCGGTGCTGACGCCGATCACCAACGGTGAAACCGGCCTGCAGCTGACGCTGGAAGACCCCCGCGTTCTGGGTGTCTCTGCCACCGCGGACGGCTCAATCCCCGTGACCAACTTCTTCGGGATGGAGATGCGCTCGACCTTTGAAATGGCGGTGGGTCCCTGGGCCTTCCAGTTCAACGCGGGCTACTACCTGTGCGCGCTCGTTATGCTGGCCTCCTTCTATCTGGCGATCCGCATCTTCCGCTCGCCCTTTGGCATGATGCTGCGGGCGGTGAAATCGAACCAGCAGCGGATGAACTACACCGGTCTCAACACCCGTCCCTACACACTGGCGGCCTTTGTGATCTCGGGCATGTATGCCGGTCTGGCCGGTGGCCTGATGGCCTCGATGGACCCGCTGGCAGGCGCCGAGCGTATGCAGTGGACCGCATCCGGCGAGGTCGTCCTGATGACCATCCTCGGCGGTGCCGGCACCCTGATCGGTCCGGTTCTGGGCGCGGGCTTCATCAAATACTTCGAAAACATCTTTTCGAAGATCAACGACAACGTTCTGCACAGCTGGTTCAGCTTTATGCCCGACGGGATCGAAGACTTCATGGTCTTCATCGTCCACCCCTTCATCGGCAAAGGCTGGCACCTGACGCTGGGCATCCTGTTCATGCTGGTGGTGATCTTCCTGCCCGGTGGCCTCGTCGAAGGCGGGCAGCGCATTGCAGGCTGGTTCAAAGGGCGCAAGTCCAAGGACAGCTCGGCCAGCAAAAAAACCGAACCTGCGGAATAAGGAGACAGGATCAATGGGTATCCTCGAAGTCAAAAACGTGGGCAAACGGTTCGGCGGCCTTCAGGCGCTGTCGGATGTGAACCTCAGCGTCAAGGAAAACTCCGTTCACGCCATCATCGGCCCAAACGGGGCGGGCAAATCCACCCTGCTGAACTGTCTGGTGGGCAAGCTGATCCCAGACACCGGATCGGTCATGTTCGACGGTCAGTCGGTGCTGGGCCGGGCGCCTTATGAGATCAACCAGATGGGCATTTCCCGCGTGTTCCAGACGCCCGAGATCTTTGGCGATCTCACGGTATTGGAAAACATGCTGATCCCCTGCTTTGCCAAACGGGACGGGGCGTTCGAGTTGAACGCCATCGCCTCGGTCGCCAAGCAGAAGGATGTGCTGGAAAAGGCCGAGCAGATGCTGGTGGAAATGAACATGGCGGACAAACGGCACATGCATGCCGCCGCCATGTCGCGCGGCGACAAACGGCGTCTTGAGATCGGCATGTGCCTGTCTCAGGAACCCCGCCTCTTGCTGCTGGATGAACCCACCGCCGGCATGGCGCGGGCCGACACCAACAACACCATCGATCTCTTGAAACAGATCTCGGACGAGCGCGACATCACCATCGCCATCATCGAACACGACATGCATGTGGTGTTCAGCCTGGCCAACCGGATCACGGTTCTGGCGCAGGGCACGCCGCTGGTCGAAGACGATCCGCAGAACATCCGTGGCAACCCCAAGGTGCGCGAAGCGTACTTGGGCGAAAGCGCATAAGGAGAAACAGAGATGAACGTCAAACCGGATTTCTCCAAGAACGCCAACCAGGCGACAACGGCTCCGGCCTTCCTGTCAGTCTGGGACATGCACGCCTATTACGGCGAAAGCTACATCGTGCAGGGCATCAACTTTAACGTCCACGAAGGCGAGATCCTTGCCCTGCTGGGCCGCAACGGCGCGGGCAAGACATCGACCCTGCGGTCGATCGCCCGCACCGGCAGCCCGATGGTCACCCAGGGTGAGATCTGGCTGGACCACCAGCCGCTGCACAAGATGGAAAGCCATGAAGCGGCCGCCGCCGGTCTGGGTCTGGTGCCCGAGGACCGGCGCATCATCCCCGGCCTGACGGTCGAGGAAAACCTGCAGTTGGCACAGATCGCCCCGCCCATCGGCTGGTCCATCGAGCGCCTTTACGATCTGTTCCCGCGCCTTGGTGAACGGCGCAAGCAGGAAGGCGTGACCCTTTCGGGGGGTGAGCAGCAGATGCTCGCCATTGCCCGCGCACTGGCCCGGGACATCAAGGTGCTGCTGCTAGATGAACCCTATGAAGGCCTCGCGCCGGTCATCGTGGACGAGATCGAAAAGACCCTCATCCACATCAAGGAACAGGGCATGACCACGATTCTGGTGGAACAGAACGCGGTGCGCGCGCTGGAACTTGCCGACCGGGCGGTCATTCTGGACACCGGCGGGATCGTCTTTGACGGCACCGCCTCCGAGGTTCTGGAAAACGCCGAGCTGCGCGCCGAATATCTGGCGATCTGATCTCAATTCTCCCCGTCGCACTGGTGTTGTGACTGGTGCGGTTACCTCAAGGCCGGCTCCCTTTGGAGCCGGTCTTTTTTGTTTTGCAGCAGGGGAATAGGGCGAAAACCCGCATAAACCGGGGTTATACGCCCCCGAAAATGCCCCCGCATCCATCCCCCGATCTATTCCAGATCCGCCCTGCCCGCTCCGATATGTCCACCACGGCCCGCATGGCGTGCCGCAGTCACATCAGACTGTCACATCAAGGAGACTTATCATGTTCAAACCTTCTGCCCGCATCCTGGCCCTCGCCCTTGTCCTGCCTCTGTCGCTGCCCGTCGCGGCACTGGCCTCGGATGGCAAGCCCAGCGCCGAAGTCGAAGCGCAGATCCGCGCCACACTGACCGAACAGGGCTATGAGGTGCGCAAGATCGAATCCGAAGACGGCATGTACGAGGCCTACGCCCTGAAAGACGGCAAAAAGCTGGAGATCTATCTCAACGACAAGATGGAAATCATCCGCGTCAAGGAAGACTAAAGCCAGCCCGGGCGGAGCCGGGCTGCACGTACCGCTCCGCCCGACCAAATGCCGCATCCATTCGATTGGGAGACCCTCATGCAACGTCACTATGTCTGGGATCCGCTGATCCGTCTGTTTCACTGGTCACTTGTCATTCTGTTCGCCGCTAATGCGCTGCTGACCGATCCGGACGAGAGGATTCACGAGGTATTGGGGTACGTGATCGTTGGCCTGATCGGGGTGCGCATACTCTGGGGGGTGATTGGCAGCCGTTATGCCCGGTTTTCCAGTTTCCCCCCCAGTTTCTCGGGCGCTGTCGGGCAGCTGACGGATATTGCCACTGGGCGGGTGCGTCCGCACCGGGGCCATACGCCGCTTGGCGCCCTGATGATCTACAACCTGCTGCTGACGATCCTTGGCATCGGTCTCACCGGCTATCTGATGACCACCGACATGTTCTGGGGCATCGAATGGCCCGAAGAGCTGCACGAAGCACTGGTCACCTGGGCCGAAATCTCGGTCGTGCTGCATATCGCTGCGGTGATCTATGAAAGCCGCCGCACAAGGGTCAATCTGGCGCGTTCCATGGTCTCGGGGTACAAGGACCTACCGACGAGTCCCCCGGAGACCCAACAGTGACCAACAGCAGATTTGACCCGGCCCAACCCTCCGTTCTGATCGCCCTGATCGTCGTGCAGTCCATCTGCGCGGCGATCTTTCTCGGTGATATCATTGCCGATCTTCTGATGCCCGGCGCGATGAATACTGAAGGGCGGCACGCGGCGATCGAAGCGATTGCCACCTTCGGCCTGATCGCGGCCATCGTGGTCGAGGTGCGCATCCTGATGTGGCTCTTGCGGCGCAAGGCGCATCTGGAGCAAAGCCTGAAGAGCGCGCAGGGCGCCATTCAGGAAGTCATCGATACCGAGTTTTCCACCTGGAACCTGACCCCGGCAGAACGGGATGTGGCGACCTTTCTAGTCAAGGGGCTGAGCACTGGCGAAATCGCCCAGATGCGCGGCAGCGCCGAAGGCACCGTCAAGGCGCAACTCAATGCCATCTACCGCAAATCCGGCAGCGGCAACCGCGCCGAGTTGATGAGCCTCCTGATCGACACGCTGATGGGTCACGGCAAGGACACCGCCCCGGAACCGCTGGCCAAATCGGGCTGACCGGCGCATCCGGGACAGTGCATTTTGGCGCCTACTGCGCGGTCCAGCCGCCATCAACCGGAATGGCGGTACCGGTGACGTTATGCGCCACCGGAGCACAGAGCCACAGCGCCAGCGCACCGATTTCCGATGGATCCGACAGCCGTTTGCTAGGCTGTTTTTCGGACAGAAGATCGGCTATCCCCGCCTCTCTGTCGCCGCCCATCTGCGCCGCTCGCGCAGCCACCTGCGGTTCGATGATCGCGGTTTCGGTCCAGCCCGGACAGATGCAATTCACCGTCACGCCGCCGGTGTCCCGGCTGCCCTGATCGGCATATTCCAGCGCCGCCACCCGGCTAAGACCAACGAGACCGAATTTCGCGGCCACATAGGGCGCCTTGTCCTTGCTGGCGACCAACCCGTGGACCGAGGCGATATTGATCACCCGGCCAAATCCGCGCGCCGCCATGACCGGCAGCGCCGCCTGCATGATGTGAAAGGCCGCCGACAGGTTGACCGCTAGGATCGCATCCCAGGTCTCGCGCGGCATTTCGGCCAAAGGCGCGGTTTTCTGGATCCCGGCATTGTTCACCACGATATCTGCGCCGCCCCAGTCCGCAACGGCGCTCATCAGCGCGTCGATCTCTTCCGGCTGACTCAGGTCCCCGGCAAAGAATCGTGCCTCGGGTGCCCCGGCCTCCTGCAGGGCCTCCGTCGCTGCCTGCGCGGTTGCTTCATCGGCGATGCCATGAACAGCGATACGGGCGCCCGCGCCCGCCAGTTCCTTTCCGATCGCAAGGCCGATCCCCTGAACCGATCCCGTCACCAGCGCCGTTTTTCCAGTCAGATCCGTCATGCGTTTTCCTCCAGCATTTTGCGCAGCTCGGTCTTCAGGACCTTGCCGTAGTTGTTCTTGGGCAGCTCCGCCGTGCGGATATAGGCCTTGGGCCGCTTGAAGCGGGCGATCTGATCGTTGCAAAGCGCATCAAGCTCTGCCTCGGGTGCTGTCCCCACGATAAAGGCCACCACCTCTTCGCCCCAGTCCGCGTGCCTGCGCCCCACGACCGAGACCTCCTGCACATCCGGGTGCATCAGCAGCACCTCTTCGACCTCGCGCGGGTAGACGTTCGACCCGCCGGTGATGATCATATCTTTGGAGCGGTCCTGCAGCGTCAGATAGCCCGCTGCATCCATGACGCCCATGTCCCCGGTCATCAGCCAGCCGTCTTTCAGCGTTTCTGCGGTGGCGGTCTCATTGTTCCAGTAGCCCGGCATCACCGCATCGCCACGCACCATGATCTCTCCGACCTCTCTTGGCGGCAGCGCTGTGCCATCCGGCGATCCGATCTGCACCTCGACCGGGCTTTGGGCGCGGCCCACACCAGCCAGCCGGGCGCGCCATTCCGGATGGCTTCGGTCGATCACGTCATGACGGCTGAGCGCGGTGATCCCCATCGGGCATTCGCCCTGTCCGTAGATCTGTACAAAGACCGGACCGAAATGATCGACCGCCTCGATGATGTCCGCCAGATACATCGGCCCGCCCGCATAGACCACGGTGCGCAGGCCGCGTCCGCTGCGTCCTGCCGCCTTGGCCTGCGCGGTCATGCGCGTCACCATGGTAGGCGCGGCGAACATCTGGACTCGGCCAAAATGCTCGGCCAGATCGAAAATCTCATGCGGTTCAAATCCCCCCGACGGCGGGCAGACATGTGCGGCGCCGACCAGCACGTGCAGCATGGCATAAAGGCCTGCTCCGTGGCTCATCGGGGCAGCGTATAGGATCTGATTCTCAGCGCTGGCCGCATCCACATCGTTGAGATAGGCCAGCGAGACCGTGACCAGCATCCGGTGGGTGATCATCACCCCCTTTGGCCTGCCTGTGGTCCCCGACGTGTAGAACAGCCAGGCCAGATCCTGCGGTGCCCGTCGGACCGGCGCAGTCACAGGATCCGCAGCCAGCACAGCGGCCCCGTCTGCGCCGGAGAAATCGATGATATCCAGCGTCACCCCGGCCTCGCGCAGGGCCGTATCCAGACCAGCCGAGGCAAAGACCAGCCGGGTGCCGGAGTTTTCCAGGATATAGGCCGCCTCGCGCCCATGCAGCTTTGCGTTGACCGGCACCGCCGCTGCTCCGGCATACCAGATCCCGAACAGGGCGATCAGATAGTCCGGGCAATTCTTCATGAAGATTGCGACGCGGTCCCCCGGCTCTACCCCTTGTGAGACCAGCCAGCCTGCAACACGTGCGGCTTTTTGGTGGAAGCTGTCGTAGTCCGCCACCTGATCGCGGCCCAGAAACAAGGCAGGACGGTCCCCGCCCGCCGCAGCCTGACGGGCCAGCCACATTCCGATATTCATGCTAATCCTCCCATAGCGCGCCCTGTTGAGCGGCAGAAATACATTTTCATGCGGCCCCGGCCTCTTCAATTCCGCAAAAATACCCGGTTAATAGAGGTCATGACAGATATCGCCTTTAGCCATGCGCCCGTCGGCCTTGCCGTGCTGGAACGCCGTGTGATCAAACGCTGCAATCTCCAGTTCGCCGCGACCTTTGGCGGGGAGCCAGCCGACTATGACGAAATGCTGATCGCGGATCTTTATCCCACCCAGGAAGAGTTCCGCCGTATTGGCGCGCTTTTGCAGGAAGAAGAGCACCGCACCGGCAGCTATAGCGACGAACGCATCATGCGCCGCCGATCAGGAGAACTCTTCTGGTGCCGGGTGCGTGGGCGATCCGTGTCCCCAGAAGCGCCGTTTCAGACCGGCGTCTGGTCCTTTGCCGATATCTCAGACGACCGCCCCGTGGTCAGCCTGACCCCGCGGGAACGCGAGGTTGCCATTCTGACCTGCAAGGGCCTGTCGGCCAAGGAAATCGGCGCCAAGCTGAACCTCTCCTACCGCACCATAGAAACCCACCGGGCGCACCTTCTGGAAAAGTTCGGCGCCCGCAAACTGCCCGAACTGGTGGCCAAGCTGACCGGGATGCCATTATGAGCCTTTAAGAGGCCATGACAGCTGCCTTTGGCCAATCACAGGCCCCTCTGCAATTGCGAATCCCGCGCGACGCCCCCATGTTGGCGCTAATAGACCGCGCATGATCGGCAGCGCTTTCCTTGTGGTAAAGCTTGGCCTATAAGCGCTCTAATTTCCAGCCTGCGACATCTTCGCAGGCCTGTCGGAACCGGCTGAGGACAAAATGACAGAAAAATCTCACGAAGCTGACGTGGCATTCATCAAGGCGCTGGCGGAACTGCTGCGCGAAAACGACCTGACCGAACTGCAGGTCAAACGGGACTACGGTGAAGATGACAGCCTGAACGTGCGGGTTTCACGGCAAATCGCCGCCGCCCCTGCCCCGGTGCAGACGATCGCAGCGGCACCGGCCGCTGCCGCCGCACCGGCCCCGGCAGCAGCCGCTGCAGCTCCGGCACCGGAAGCCGCAGAAGATCCCGCCAGCCACCCCGGCGCGGTGACCTCGCCCATGGTCGGCACCGTCTATCTGCAGCCCGAACCCGGCGCGCCTTCCTTCATCAAGGTCGGTGACAGCGTCAAAGAGGGTGATACTCTGCTGATCGTCGAGGCGATGAAGACGATGAACCACATCCCCGCGCCGAAATCCGGCACGGTGAAGCGCATTCTGGTCGAAGACGGCGCCGCCGTGGAGTTCGGATCCCCCCTGGTCATCGTCGAGTAAGGATCCAGCATGTTTGACAAGATCCTGATTGCCAACCGCGGCGAGATCGCCCTGCGCGTGATCCGGGCCTGCCGAGAGATGGGCATCCAGTCCGTCGCGGTGCATTCCACCGCCGATGCCGATGCGATGCACGTGCGCATGGCAGATGAGTCGGTCTGCATCGGCCCGCCCGCCGGCAACCAAAGCTATCTGTCGATCCCGGCGATCATCTCGGCCTGTGAAATCACCGGCGCCCAGGCGATTCACCCCGGGTATGGCTTCCTGTCGGAAAACGCCAACTTCGTGCAGATCGTCGAGGATCACGGGCTGACCTTCATTGGCCCCTCGGCTGCGCATATCCGCATCATGGGCGACAAGATCACCGCCAAGGAAACCGCCAAGGAACTGGGTATCCCCGTGGTGCCGGGCTCCGAAGGCGGTGTGCCGGATCTGGCCACGGCCAAGGCCGCTGCGGCCGACATGGGCTATCCCGTGATCATCAAAGCTACCGCTGGTGGCGGTGGACGCGGCATGAAGGTGGCCAAGGACGAAGCCGAGCTCGAAATGGCCTTTTCCACCGCCCGCTCCGAAGCCAAGGCAGCCTTTGGCAATGACGAAGTCTATATGGAGAAATACCTCCAGAAGCCGCGTCATATCGAGGTTCAGGTCTTTGGCGACGGCAAGGGCACCGGTCTGCATCTTGCCGAGCGTGACTGCTCGCTGCAGCGACGCCACCAGAAGGTTTTCGAAGAGGCCCCCGGCCCCTCGATCAGCCCGGAAGAGCGCGCCCGTATTGGCAAGATCTGCGCCGATGCTATTGGCAAGATGGGCTATTCCGGCGCCGGTACGGTCGAATTCCTTTACGAGGACGGCGAGTTCTATTTCATCGAGATGAACACGCGCCTGCAGGTGGAACATCCGGTAACCGAGGGTATTTTCGGTGTCGATCTGGTACGCGAACAGATCCGCGTTGCCTCGGGTCAGCCGTTGTCCTTTGGTCAGGACGATCTGCAGATCAACGGCCATGCCATCGAAGTGCGGATCAACGCTGAGAAACTGCCGAACTTTACCCCCTGTCCCGGCAAGATCACCGCGTTCCACGCGCCGGGCGGTCTGGGTGTACGGATGGATTCGGCGCTCTATGACGGCTATTCGATCCCGCCCTATTACGACAGCCTGATCGGGAAACTGATCGTGCACGGCCGCGACCGGCCCGAGGCGCTGGCGCGTCTCAGCCGCGCGCTGGGTGAGCTGATCGTCGATGGCATCGACACCACCGTTCCGCTGTTCCACGCCCTGCTGCAGGAGCGTGACGTTCTGGCCGGGGATTATGACATCCACTGGCTGGAGCACTGGCTGGAAGAAAACCTGCCCGCCTGAGGGCCGGGATGCAAATGATTGCGACGGGGCGCGTCCATGCCCGCCCTGTCGCCTGAGGGCCTGCCAATAAGGAAAAGGCCACCAAGACGACCGAAGCCACCAAAGCCCCCGGGGGCACCCGCATGAGCCTTACGCCCGAACTCTTGCTGCATGCCTATTCCGTTGGCGTCTTCCCCATGTCAGAACACCGCGACGATCCGGAGATCTTCTGGGTTGATCCGAAACGGCGCGGCATCCTGCCTCTGGATGGGTTTCACATCTCCCGCTCGCTGGCCAAGCGCATCCGCAACGGCGGCTTTTCGATCACCATCAACCGCGATTTCGCTGGTGTGGTCGCGGGCTGCGCCGACCGCCCGGATACCTGGATCAATGGCGAGATTTTCGACCGTTATATGGACCTGCACCGGATCGGCCATGCGCATTCGCTTGAGGTACGGCATGGCGATGAACTGGTTGGAGGCGTCTATGGGGTGTCGCTCGGCGCGGCGTTCTTTGGCGAAAGCATGTTCTCGCGCCAACGGGATGCATCAAAGGTGGCGCTGGCGTACCTGGTGGACCGGTTGCGGCAGGGCGGATTTGTTCTGTGCGACACTCAGTTCCTGACCGATCATCTGGCCTCACTAGGCGCGATCGAGATCAGCCGTGCGGCCTATCGGCGGCAGTTGCGCGATGCCATGGAAGGGAGCGGTGATTTCACCCGCCCGCAAACACCGACGCCTCACTCGCTTTTGCAGCGGATGACCCAGACGTCATAGCGATTGTGATCCAGCGCATTCAGCGCCGGGCTTGAGGCGATCATCCAGCCTTCAAAGAAGACTTCGCCATTGGCCGGGCTGCGCACGGTGAGGAAGGCATAGGCATCGCCGGTCGGGTTGTCAGCAGGATAACGGCATTCGCCCAAAGTCACGATCAGGCCCAGGATTTCTGCGCTGCCACCGACGGGGATCTCGGCATCCACCGTGCGCCCGTTGACCTTATCAAGGCCGCGCAAAACGGCAGCAGAGCCCGATGCGGCCTGTTCTTGTGCCGCCTGATCCTGTTCTGACAGCTCCTGCGTAATCACCGCCTGCGCCGCGGCATCCATCGCGGTCAGGCCGAACCCGGCACAAACCGCGCAGCCCCAAAGCAGCGCCGATCTGACAGTCCGCAGCCGGGCCGCGAGGTGCGTCACTGGTCTTCTCCACCACTTCCGGAAACGAATTTCACCAGAAGCGAAATCAGGCTAACAGCGCCTTGAGTGTCGAGGATCTCCTCCCCGGCCTCCAGGTTCAGCGGCGAACCACCGGGCATGATCTCGACGAAGTTACCGCCCAGCAACCCTTCGGAGGAGATCACTGCAGAGCTGTCGTCGGGAATCACGATGCCATTGTCCACGGTAAAACTGGTATCGGCGCGGAAGGTCTGCGGGTTCAGCTCGACCCCGGTGACGGTGCCGATCTTGACCCCAGCCAGCCGCACATCGGTGCCGACGGTGACCCCTTCGAGAGAGCGGAAAGAGGCGCTGAGCGGATAGCCAGCCCCGCCGCGCGACAGGCCCGCAGCCTGTCCAGCGTAGACGGCAAAGGCAAGCGCCGCCGCAACGACAACGCCACCGGCCAGAACCTCTGTGGTATTATGGGACATATCGCCTGCCTAAATCGTTATTTGTCGTCAGCTGACATCGCAAAGATGTCAGGGGTTACTCGGGAACCCAGGCCTCGTAGTCGCTGCGCCGCTCAGGCTCACCGCCCCGGCGGATCGATCCGGCCGGAGCATATGCCAGCGCGGTGCCGGTCAGGTTTTCCTGATGCGGTTTTTCCCAGGTCTTATGCGCCAGCGGCTTGTCGCTCGGCACCTCGTCAAAGGTCCGGTGCAGCCAGCCATGCCAGTCGGGGCTGACACGCGAAGCTTCGGCCTCGCCGTTGAACATGACCCAGCGGCGGCTGTCATCGGCATTGCGGTAGAACACATTGCCCGCGTCATCCTCGCCCACTTTGATGCCTTTGCGGCGGGTGTAGATAGCGGTGTTGAGCGTGGAGCCGTTCCACCAGGTCACAGCGCGCAGAAGAGAGTTCAGGATTCCCATGGGTGCCTCCGAAAATGTTGCCCCTGATATGGCGTACTTTCGGCGCGAGGTCCAGTGGGTTGCCACCCTGTGGCTAACAGCATGGCAGGAATTGGCACGATCCCAGGCTTACTGGGGCAGAAGGGCCGTAACTTCGATTTCAATCCGATACTTCGGGTCGATCAGCCCGCATTCGATCATGGTTGCAGCGGGGGGATTATCCCCAAAGGTTTCGGCCAGCATCGGCCAGCAGGCATCGAATTCAGCCCGGTCCGGCAGGTAATAGTTCACCCGCACCACATCGGCAAAGGAAGCGCCAGCCTCCGCCAGTGCCTTTGCAATGATATCCAGCGCCGAGCGGCACTGAGAGACAACATCCTCTCCCTGCCCCACGGTGCCTGCGACATGCACGAAACCGCCCGCCACAACGGCCCGGCAATAGCCAACCTTTTTCTCAAATTCACCGCCGGATGAAATGCGTTTGATCGTCATGAAATGACCCTCTCTGTATTGAATCCCAAACCCCATAGAAAAAGGCGAACGTCAAAATGACGTTCGCCCCTCCACGCAACAGCGCAAATGCGATCCACATCAGCGGGTTAACCGGCCGATGCGGATTCCTTTTCGTCAGCGTAGATCATCAGAGGCTGCGCATCCGATGTCACCGCTTCCTCGTTCACGACTACCTTGGTGAGGTTCTCCATGCCCGGCAATTCGAACATGGTGTCGAGCAGGATATCTTCGAGGATCGAGCGCAGGCCCCGGGCACCGGTTTTGCGTTCGATGGCTTTCTTGGCAATTGCCATCAGCGCCTCGTCGGTGAAGTCCAGCTCGGTGTCTTCCAGCTCGAACAGGCGCTGGTACTGTTTGATCAGCGCGTTCTTCGGCTTGGTCAGGATGGTGACAAGCGCGTCCTCATCCAGATCTTCCAGCGTTGCCAGAACCGGCAGACGGCCAACAAATTCCGGGATCAGGCCGAATTTCAGCAGATCTTCGGGTTCCAGATCCTGGAAGATCTCGCCTACGCCGCGGTCATCATTGTCACGCACATCGGCGCCAAAGCCCATGGCAGAGCCCTTGCCGCGCTGCGCGATGATCCGGTCGAGACCGGCAAACGCGCCACCGCAGATGAACAGGATATTGGTGGTGTCCACTTGCAGGAATTCCTGCTGCGGATGCTTGCGCCCGCCCTGCGGCGGAACGGAGGCCACGGTACCTTCCATCAGTTTCAGCAGCGCCTGCTGCACGCCCTCGCCCGATACGTCGCGAGTGATCGAGGGGTTTTCCGACTTGCGGGTGATCTTGTCGACCTCGTCGATATAGACGATGCCGCGCTGAGCGCGCTCGACGTTGTATTCCGACGCCTGCAACAGCTTGAGGATGATGTTCTCCACATCCTCGCCCACGTAACCGGCTTCGGTCAGCGTGGTGGCGTCAGCCATGGTAAAGGGCACATCCAGAATGCGCGCCAGCGTCTGCGCCAGCAGCGTCTTGCCGCAGCCGGTCGGGCCGATCAGCAGGATGTTTGATTTCGCCAGTTCGATATCGCTGGCGGTTTTCTGCGCGTGGTTCAAACGCTTGTAGTGGTTGTGCACCGCCACCGAAAGAACCCGCTTTGCCGTGGCCTGACCGATCACATAATCGTCAAGAACCTCGCAGATGTCCTTGGGCGTGGGCACGCCATCGGTGGCCTTCAGCCCCGACGCCTTGGTTTCTTCGCGGATGATGTCCATGCACAGTTCGACGCATTCGTCGCAGATGAACACGGTCGGTCCTGCAATCAGCTTGCGCACCTCATGCTGGCTTTTGCCGCAGAAGGAACAGTAAAGCGTGTTCTTGCTGTCGCCGCTTGAGTTCGTTGCCATGATCTACCTTTCAGTCCGCTCGGGCCGAAAAAGAGCCGTCAGCCCCCTTCGCCTTTTTGACAGCTTAAGACACTGCTCAAGCGGTCACAATGTCAAAGTGTGCCCCAAAGGGATAGGGGCACACACCCAGTTGATCTACCGGGCTTAGCTGGTTTCGTCGTCGCCTTTGCTGCGGCTTTCGACGATTTCGTCAATCAGGCCAAAGGCCTTGGCTTCTTCGGGCGACATGAAATTGTCACGCTCCAGCGCGCTTTCGACCTGCTCGTATTCCTGGCCGGTGTGCTTCACGTAAATTTCATTGAGGCGGCGCTTCAGCTTCAGCGTTTCCTCGGCGTGGATCATGATATCGGTCGCCTGACCCTGATACCCGCCGGACGGCTGGTGTACCATCACGCGGCTGTTGGGCAGCGAAAAGCGCATGCCGGGCTCACCCGCGGTCAGCAGAAGCGAGCCCATCGAGGCCGCCTGACCAATCACCAGGGTCGAGACCTTGGGTTTAATGTACTGCATGGTGTCGTAGATCGACAGGCCCGAGGTCACAACACCGCCGGGGCTGTTGATATACATCGAGATTTCCTTGGACGGGTTTTCCGCCTCAAGGTGCAGCAGCTGCGCCACGACCAGCGAGCTCATCCCATCGTGAACCGGACCGTTGAGGAAGATGATACGCTCTTTCAGCAGGCGCGAGAAGATATCGTAGGCGCGCTCACCCCGGCTGGTCTGTTCAACCACCATGGGCACCAGAGTGTTCATGTATGTTTCTGTCGGATCAATCATTAGGACCTGCCTGCTTTGAATTATGTCCGCCATCATATCGGACCAACTGTTACCTGAGTCTTAGTGCTCGCCCAAAAGGCCTGCAAGGGGCGGTATGCGAATTTAAACTGCCTGCGCCCGTCCTGCCGCTCCTCCTGCGACCGGTTCCGCACCCCGGGCCAGCAGGTCGCTATTCGCGAATCCCCGGTCGCAATTCCCCGGCCTGCCTGCAAAACTCTGGCTTAAGACACAGAGACACTCCCGGCGGCGGATCCATGCCATGACAGATGACAGCTTCGTTCAAAAAGGTGCGGCGGCAAAGCTGGACGTGCCATTTGAAGGGGAACCGCAGGATTTCTATTTCCTGCTGCTGAAAAAGGCGACGATGCTGCCCGTCGCAGCCGCAATCGAACCTCTGCGGATCGCCAATCAGGTCACCAACACGCGGCTTTATCGCTGGTTCGTGATGACCGAGGATGGCGAACCGATCCGGTGTTCAAACGGGATGATGATCACGCCGGACATGCCCCTGCGCCCCCTGCCCGCCGACAGTCTTGGCTTTGTCTGTGCCGGGGTCGAACCCCAAAGCACCGCTGGCGAGGCCACGCTCAACTGGCTGCGCCGCGAAAGCCGCTTTGGCCGCTCCATCGGTGGCATCTGCACGGGCGCGTTTGCACTGGCGCAGGCCGGGCTGATCAAGGATCAGAAATTCACCCTGCACTGGGAAAACCAGCCGGGGTTCATCGAACGATTTCCGCGCTTGACCCCATCCGCCAATACATTCGAGGTTTCGGGCCCCCTGATGACCTGCGGCGGCGGCAATGCCGCGACCGACCTGATGCTGAGCCTCATTGAAGCGCGCCACGGCAAACAGCTGGCCATTATCGTGGCCGACATGTGCCTGCATGCCCGCTCCGGCGGACAGGCCGCGCCGCAGAAGTCGAATTTCGCGGTTGCCATCGGCAGCCGCAACCAACGTCTGCTGAACGCCTTGCAGCTGATGCAAGAAGCGATCGAAGAACCGCTTCAGATCGGCGATCTTTGCGCCCGATTGGATATCTCCCGACGCCAGCTGGAGCGGCTTTTTGCCCGCTACCTGAACCAGAGCCCGATGCACGTCTATTGCGATATGCGGCTCAGCCATGCCTTTGCCCTGATGAATGAAACCTCGATGTCGGTGACCGAGATCGCGCTGGCTTCGGGCTTCAACAGCACCACGCATTTTTCCCGCCAGTTCAAACGCAAATTCGGTGCCAGCCCGCATTTCTTCCGTAAAGGCTGGTCCTGACACCCAACGGGCTGATGCCCGGCGCCCAAGTAAGAACGCCCCGGCAATTGCCGGGGCGTTGGTTGTTTTGCGGACAGGTCAAAAAGCCGTGTTCAGGCCAGATCGAAGCGATCTGCGTTCATCACCTTGGTCCAGGCCGCCACGAAGTCATTGACGAATTTTCCGCCATTGTCCGCCTGGGCATAGACCTCGGCCAGGGCGCGCAGTTGCGAGTTGGAGCCAAAGACCAGATCACAACGGGTGGCTGTCCATTTGACCTCTCCGCTGGCGCGGTCGCGGCCTTCGAACTCCTGTGCCTCGTCCGAGGTGGGTTTCCACTCGGTCGACATGTCCAGAAGATTGACGAAAAAGTCGTTCGACAGGGTTTCAGGCTTATCCGTGAAAACACCATGGGCAGTCTGCCCGACGTTGGTGTTCAGAACCCGCAGGCCACCGACAAGTGCCGTCATTTCCGGCGCCGTCAGCGTCAGCAGCTGCGCCCGGTCCAGCATCATCTCTTCCGGCGCAACAGTGAACTGCGTCTTCTGGTAGTTGCGGAAACCATCAGCCACCGGTTCCAGCACCTCGAAGGATTCAACATCGGTCTGCTCAGCCGTTGCATCCGCGCGTCCGGGGGTGAAAGGCACAGTGATGTCCTGCCCAACCTTCTTTGCAGCCTGCTCGATACCAACCGAGCCACCCAGCACGATCAGATCTGCCAGCGACACCTGTTTACCATCGCTGCGGCCTGCGTTGAAGTCGCCCTGGATCCCTTCCAGCACGCCCAGAACACGGGCCAGCTGTTCGGGTTGGTTGGCTTCCCAGTCCTTTTGCGGCGCCAGACGGATACGGGCACCGTTGGCACCGCCCCGCTTGTCCGACCCACGGAAGGTCGAGGCCGAGGCCCAGGCGGTCGAAACCAGCTCAGGGATGGTCAGATCCGAAGCCGCGATCTTCTCTTTCAGTTCGGCGATTTCCGCCTCACCAATGACCGGATGGGTCACGGCAGGGATCGGATCCTGCCAGATCAGATCTTCGGCGGGAACCTCATCGCCCAGGTAGCGCGATTTCGGCCCCATGTCGCGGTGGGTCAGCTTGAACCAAGCGCGGGCAAAGGCATCTGCGAACGCGTCCGGGTTCTCGTGGAAACGACGCGAGATCTTCTCATAAGCCGGGTCCATGCGCATTGCCATGTCGGCAGTGGACATGAAGATCGGAACCTTCTTGGACGGATCCTCCGGATCCGGCGCCATATCCTCTTCCTGGATGTCCTTGGGAGTCCAGACCCAGGCACCGGCCGGGCTTTTGACCTTTTCCCATTCGTATTTGAACAGCACGTCAAAATAACCGTTGTCCCATTTGATCGGGTTCGCCGTCCAGGCGCCTTCCAGACCCGAGGTGATGGTGTCACGGCCCTTGCCGGATTTGTAGCTGCTGAGCCAGCCAAAACCCATCGCCTCCATCGGCGCGGCTTCGGGTTCGGCGCCCACATGGGCGGCATCGCCCGCGCCGTGCATCTTGCCGAAAGTGTGGCCACCAGCGGTCAGCGCCACGGTTTCCTCGTCGTTCATCGCCATGCGGGCAAAGGTTTCGCGGATGTCGCGGCCCGAGGCGATGGGGTCCGGGTTACCGTCAGGACCTTCCGGGTTCACGTAGATCAGGCCCATCTGCACGGCGGCCAGCGGGTTTTCCAGCTCACGATCGCCAGAATAACGGCTGTTTTCCGTATCAGAGGTCGCCAGCCATTCGTCTTCGGCGCCCCAGTAGATGTCCTCTTCCGGCTCCCACACGTCAGCGCGGCCACCGGCAAAACCGAAGGTCTTGAAGCCCATGTCCTCAAGCGCGCAGTTGCCCGCAAGGATCATCAGGTCGGCCCAGGAGATCTTGTTGCCGTACTTCTGCTTGATCGGCCACAGCAGGCGACGCGCCTTGTCGAGGTTGCCGTTATCCGGCCAGCTGTTCAGCGGCGCAAAACGCTGCTGCCCCGTGCCACCGCCCCCGCGGCCATCGCCGGTGCGGTAGGTGCCTGCGCTGTGCCAGGCCATGCGGATGAACAGACCGCCATAGTGACCGTAATCCGCCGGCCACCAGTCCTGGCTGTCGGTCATCAGTGCATAAAGGTCTTTCTTCAGCGCCTTCAGGTCGAGTTTCTTGAATTCTTCTGCGTAATCAAAGGCCTGCCCCATCGGGTCGGACTTTGCGCTGTTCTGATGCAGGATCCGCAGGTTCAGCTGGTTCGGCCACCAATCGCTGTTGACGCGCGCGCCAAAGGTGGTTGTGCCGCCGTGCATCACCGGGCATTTGCCGCTGGGAATATCATTGCCGTCCATTTTTTCCTCCGATTATTGCTACGTTTCTGTCGTCGTGGCGCGACACCTGCCCCGGAATGGGCCATTCCAGAAGGACAAGTGTCTGTCAGGAGAAGAGCCTTTGCGTGGAGTGCAGAAACGCAGATCGGATCCGCAGCCCTAAAGGCCTCCCTCCCTTAACCTAGAAACGTTCTAACAAATCCGCGTGATAAAAATAAGTTATTTTTAATGATAGCAATCATAGTAAATTCCTATGCCTTGTTCGCGGATGCGCGAACCACAGCGACCCAGCCGACAATCAATCCTGTTCGGCAATAAAAAACAGGCGCGGAAGCGATCCGCGCCTGTTTTCAGAAATGTGTTGCCAGGTGGACTGCCCGGCCCCGCCGCCCCATGTAGAGCGGCAACGCCAGAACCATATGGCCGTCAGACCATCAGCCGCCGAAGGACTTCAGATAGGCGATGACCGCTTCGATGTCGTCGTCTTTCTTCAGCCCAGCAAAGGACATTTTGGTCTTTTTCATGTATTTCTTCGGCTTTGCCAGGAAGGCAGAAAGCTCTTCTTCGGTCCAGACCAGACCGTCTTCATTGGCCGACTTCATGGCCTTGGAATAACGGAAGCCTTCCACAGCACCAGCAGCGTGACCAACGATTCCGTTCAGAACCGGACCGGTCTTGTTCTTGGCCTTGTCACCCACTTGGTGGCAAGACTTACACTTTTTGAAGACCTTTTCGCCATCTGCAACCAGTTCAGGGTCCAGCGCGGCAACCTCTTCCACCGGCTCAGCGGCGGCAGGCTCTTCCGCCTTGGCCTCTTCAACCACGGCTTCACCGGTTTCCGCCGGAGGGACTTCGCCAGTTTCGTCTGGGGTCACATCGAGAACCGCCGCACGCATGGTGATTTCCACGCTGTCCTTGCAGTTTTCCATGCAAGGCGTGTCGGTCCAGAAATGCGCTTCGGAGGTCAGGCGGTCATCGACGATGAAGCCATCCGCGTTGGGCATTTCCACATCCAGGAAGTTCTCGTTCGACAGGGTGAACTCGTCATCCACCAGATCGTTGGAGTACAGGATATAGGCCACGATGGCATAGACCTCATCCGGTTCCAGCGTCTGCGCCGCGCCAAACGGCATCGAGCGGTTGACGTAATCCCAGGTGGTCGACAGATGCGGCCAGTAGGAACCCACGGTCTTCAACGGGTCCTCGTGGTCCAGCGTGTCGGCACCGCCCGCCAGTTTCGGCCAGTTTCCAACGCCCTCGGCGAAATCGCCATGGCAGACAGCGCATTGTTCGGCAAAAATTTCTTCGCCGGTGAAGACATCACCGGAACCTTCGGGCAGGCCGGTCCCATCGGGGCTGACGTCCTGGTTCCACGCAGCGATCTCTTCGGGCAGCGCCGGGCGGCCCAGTCCGAATTTCTCTGCATAGGCAGGCACCGCCAAGGCGGTGGCCACTGCTGTTGCTGCGATCAGATTAGGAAACTTCGACATTTTCCGCCTCTCCGTTTGCCTTTACCCACCAGGTCTGGATGGAATTGTTGTGATAGATCGAGTTCAGACCACGCACGTCGCGCAGCTGGGTCTTGGTCGGCTGCACATAGCCCGAGCTGTCGCGGGCGCGGCTTTGCAGGAACATTTCCTGACCGTCCCAGTCGATATCGAGGTAGAAGCGCGTCAGCGCCTTATCGGTTCCGGGCGCCGCAAGGCGGGCCTCATTCCAGGTCTTGCCGCCATCAATGGAGACATCAACGCCGGTGATGTGGCCGCGACCGGACCAGGCCAGACCGGTGATGACCAGCGGACCCTTGCCGTGGGTGATCGGCGACTGCGGGCTGGGGCTGGTGACAACGGATTTCGCATCCATTTCCCAGGTCCATTTGCGGCTGGTGCCGTCGGCCAGCGTGTCGGTGTACTTCGAGGTTTCCTCGCGGGATTCAACCGGGCCGTTGGTGACTTCGATGCGACGCAGCCACTTGACCCACATGTTGCCTTCCCAGCCGGGAACGACCAGACGCACCGGATAGCCGTGCTCTTTGCGCAGGGCTTCGCCGTTGGCCTTGAAAGCCACCAGAACGTCGTCCAGCGCCTTGTCCATCGGGATCGAACGGCCGTTAGAGGAGGCATCGGCGCCTTCCACATAGACCCATTTGTCCTTCAGATCGCCTGCAGCATCCAGACCGGCCTCTTCCAGCAGCGTGCGCAGGCTGACGCCGGAATATTCCATGTTGTGGATCATGCCGTGGGTGAACTGGGCACCGTTCAGCTGGGCACCCGCCCATTCCATACCCGAGTTCGCCGCGCATTCGCAGAAGTAGACGCGGTTTTCACGGGGAAAACGCTCCAGATCGGCGTAGGAGAAGACCAGCGGCGTGTCGACCAGACCGTTGATCATCAGGCGGTAGTCTTCTTTCTTCAACTCGATCGCGCCCGAGTGGTGACGTTCGAACGCACAACCCTGCGGCGTAATGGTGCCATCCAGGGCATGGATCGGGGTAAAGTTGATCGACGAAATCGTATCGGCGGTCAGCCATTCCACGTTGCGGCGGATCACATCCGATTCATAGCTGATCGGAAGACCATACGGGGTGGCGTCGACGCCATCACCCAGGCCACTGGCCCATTCCTGGACTTCCGTGATCAGCGGGTCAGGCCCGGCCGCCTGGGCCGCACCAGCAACCGCAGATCCGGCCCCGGCCGCAGCCGCACCCGCCAGAAACTGACGGCGCGACGGGGTGAAACCCTTTGAATTATCGCTCATCTTGTTCATGCCTCCATATTTAGATGAGTGCCCTGGCAGGGCCTCATCGGCGCAAAATTTGCCCGTCAGGCGGCGGCGCTGATTAAGCGCCGACCACCTTGACCGAGTTGTTCGGGTTGACCGTTACGGTGCCCATTTTCTTGATGTGGTTTTCGACGACGTCCCAGATCTGCGGACCTTCGGTGCCTTCGTTGACGCTGGCCCAGCCTGCGACCATGTAGGTCTTCGCCGGATCGATCGCCTCACCGTTCTTCAGCAGCGTCATCTCGGTGATCCGTTCGCCCTGCGGTTTGGTGATGTCGATGCGGTAGCCCATGCCACCGATGCGCACCATGTCGCCGCCCTGCTGGTAATACGGGTCCGGGTTGAAGATGTTGTCAGCCACGTCTTCCAGGATCACCTTGATGAATTCACCGGTCATCTCGCTGCGATAGGCGGCGCCATAGCTCATCGAGGTGACGTTCCAGATGTCTTCGCGGGTGATGTCGTCACCCGGTACCAGCGACGGGCCCCAGCGCACGCCGGGCGACATTGCGATATCAGCCTCGCGTTCGCTCAGCAGCGCGTCGCAGATCAGATCATCCCAGGTGCCGTTGAAGTTGCCGCGGCGATAGAGCAGCGAGTCGGTCTGGCCGATCACCTCTTCCAGCTCGGCTTTGAACGGCGCGCGCTGTTCGTCGATCAGCTTGGAGATCACAGGATCGGGCGCGATGACATCCGAGAAGATCGGGATCAGCTTGTGCTTCAGACCCATCATCTGGCCATCGCGCACGTCCAGATCCACGCGGGAGACGAATTTGCCGTTGGAACCGGAGGCGATGATGTGGGTCGTGCCCACCAGCACCGGTTCGGGCAGCGCATCGTGGGTGTGGCCCGACAGAATCACGTCGATACCGGTGACAACGCTGGCCATCTTCTTGTCCACGTCGAAACCATTGTGCGACAGGCAGACCACCACATCGGCGCCTGCTGCGCGCACTTCGTCCACCATCTCCTGCATATGCTCGTCACGGATCCCGAACGAGTATTCCGGGAACATCCAGCCGGGGTTCGCGATGGGCATATAGGGGAAGGCCTGACCGATGACGGCGACCTTGGCGCCGCCGCGTTCGAAGAACTTGTACGGCTTGAACAGCTCGGCCGGTTCGTCCCATTCCGAGTCAAAGATGTTCTGCCCCAGCGCGGCAAAGGGCAAACCTTCGACGATCTCATTCACACGGTCAGAGCCCAGCGTGAACTCCCAGTGGAAGGTCATCGCATCCGGTTTCAGCGCGTTCATCACGTTGACCATGTCCTGACCTTCGGTCTTGTGACAGGTCATGGAGCCGTGCCAGGTGTCACCGCCGTCCAGCAGCAGCGCATCAGGCCGATCCGCACGGATGGCATTGATCACTGTCGACATGCGGTCCAGACCGCCTACGCGCCCGTATCCTTTGGCGAGGGAGGAAAAATCGTCATAGGTAAGCGCGTAAGCGGAAGGACTGCCATCCGCGATGCCATAGGCCTTGCGGAAGTCGGCACCGGTGATATGCGGCACCTGACCCTTGTTCGCGCCCACCCCGAGGTTGATCGAGGGTTCACGGAAATAGATCGGTTTCAGCTGCGCATGAATGTCGGTGACATGGATGATGCTGATATTGCCGAAGGTATCAAACTCCAGCAATTGATCCTGAGTCAGGCTTTGCTGCGCCGCAAGACGCCCCCAATTGCCAAAACCAGATGCCCCGACCAGGGCAGAGGCGGCCATCGAAACCTGCAGAAAATCACGGCGCGAGATCATGGTACTCTGATATCCTGTGTAAACATACGACATATTCGCATGCGTGAATATTGAAAGAACGAAAGACCCCGCACCATGAACTGGCACGGGGTCGTTCCGGGTTTAGTTACGGACAGACGGTCCTTCGACCGACAGGCCGTTGCCGCGCGAAGCGACATAAAGCTCAAGTGCGACGAAATCCTGCGAACCGGGCTTGTAGGTTTCGGCGCGGGTATCACGTACGCAGCCTTTGAAACGGGCATGAACTGTGTTCAGCTTGGCGTTTTTCAGGCGGTAGGCCGGGAAGCCATTGATCTGGCCTTGGCTCAGGTGGTCGGCGCGGATCATGTTGCCATAGTTGTCTTCATGGCAGTTCGCGCAGGACAGCTCGAGCTGGCCGGTACGCGTGTAATACATTTCCTTACCTTTTTCCCACATCGCCTGAACCGGACCATCGGTGGCAACGTTGACGGGCATGCCACGCGACTGGACAGAGATCAGAGCCTCCATCGACGCCATGTCACCGCCAGTGTATTTCCACTTGTCGGCGCCCATCTGGTTTTCGCGGCAGTCGTTGATCTGCATGGCCAGGGTGCGGACTTCGCCAGCTTCTTCGTTCCACTTGGGATAGACTGCGCGCACGCCTTTCATGCTGTCGGCAACATCGTCGTGGCAGGACGCGCAGGACTTGCCTTCGGATCCTTCGACGGTTTCCCAGCTGTCCATTGCTTGATCAACAAAGACCATCGCGGGGTTTTCGAAATCGTCCATCTGCAGGGCCTGGGTCTCGTCCGAGCGGAAGTGCCAGCCAGACATGACTTCGTCCAATGCGTCAGCGACTGCAGCCGGAGCCGCAGTCTTGGTGACCATTTCGATCTCTTCGTTCACCACGAGCGTGTCGTCGTCTGCGCCGGCGAAGGCGGCCATCGGCAGGGCCAGCACGGTGGCAATGGCAGTGAGTGCCTTATATTTCATTCCATATCCTCCCTTGGGTATCCGCCTCGCCCGCCGGAGTGGCGGACGAGACGCTTGCCTTTGAGATCCGGAAAGGATCAGGCGATCTTGATCGACTTCGCCGTGTCGTAGACGGATCCATCATCGTCATACCATGTGAATTTGAAGTCGCCTGCTTCAGGCACGGTGGCTTCAAACTCAATGTAAGGGTTGGTGGAAATCGCCGGTTCCATCGTGACGTCGATCACCATGGCGCCGTTAAACTCGCAAGTGAAACGGTTGATGATCGAACGCGGAATGACGTTGCCTTCCTTGTCCTTACGCTGGCCGCTTTCCATCTTGTGGCTGATCAGCGTCTTGATGGTGACGGCTTCGCCAGCAGCGGCTTTCTTCGGGACCTTGACGCGGGGTTTTACACCGGATGCCATGTCTTAACTCCTTGAATTCGGAAAGGGATGCGGGGCGATCAGCCGCCGCAGCCTCCGATGGTCACTTTCACAGCGGCGCTTGCCTTGGCAAAGCTGCCGTCTGCCATTTTAGCAATGGCCACGACGTCCTGGGTACCAGCAAGGCGGATCCGGGTGGATGCGGACTGGCTGGCGGCACCGGGGCCGAAGTTGAAGGTTGCAACGCCGGGGGTCGGGTTGCCGGTGGCCAGAACCATGATCGCGGTCGCGCCGGGGGCGTTGACCGAAATCGGCACGGTGTTGCCATTTTCGGCAATCTCCGGCGCAGTCAGTTCAATACCGCTGTCGGCCATATCGGCACCGCCGGTGAACTCGGCGATCTTATCGTCTGCCGATGCGCTCAGGCGGTAGGGCAGAACCGTCAGCACGGCGGCGCCCAGGCCCATCGCCAGGGTTTCGCGACGTGAGAACTCCATCATTTGTCTCCTTTGACTTCGCTCGGACAAGCAGCTGGAAGCTGCTGTCTCACTCTTCTTTCAGCGTCGCGAGGAAAGCGACGACATCTTCAATCTCCTGGGCGGTCAGGATCGGCGGCAGCGGCTCTGCGCCCGCCTTACCGGTGTAGGCATCGCCCGGACGGATAAACCCGTCGACCTTGTAGAACGCAGGCATCATGGTGCCCTCGAAGGTCATTTTTGCATTCGCCACGAGGCCACGCAGCTCAGCTTCACTCCAGCGCTCCCCCGCGCCGTCCAGCATGGGGCCGATTTCGCCGTGGAAGGGCACGTCAGCCAGTGCAGTCACCTGATGACAGGCCACGCAGTTCCCCTTGGACTTGGTCCCGGCGATGATCGCACCGTTGGCCGCGTCGCCAGCAACACCTGTCAACGATTCGGCAATTGCGCCATCCTCGGTGAATTTCACGTCTTTCGGCGCGACTTCGCCCGCCTGCGACATGGTCCCGGCCAGACACATGGCCAGTGTCAGAGATAGTCTCTTCATGGTTCCTCCCGTTGGCTGCCACCGCGAAGTGGCCTGCTTAGCTATTGCATACCGTAGGCCACCGAAGGCCTGGGACGCAACAACAAATTCATTAATGTGAATTTTAATTCTCTTGCGCAAAGGATCAGTCTGTTGATCCATTGTTGCGCTCCTGAATGCGGCGCGCGTGATACCTTTGGAAATCCTCCCCATTATCAAGCTCGTACCGCTTCTCGTTGACCCAGGTGAACATATCGAGCGTGGTCCCCGCCCCAAAGGCCCCCGGCATGATGGAAACGGCCGCCTGCACCGCGGTCTGATCCTCGGGTACCTCTTCCGGCAGGAAAAGAATCGTCGGCGTGAACAGCACGTTCCACTTCCGCGCCATCTCCCGCTCCTGCAGGGTTTCACCGTCGAAATCCGTTACCTCGGTGGATCCGTGCAGGTTCAGCTGAACGACGAAATAATTCTCTTCGATGTAGTTGCTGACCTCCGGACGCGGGAACACCTCCTCGTGCATCTTAGCGCAGTAAATGCAGCCCCGCTGCTCAAAGAAAAGAACCAGCCGCTTGCCCTCTGCATTCGCCTCGGCAAGATCTTCCTGAAGGTCCTTGAAGGTGTCACGCATCCATGCGGTTTTATGAAGGCCGTCGTCGCCCACCTCGACCGCTGCCACCGGCCCGGCCAGAAGCACCGGAAGCGCCAGCGCGGCAAGCGGTGCGGAAATCATTTTGAGTAATCTATTCATTGCCTTGTCTCTCCCATTTATGGTGACAGTCAGCCAATTGTGGACAGTCCGGGCATCCAGCGGATCATTGCATCGGCAATGTAGCTGACACCTCCGGTGACAATCAGCACAGCGAACAGGATCAGCATAACCCCCATCGCCTTTTCCACCCAAGCAAAAGCGGTCCGGTGCCGCGCCACCCAGGCCAGGAACGGCTTTGCAAACAGGGCGGCAACGACGAAAGGCGCTGTCATTCCAACACCGTAGACCAGCAAGAGCAGGCCACCGCGCCAGATGTCCCCCATGCCAGAGGCGATCATCAGGATCGACGCCAGCGCCGGTCCCACGCAGGGAGTCCACCCAAAGCCAAAGGCCAGCCCCATCAGATAGGCCCCGATCAGCGTGGAAGGCTCGGCCGAGCTTTCCATGCGTGCCTCGCGGTATAGGAGCGGAATGCGCATCACGCCCAGGAAATGCAGGCCGAACAGGACCAGCACCCCGGCGGCGCCATAGGCCAGAATATCCATGTAGCGCCCGAACAGCTGCCCCAGCGCGGTAGCTCCCACGCCCATCAGCATGAACACCGTGGTGACACCAGCTGCGAAACACAGCGCAGAGATCACCAGCCGACGCTGCGCCCCCGGCGCAATGCGCCCGTCGCCGCGCAGTTCAGCCATCGAAAGCCCGCCCATGTAGGACAGGTAAAAAGGCACCATCGGCAGGATGCAGGGCGTGAAAAAGCTCAACAAACCGGCAAACAGGGCCCCAAAGTACGATATTTCGAGCATCTCAGCACCTTTTTTGGGCGCATTAGCCGATATTCGGGGTCGGCGCGCCTTGTCTCATTCACATATTCAAATTAAGTTGTGTTACATAAAGAACCTACTCACTGCACCTTCGTCAACGGCTTCGAACGGCTTCATCATGGTTTTTGCGTTCACAGTTCCTCTGCGGCCCTTGCTGCTGCTGCGCCGGTTGCTGGCCGGTTTTTTTGTGCTGTGCGCGCTCAGCCTGCCTGCCCGGGCAGTGGAACTGGTGATGGTCGAACAGCATGGCTGCGAATGGTGCGCGCGCTGGAACGAAGAAATCGCGCCGATCTATCCCAAAACGGCCGAAGGCGCCTTTGCGCCGCTGCGCCGGGTGGATCTGCGCAATATGCCGGATGACTTGGAAACAACTCGTCGCGTTCTTTTTACCCCGACCTTCTTGATTGTGGAGGACGGTCATGAGAAGGCCCGGCTCGAAGGATATCCGGGGGCCGATTTTTTCTGGCCCCTGCTTGAGGCGCTGCTGCGCGATCATGCAGACTTTGCGCCGGATGGAGAAGTGGGCGACAGCTGACCGGTCTGGAGACCGACACGTCTGGCTGACTGGGACAAGTATAGATGTGCGGGGCCATTCGGCCCGCCACAAAGGAGAATGAGCGATGGGGTTGCCGCAATTTTCGGTAGACATGGCAGATGACGATCTTGAGAAGATGATGGACAACGCCACCACGGCGTCCAATTTCCTCAAGGCGATCAGCCACGAAGGTCGTCTCATGATCCTGTGCCATCTGGTCACCGGCGAGAAATCCGTCACCGAGCTGGAAGAGCTGCTTTCGGCGCGTCAGGCAGCGGTATCGCAGCAACTGTCCCGCCTGCGCCTTGAAGGCCTGGTTGTGCCGCGCCGCGACGGCAAGGCCATCTACTACCGGCTGGCAGACGACCGTCCGCGCCGCATCCTCGAAGTGGTCTACGACCTCTTCTGCAACTAAGCACGACCTAGATTTTCTCCCTGCCCTACCCGTCTTGTCCCGGTCCGGGGCCAGCAAGATACGCACGGCCTGAGCGACCTGTAGATCCTTCAACATCTGTCCGCCCCGTTGCGTTCCCGAGCTCCCATAGCTGACCACCTGCCCATCGACAGCAGGCGGCGACAGCGCGATGCCGCTTGCATCGCACACCTCCTTTCTGCATGACTCGAAGGATAGGAAACCTGCCGGGAGGGGCGTCTCATGTTTGATATGCTGACAGAACATCACCTGGCGGCCATTGCAGGCCTCGTAGGCGGAATCCTTCTTGGCCTTGCTGCCCGGCTGGGCAGGTTCTGCACGCTTGGCGCGATCGAGGACGTCCTTTATGGCGGCTCCACCCTGCGCATGCGCATGTGGATATTGGCAATCGGCGTCGCCGTTATCGGCAGTTTTTCCCTTATCGCAGCAGGACTTATGGATGAAAGCGAAAGCTTCTACCTCAGCATCAGATGGATGCCTCTGGCTTCAATCATCGGGGGCTTGATGTTCGGCTACGGAATGGCGCTTAGCGGCAATTGCGGCTATGGCGCTATCGCCCGACTGGGCGGTGGTGATCTGCGCAGTTTCGTCATCGTGCTGGTCATGGGCGTGTCCACCTATGTGGTTCTTTCCGGTCCGCTTGCGCCCTTGCGCAATTTCTTCTTTGAGCAGCATCAGGTCACGACCGATATTCCCCCCGGGCTGGCCCATCACGCCGCTGCCCTGACGGGTCTGCCACTGCACACCATCGGGCTTGCCGCCGGCGCCGTACTGGTCATCGCCGCGCTTTGCGGACGCGAACTGCGTCAGGATAAGAGCGCGGTCTTCTGGTCCGTGATCGTCGGCCTTGCCATCGTTTCGGGCTGGGGCCTGACCAGCGAGGTCAACCAGACCGGTTTCGAAGCCCTCCCGGTGGTGTCGCATTCCTTTTCTGCCCCTCTGGGCGAGACTATTTTGTGGACCATGACCGGCAGCCTGCGCCCCTTGTCCTTTGCCGTCGGCTCCATCGCAGGGGTCTGGGCCGGGGCCTTCATCGGCTCGCTGATCAAGGGGCATTTTCGCTGGGAGGCCTGCGAAGACCCCCGCGAATTGCGCCGCCAGATCGTGGGTGCGGGCATCATGGGCGCAGGTGCCGTCATCGCCATGGGCTGCACCGTCGGTCAGGGGCTCAGCGCCTTTTCGCTGCTGGCCGTTTCCGCGCCGGTCACCTTCCTGGCGATTTTTGCGGGGGCGGCGATTGGCCTGCGGCAGCTGATCGAAGGCTTCCGCCCCGCCGAGTGATCTGGATTCGCCCCTTCGCCGACGCTGCCACAGCTTGATATACGGGGCATCGGCTCTAGATGAAGTATCACGAACAGGCGAAAAATGGCCCAAGTTGTAACGGTTTGGTAAAACCTTGGAGCACCTCACGCAATTGTTACAGGTCCGCGCAACTTAGCACGCGACGACGCACCGTCGGCATCTGGAACTTTGGAGCAAGCCATGGACCGCAAGCAAATCATCAACGATCCCGAAATCGGCAACAAGGCGGAAGCCTATGAAGCCTTTGACGACATCCCTACCAATCCTCGGCTTGAACGCACCATCGGCGATGTGATCAACGCCCGCTACGGCCGTCGCGACCTGCTGAAAGGCATGCTGGGCGTCTCCGCCACCACCGCCCTGTTCGGCACCTCCGCTCTGATCGCCCCGACCGAAGCCGCTGCAGGCAGCCATGGCGCGGGTCGCTACAACTTCGAGGAACTGACCTGGGGCAACGACGAGACCCACCATATCGCCGAAGGTTATGACGCTGACATTCTACTGCGCTGGGGTGATCCGATCACCGCCGATGCCCCGGAATTCGACGTAATGAACCAAAGCGCCGAAGCCCAGTTGAAGCAATTCGGCTACAACAACGACTACGTCGGTTTCACCCCGCTGAACGCCGAAGGCACCCGTGGCTTGCTCTGCGTCAACCACGAATACACCAACGAAGAAGTCATGTTCCCCGGTCTGGGCCGTCAGGACCGCGCCGGGTTCGAAGGCATGACCAAGGAGCTGGTCGACATCGAAATGGCCGCCCATGGCGGTACCGTGGTGGAGATCGCCAAGGGCGCCGACGGCAAATGGTCCGTGGTGCGTGACGGCAAGATGAACCGTCGCATCACCCCCCTCAATACCGAGATGACCATCGACGGCCCCGCCGCCGGTCATGACCGGATGAAAACCAACGCCGATGCTTCGGGCCTTTCGGTCATCGGCACGCTCAACAACTGCGCCGGCGGCATGACGCCTTGGGGCACCTACCTGATGGCCGAAGAGAACTTCCACGGCTATTTCTGGACCGATGTGGTTGATGGCGACGGCAAGCCCGATATCTCGGCCCAACCCGAAGCGAAGAACATGAAACGCTACGGCGTGCCGGGCCGCTGGTATGCCTGGGGCAAGTTCTACGATCGTTTCAATATCGACAAGGAACCCAATGAACCCAACCGCTTTGGCTGGGTTGTTGAAGTCGATCCGCGCAATCCGGGTGCCAAGCCTGTGAAGCACACCGCCCTTGGCCGCTTCCGCCACGAAGGCGCCGAAACCACTGTTTCCTCTTCGGGCAAGCTGGTCGTCTACATGGGCGACGACAACCGCTTTGACTACCAGTACAAATATGTCTCGAACGGCGTAGTGTCCGACGATGCCGCCGCCAACAGCGCCCTGCTCAGCGACGGGACCCTCTACGTGGCCCGCTTTAACGAAGACGGCAGCGTAGAATGGTTGCCGCTGGTGCATGGCACCGGCCCGCTGACCACTGAAAACGGTTTTGCCAGCCAGGCCGATGTCCTGATCGACACCCGCCTTGCTGCCGATGCCCTGGGCGCCACCCCGATGGACCGCCCCGAAGACGCGCAGCCGCGCGGCGACGGCACCGCCTACATCATGCTGACCAACAACTCCAAGCGCGCCGAGGATCAGGTTAACGCCGCAAACCCCCGTGCCAAATCGAACTTTGGTCACATCATCGAGGTCAAGGAAGAAGGCGGCGATCACGCGGCCACCCGCGGCACCTGGTCGATCCTGGTCAAATGCGGCGATCCTGAGTTGGCCGAGGTGGGCGCCCAATGGAACCCGGAAACCAGCGCCAACGGCTGGTTCGGCTCCCCGGACAACTGCGCCTTTGACGCCGATGGCCGCCTCTGGGTCTCCACCGACCAGGGCAGCAAATGGGGCAAGACCGGCAAATCCGATGGCCTTTATGGCGTCGAGACCGAAGGCGATCTGCGCGGCACCTCCAAGCTGTTCTTCCGCTGCCCCGTCGGCGGTGAGCTCTGCGGCCCCTACTTCACCGACAACGGCGAGACCCTGTTCCTGGCGGTGCAGCACCCCGGCACCGATGGCACCAAGGCCCTGAAAGGGTTCGAGCGCGCCTCGACTTTTGAGGATCCGGCCACCCGCTGGCCCGACTTTGACCCCAAGATGCCGCCGCGGCCCTCGGTCGTCGTGGTTACGAAAAAGGGCGGCGGCAAGATCGCCATGTAATCTTTGCCCTTGGCATGAACAAAGCATTCAACGCGCCCTCAAAAGGGGCGCGTTTTTCTTTGCTGATGCCGCCCAACCTCCCGCCGGGGCATAGTCAGCAGCACGGGGATGTGACACCTGCGTGATTGCAATCCGGGTTAGGCTTGTGGCTCCACAAAACAACGGAGCCAATGATGAACCTGCGCCCAATCCTCGTCGCACTTGCCTTCAGTCTGCCAATGCTGTCCGGACTGGCCTTTTCGACCGTTACCCTGAGCGCGCAGGCAAGCATCGCCGGAGAGGTGTCTGCCCGCCCCGGCTGGGAGGTGCATGACACGGCGAAATCCTACCAGCAGTTGTTGCAGGATACGCAGGCGGCGGTGCGGGCCAGCGATCTGGCCATCGTCACGCAGGCCGGTCCCACCGGCGCAGCGGCGGCGCGCGGGATCACCATTCCGGGCAACCGGGTCATCGGCGTCTTCAACAATGTATTTGCGGTCAACATTCTAGAAACCTCGACCGCCGCCATGATCGAAGCCCCGATCCGCCTCTATGTCACCGAAATAGCGGGCGGCACGGCGCAGCTCTCTTATAAGCGGCCAAGCCATGTCTTTGCACCCTACCGGGACGAAGGCGGCGACAGGCTGATGGCGCTTGCAGAGGAGCTGGACCAGAGGTTTGATCAGATCGCACAGGAGGCGTTGAAGTAACGCCACCGGGTCACAGAGCCGTGAGGGTGCTTGCACCCGGCGTCAGGGCAGGCAATCTGGCTCTGACATCAGATAGGAACAGATCGCCATGACTGACAGTTTACGCGCCGCCGACGTTCTGGCCCGGCGCCTTTATGCGGCCGGGTGCCGCCACGCCTTTGGCATGCCCGGTGGCGAGGTGCTGACGCTGGTCGACGCGCTTGAGGCAGCAGGCATCACCTTCCATCTGGCGAAACACGAAAACGCTGCCGGCTTCATGGGCGAAGGTGTGCATCATGCCTATGGTGCCCCGGTCATTCTGGTTGCCACCCTCGGCCCCGGCGCGCTCAACGGGGTCAATGTGGTGGCCAACGCCCATCAGGACCGGGTGCCGATGCTGGTTCTCACCGGCTGCGTCGATGCAGCCGAGGCGCAAAGCTACACCCATCAGGTGCTCGACCATGGCGCCGTCTTTGCCTCCATCACCAAGGCGACCTTCCGTCTGGATGCGGATGCGGCTGACGTGATCGCAGACAAGGCGGTCGCCATCGCGACCGAGCCGCGCAATGGTCCGGTGCATATCGACGTGCCGATCTCGGTCGCGGATGCGCCCGCCAGGGATCGCAACATCCGCCGCGCGCCTGCTGCGCCCACCCAGCCAGACAATGACACACTGGCGCAGGCGCGCAGCTGGCTGGCGCAGGCCGAGCGTCCCTTTGCCATCATCGGACTTGATGCGGTGGCCGAAGGCGCGGGTCCTGCCCTTCGCGCCTTTCTGGAGGCGCATCAGATCCCCTTTGTCACCAGCTACAAGGCGAAGGGCATCCTGCCCGAAGATCACCCCCTGTGCCTTGGCGGCGCCGGGCTGTCCCCCCTGGCGGACAGTCACCTGTTGCCGCTGGCGGCGCAGTCGGATCTGATCCTGTCGCTTGGCTATGATCCTATCGAAATGCGCCCCGGCTGGCGCAACGCCTGGGACCCAACCCACCAGCGCGTGATCGAGATCGCTGCCGAACCCAACACCCATTACATGCACCAGGCCAGCCTCAACATCGTGGCGCCGCTTACCCCCACGTTGGAAGCCCTGACGGAGAAAGCCGAAACGGCGCCGACGCGCTGGCCCGGCGGAGAGTTGAGCACGGCACAACAGGCGCTGCACGCCGCCTTTGATCCGCAGGATGACAGCTGGGGACCGGCGGGCGTGATCGCCGAATGCCGCGCCACTCTGCCTGCCGAGACGCTGGCCACCGCAGACAGTGGGGCCCACCGGATCCTGCTCAGCCAGATGTGGCAGTGCAACGAGGCGCGCGGGCTGATCCAGTCATCCGGGCTTTGCACAATGGGCTGTGCCGTGCCGATGGCGATCGGGCGCAAGCTGGCGCAGCCAGACCGTCCCGTCGTCAGCTTTTCCGGCGACGCAGGCTTCCTGATGGTGGCCGGGGATCTGGCCACCGCTACCGAATTGGATGTGGCGCCGATCTTCGTGGTTTTTGCCGATGCCAGCCTCGCCCTGATTGAGCTGAAACAGCGCCAGCGTCAGCTTAAAAACCGCGGCGTCGATTTCGCTCGGCACGATTTTGCGGCGATGGGCCGGGCCTTTGGCGGCAACGGCGTGACGGTACGTAACCGCACGGAACTGCGCGCCGCCCTCACCGATGCCTTGGCTTCTGATCGTTTCACTGTCATCTCTGCCGAAATCGAACCCGGAGGATATGATGGACGCATCTGACACGCTGCCACACGGGGCCCTTGATGGGGTCAAGGTTCTCGACCTGTCGCGCATTCTGGCCGGCCCCACCTGTACCCAGCTGCTGGGCGATCTCGGCGCCACGGTCATCAAGGTGGAAAACCCCAAATCGGGGGGTGACGATACCCGCCAATGGGGCCCACCCTATGCCATGGACGCCGACGGCAACCCCACGGATCTGTCGGCCTACTACATGGCCGCCAACCGCAACAAACGCTCGGTCGCGGTGGATATCACCACGGCCGAAGGTCAGGCCGAGATCCGTAGGCTCGCTGCCGAGGCCGATATCCTGATCGAGAATTTCAAACCCGGCGGACTGGCGAAATACGGGCTGGATTATGCCAGCCTCAAGGATGAGTTTCCCCGGCTGGTCTACTGCTCGATCTCGGGCTACGGGCAGACCGGTCCCAACAACCACCGCCCGGGATATGATCTTGTCGCACAGGGGTTTAGCGGCATCATGTCACTCACCGGCGATCCCGAGGGGCAGCCCGTGAAGGTTGGCACCGGCATCGCCGATGTGATGTGCGGTATGTATGCCTGCATTGGCATTCTGGCTGCGCTGCGCCACCAGGAAAAAACCGGTGAAGGGCAGCAGATCGACCTCGCTCTGGTCGATAGTACCATTGCCTGGCTGATCAACGAAGGCGTCGCCTATCTCAACACCGGCACCTTGCCGACCCGGCGCGGCAACGAACACCCCAGCATCATGCCTTATGGCGTCTACGAGACCTCGGACTCCCACGTCATCCTGGCGGTGGGCAACGATGCCCAGTTCCGACGGGTGATGGAGTTCCTCGGGCTCGAAGGCCTTGCAGACGATCCCCGTTTTGCCACCAACCCGGCGCGGCTGGAGCATCGCGCGGCGCTCAACGACATCATGATCCCGGCGCTCAAACGCTTCACCATGGACGAGGTGATCGCCGCGATGGAGGCCCGCAAGGTGACCGCCGGTCCGGTGCAGACGCTCGACCGGGTCTTTGCCTCCGATCAGGTGGCTGCGCGGGGCATGGCCATCGACATGCAGGCCGGGGACACTCCCGTGAAACTGCTTGGAAATCCGCTCAATTTCTCGCGCACCCCGGTCACCTACCGCCACGCACCGCCCAGCTGCGGCGCTGACAGCGACCGGATTCTCGGCGCCGAGGACCCGTTTTCCAAGGCTTAGGCCATATTCTGCCCGGCACGATCCGGCCGAATGTTACAAAAACCGGCAAACGCCTGCCTTCGTGGTGGGCGTTTTGCGTTTCAAAGACCCGTCTGGCGGGAAATTGCCCGCAAATATTACAGGTTTCAGCGGGTTTCCCCACCTTCAAACACGCGCCTTCACCAAAGCGAGAGCGCCCGTCGCGCGATGAAAACCACTGTTCTAACCTTCCCCTAGTGAACAACACCGGTGGTAAGGATTGGACCCAAATGACACATGATCTCTTCGGACAGGAGACGAGCCTGAAAGATCCCGAAATGCTGGATCTGTGGAACGCGGTTCAGATCGGGGTTCTGTCGCACAGCGCAGAGGCCCCGGTGCATCTGGGTAAGCTGCTGGAGGCCGCCCCCGAATTCACCCTTGGGCAGGCTGCCAAGGGTTTGTTCCTGCTGCTGCTGGGCCGCCGCGAAATGCGCACCCCTGCCCGCGATGCGCTGGCTGCTGCCCGCATCGCCTATGCCTCTGCCCTGCCCCGGGAGCGGCTCTTCGCCGATGCGCTGGAGCTTTGGCTGGCGGGCCGCCCCACCGCCGCCGTTGAGAAGCTGGAGCAGGTCCTGCGCTCTCACCCTGCCGACAGCCTTGCCATGAAGATGAGCCAGGCGATCCGTTTCGTCCTTGGCGACAGCGCCGGGATGCGCCGGTCAGTGGAACGGGTGATGCCCGCCTATGCGCCGGATCACCCCGGGCGCGGCTATCTGCTTGGCTGTCACGCCTTCGCGCTGGAGGAAACCGGCGACTACAGTAAGGCGGAGACTGCCGGGCGTCAGGCACTCTGGATGGCGCCGGATGATGCCTGGGGTCTGCATGCGGTGGCGCATGTGCACGACATGACCGGCAACGCCAAGGCCGGACTCGACTGGCTGACTAGCCGCGAAGAGGCCTGGAGCCATTGCAATAACTTCCGCTATCATGTCTGGTGGCACAAGGCGCTGATGCATCTGGACCTGGGCCAGACCGACACCGTTCTTGACCTTTACGACCGCGAGATCCGCCAGGACAAGACCGACGATTACCGCGATATTTCCAATGCCACCTCGCTGCTGATGCGGCTGGAATTGGAAGGCATTGCCGTCGGCAACCGCTGGGAAGAACTTTCCAACCTCTGCGCCGCCCGGACCGAGGATGGCAGCCTGATCTTTGCCGATCTGCACTACCTTCTGGCGCTGGCCGGGCGCGGGCGCCCGGATGAAACCACCCGGATGGTGCAGCGTATCCACGCCGATGCGGCAGCCGCAGGCGGGGACGAGGCGCGGAAGCGCATGGCAGATCCCGGCCGTGCCGCCGCCAGCGGGCTGGAGGCCTTTGGCGAAGGTGATTTCGCGCTCGCCTTTGACCACCTGGCGCAGGCCCGTGGCTCAATGCAACTGGCCGGTGGCAGCCACGCCCAGCGCGACGTTTTTGAACGCATGACCATCGATGCCGGGATCCGCGCAGGTCGCCTGAGCGAGGTATCCCGCATGCTGGACAGCCGCCGCGCCCAGCGCGGTGGCGCCGAGGACAACTATGCTCTGGCCCGCCGTGCCCTGATCAGCGAGGCGCGCAATCAGCCGGACAGCCGCAGCCTGCCGGCCGAGTGATCTGCGAAATGATCGGAGCGCGCCCGGATGCCGGTCCTGGCCTCGGGCGCGCCCTGACATCGCCGCCACAAAGTTTGATTGACAGGAAGGACACCGCTTAACGATGGCGCGTATTTCCAAGTTCCCCTCTCCCACAGCAGAGATTCCGGCCGTGGCAGGTCCGGCAGCGGCCAACACCCGCCGTGCGCCCGCATCGGAGCATGCCCCAGCCCCGGCAGGCGGGCAAAAGCGCGTCCGCGATCCGCGGCTCGATTTCTATCGCGGCATTGCCATGTTCATCATCCTGGTTGCCCATATTCCCGGCAACCGCTGGACCGGCTGGATCCCAGCCCGGTTCGGGTTTTCCGATGCGACCGAGATTTTTGTCTTCTGCTCGGGCATGGCCTCGGCCATCGCCTTTGGCGGGTCCTTTGCGCACCGTGGCTGGCTGATGGGCACTGCGCGGGTGGTATTCCGCTGCTGGCAGGTGTTCTGGGCTCATATTGGCCTGTTCTTATTTGTCGCCATGACCATGGCGGCGCTGGACCTGACCGGTGCCTTTGAAAAAAGCTACGTCAACTCTCTGAACCTTGGCCATTTCTTCAATGACCCGATGCCGCAGCTGGTGGGCCTGTTCACCCTGACCTATGTGCCGAACTACTTTGACATCCTGCCAATGTATCTGGTGGTGCTGGCGCTGATGCCGCTGATGATGGGGTTGGAGCGCATCGGCCTCTGGACCGTTGCCGCAGCTTCGGCGCTGATCTGGCTGGCCGCGAACCCCTATATGATCGGCCTTGGACCGGACGGAGCATCCCTGCCTGCCGAACCCTGGTCGGCGCGGGAATGGTTCTTCAACCCCTTCGGCTGGCAATTGCTGTTTTTCACCGGCTTTGCCTTCATGAAAGGCTGGCTTCCGGCGCCGCCCGTGTCGCGGGCACTGGTGCTTGTATCTGCAGCCTTCCTGATCTTCTCTGCCCCCTTTGGCTCCTGGAAGGTCTTCCTGTGGGTTGAGGCCTGGAACGAAGATCTGGCCGCCACTATCCGCCCGGCCTGGGCATTTACCGACGAGTGGCGCGAGAAAACCGATTTCGGCCTGCTGCGCTATGCGCATTTTCTGGCGCTGGCCTATCTCGGCTGGGTGGCCGCCGGAGCTGGTGGTCAGCGGCTGATCGCCTCCGGTCATTCGGGGCTGGCGCGCCTCTGGGCCGTTGCCCTGCGCATCATCACCAAGGTCGGCCAGCAGTCCCTTGCGGTCTTTGTCTTCTCGATGGCGCTGGCCCGGCTGATCGGATTTGCGCTGGATCAGACCGACCGGGGCATCCTGATCACGGCGGCGGCGAATATCGCCGGGTTCTGCCTGATCATTGCCTGCGCCTTTGCTGCTGCCTGGTTCAAATCCCACCCCTGGAGGGCAAAGCGATGAGCCGCCTTTCGCGCCGCAGTTTCCTTGCCGGAGTCTCTGGCCTTGCGCTGACAGCACCGCGCGCGGTCAAGGCCGCCGCCGTTCCGTTCCGGCATCAGGATGTAATCGACAAGGCCCGCATGCTGGCGCATATGCCTTATCGTGCGCGCCCCACTGTGCCGCAGGACTGGCTGGATCTGACCTATGAGGATTACCAGACCCGCTGGTTCCGCAGCCGCGACGCCCTGTGGAGCAAGACCGAGCGCAGCTATAACGTCGATTTCTTCCTGCCGGGCCTCTATTTCCCCCGTGCGGTGCAGATGCACAGCGTCGCGGACGGGCTGGCGCAGCCTGTTGCCTTTGATCTGACCCTGTTCGACAAGACAGACAAGGCGCCGGATCTCAGCACCGAAGGAGCGCTGGGGTATTCGGGCTTTCGCTTGCGCACCGAGCTGAGCGAGCCGGGCAAGAAGAACGAATTCTGCGTCTTTCAGGGCGCCAGCTATTTCCGCGCCATTGGCATCGGCCAGGCCTATGGGTTGTCGGCGCGCGGGCTGGCCCTTCACACCGGCGACGCCGAAGGCGAGGAATTCCCCGAGTTCACCGAATTCTGGCTGGAGGCCCCTGCCCCCGGCCAGCGCCACATGGTCGTGCATGCGCTGATGGATTCGCCCTCGGCCGCAGGCGCCTACCGGTTCACCATCACCCCAGGCGCCGCCTGCGTGATGGAGGTCGAAGCAACGCTGTTCCCACGCGAAGAGCTGACCCACGCGGGTATCGGTCCGCTGACCTCGATGTTCCTGTTTGATCGCACCAACCGCAACCGGTTCGACGATTTCCGCCCCGCCGTGCACGATAGCGACGGGCTTTTGATCGAGAATGGCAACGGCGAAACCCTGTGGCGACCACTGGCCAATCCGGCGCAGCTGCAGGTGTCCTCCTTTGTCGACGAGAACCCCCGAGGTTTCGGGTTGATGCAGCGCAGCCGCAACCTGTCGGACTTCGCCGATCTTGAGGCGCATTATCAGGACCGGCCCAGCCTTTGGGTCGAACCCAAGGGCGATTGGGGCAAGGGCGCCGTCACGCTGGTAGAGATCCCGGCGGACAAGGAAATCTACGACAATATCGTCGCCTATTGGCGCCCGCGCACGCCCTATCCTGCCGGAGCCGAGGTGCGGCTTGACTACCGCCTGACCTGGGGCACCGGCCCCAATGGTACGCTGGCGCAGGTGGTGGACACCGCCGCGGGCGCACGTGTCTTTGGCGATCCGGGCCGGATCATGACCGTGGACTTCGAAGATCATCCGCTTTTGGCAGGCGATCCCGAAAACTTCGACGTCGTGCTTTCCTCGCCGCATGTCGAGCTCAGCACCGGGGTCCTGCAGCGCAATCCGGCCACCGGTGGCCTGCGGCTCGCCTTCAGCTTTGAACCCGGTGACCGCTCCCTTGTGGAGCTACGGGCGGCGCTGCGCCGGGACGGGCAGCCTGCCACCGAAGTCTGGCTTTACAGGTGGACCGCATGAAAGATCTGATCTCCGCCCCCTCTGCGGCGAAGATGCTGCCGCCCGAACAGCCCATGGCGATGCCAGAGCAGAACTTTGGCGCCGCTTTCCGCGACGTGAGCGCCCCCGGGACTGCGCCGCAGATGCGCGTGGCGCTCTGGCGGGTCATTGCCTTTTCCCCGGCGATGGTTGCAACCGCCTTGCTGACCTTCGTGATGCAAGGCTGGTTTGCCGATGGCGGCTTCATGATGATCGAGGTTCTGCTTCTGGCGCTCATTGCCTTCAATTTCTTCTGGATCTGCTTTTCGGTCTCCACCGTGCTCCTGGGCCTGTTCAGCCTGTGGCAGCGCAGGCAAGAGGCCGAACGCCGGGTTCCGACCGGTCCCATCGCACCCGACACGCCGCCGCTTACCGTTGCCGTGCTGGTGCCCGTCCACAACGAAGATCCGGCCGCCGTGTTCGGCAACGCCCGCACTATGCTGGAGGATCTGCATGCCTGGGGCGGCGCGCATGATTACGCCATGTTCATCCTGTCCGACACACGGGATGACCGGATCGCGGCGCAGGAACTGGCGGGCGTAGAGGCGCTGCGCGCCGCGCTGCCGCCCGGTATCCGGCTCTACTATCGCCGCCGCGAGGACAACACCGGGCGCAAGGCGGGAAATATCGCCGATTGGGTGCGCCGCTGGGGTGGCGGCTATGACGCCATGCTGGTGCTGGATGCCGACAGTCTGATGACCGGCCGGGCGATTGCCCAACTGGCCGATGCGCTACGCCGAGATCCGGCAGCCGGACTGATCCAGAGCTTCCCACAGCTGATCGACGCCAGATCCGTCTTTGGCCGCATGCAGCAGTTTGCCAACGGGGTCTATGGCCTTGCCATGGCCGAAGGGCTGGCACGCTGGGTCGGCGCCGAGGGTAACTACTGGGGCCATAACGCCATCCTGCGCACCCGCGCCTTTGCCGCCTGCGCCGGACTGCCCGAGCTGCAGCAGACATTCGGCGGCAAGACCCTGATCATGAGCCATGATTTCGTCGAGGCAGGTCTGTTACGCCGGGCCGGCTGGGGCGTGCATTTCCTGCCCCGCATCCAAGGTTCCTATGAAGAGACGCCGCCGACCCTGATCGATCACATCCTGCGCGACCGGCGCTGGTGCCAGGGCAATCTGCAGCACCTGAAACTCCTAAGCGCGCAGGGTTTCTGCGCGATTTCACGGTTCCATCTCTTGCATGGGGCGATCGGGTACCTGATGGCGCCGATCTGGTTTGCGCTTCTGGTGATATGGGCGCTGATCGGAGAAGACGGGGAAACCTCGGCGCTGCAGTATTTCAGCCCCGCCGACCCGCTGCGCCCCTCCTGGCCGGATATGTCAGAGCCGCGCCATGTCGCCGTGATCCTGGTTATCTACGCGATGCTGCTGGCGCCGAAACTTCTGGCCCTTGCCGCGCTGCCCCTGACTGGCGCGCGGCTATCGGATTATGGCGGCGGTCGGCAGTTCGCGCTCTCCGTGACCTCCGAGATCCTGCTTGCGATCCTTTATGCCCCGATCCTGATGGTGCAGCAGATGATCGCCGTCTTGCGCAGCGCCCTGCGCCTGCAGCGGGGCTGGGCGCCGCAGGCGCGGGATGGCGGACGCTATGGGCTGAAGACCATGCTGATCTGTCATGCACTCGAATTCATCAGCGGTCTTGCGCTCAGCGCCGGGATCCTGGCCGGGATGGTTTCCGCCTGGCTGGCGCCAATTGCCTTGTCGCTGCTACTGGTGCTGCCGCTGTCGGCCCTGTCGGGGATGCGTCCCGCACTTCGGCTCAGGTTCTGGATGGGCACGCGCGAGGTTTTTGCCGAACCCCGTATCGCCCGGACCGCCCGGACCTATCGCAAAGCGGTTGAACGCGTCTTTGCCGGGACACCTGACCACCGTTCAGCGGCGGAATAGAAGAACCGCGTGTCCCGGGCGTCAGTCCGGGGTCCGCTCAAACCATTCGACGACCCGCGTCGGCCAGGTGTCCGGAATGCGGTGCCCCCCCGGGCCGAGCGTCAGTTCAATATCGCCCCCGGATTGGCAATCCCAGCGGCGATGCAGCTCCGCTCCTGTAACCCACAAATAATCGGGCGCGTCATCGGCGCAGCCGTTCACCTGCCGCCACAGGGCCAGCCCGGCAAAGATATCATCCTGTTCGCGCGTGCTGCTGCCCAGAATGCGCCCCTCCAGTGGCACGACCTTGTCGGCCCAGCCGTGAGTGTGCAGCAACCGGACAGGACCGGCGCAGGTCTCGGGCCGTGGCCGCCAGAATCCTCCCGCCACCGGAGCGAAGGCAGCAAAATCCCCGGGATGGGCGCAGGCGAGGTAGTTCACCATAAAGGCCCCGGCGGAAAATCCAGCAAGAACAACCCTCTGCCGGTCGATGCCGAACCGCGACTCCGCATCGCCAAGGACCTGTTGCAGGAACTGCGCCTCATCCCGTCCCTCGGCGCCAGGTAGGAAGTTCCACGACCTCTTGCCATTCCAGCGCGGCAAGGCGGTCGGCGCGATGAGCGCATAGCCCTGCTCCTGCAGCTCCTTTACAAGGGCGCGGTTGCGCAACACCCCGGCGCCCGAACCGCCATAGCCGTGCAGAAACACCACCGCCGGAGTGCCTGTTGCTTCCGTGCTGGCCGAGGCGCCCGAAACGGGTGTTGCTATGTGATAGTCACCGGACGATAGCTCACAAGCATCTGCGGCAGCGCCGCAACTTGCCAATGCAGGGCGTGCGCAGAGCGCCGCCACGAACAACGAAAGAAGAGTTCCTCCGGCCCGGCGGAGGCGCAGGCTGCGCCGTCGGCGCGCGGGGCCTAGCCCTGCCACCGCGCCACCGGCAGGTTGCCCGCGATCCACCCCGGTCCGGCACCAGAGCCGAGCATGCCTTCGGGCACATCCATGATCTGTGAAAACCCTGCCTCTGCCATGCGCCGCACCATCCGGGCCGAACGCACACCGCGGGCGCAGATCAGCGCCACCGGCGCGGCGCGGTTGCCACCCAAAGCGCGGGACAGCGCCTCAGTAAAATCGTCACGACGCATGTCAATCTGGACGCTACCGACCGGAACGCCGGTACTGCGCCATTCCCGGGGTGTGCGGATGTCCACCAAGGTGATCGACCCCGCTCCGGCAGCGGAAAACGCCTCGGCCACGGACAGGCACGGACGGTCGTGATCCGGCGCGGGCCGATAGCGCCAGGCCACCGCGCCGACCGCCGCAGCGCCCAGAAGGATGCCCGCAGAGGACAACAGCTTGCGCCGCGACATAGTGACCGATCGCCCGCTGGCCTCCTGCGTCTCCGCACTGATTGGGTCTTGCATCTGCGTCTCTCCAATAAACGGGAAAACACGCCCCGCAGCGCCGTGTTTCGGGCGGGTGCCATCCCTTTGGACACCGTTCTAGCAGCATTTGTATTCCCGATCAGCACAGAGGGCGAATTTTGGCCATTCAAAATCTTGTCAACTCCGCCCCCCAGCCCCAAGTAGTGGCGCAATGTCCAACAATTCCAGCGTCATTTGCCCGATCTTCCTCAGAACCGGGCCTGCGGGGCTGGCACAGAAGCGAAAAATTGCTTAGGCAAAGTCAAAATTCGCCTAGCCCTACCAGGAGATCTGCACGTGTCCCTGTTTTTGATTGCGGCCCTGCCTTTTCTAGGAGCGGTCTTTCCCGCTCTGCTGATCCGGGCGGGGCGTAACGCCTCCGCTTCGGCGGCTGGTCTGACCACCTTCCTGGCCCTAACCGGCCTTCTGCTGCATGCCCCCGCTGTATTTCGCGGAGAGGTCATCACGGCCACATTCGACTGGCTGCCCGGTCTGGGGCTCAATGCGAATTTCTTTCTGGATGGGCTTGGGTTTCTCTTTGCCACGCTGATCCTTGGGATCGGGATGCTGATCATCCTTTACGCACGGTTTTACCTGTCGCGCGAAGATCCGATGGGGCAGTTCTACACCTACCTGTTGCTGTTCCAGGGTGCGATGGTCGGCATCGTCCTCTCAGATAACATCTTGTTGTTGCTGGTGTTCTGGGAGCTGACCTCGCTGTCCTCCTTTCTGCTCATCGGATACTGGAAACACCTTCCCGAAGGGCGTCAGGGCGCGCGCATGGCGCTGACAGTGACCGGCTCCGGTGGCCTAGCGATGATCGGGGGCATGCTGATCCTCGGCAATATCGTCGGCTCTTATGATTTGAGCGTGATCCTGGAGAACAAGGACCTTATCCAGGCGTCGCCGCTCTACCTGCCCGCGCTGATCCTGATCCTGCTGGGCTGTTTCACCAAATCGGCACAGTTCCCGTTCCATTTCTGGCTGCCCCACGCCATGGCGGCGCCGACGCCGGTTTCGGCCTATCTGCACTCCGCCACCATGGTGAAAGCAGGCCTGTTCCTGATGGCGCGGATGTGGCCGGTTCTGGCCGGCACCCCGGAGTGGTTCTACATCGTGGCGACCACGGGCCTTGTGACCATGCTCATCGGTGCCGTAATTGCCCTGTTCAAGGATGATCTCAAAGGTCTGCTGGCCTTTTCCACCGTCAGCCATCTGGGCCTGATCACCATGCTTCTGGGGTTTGGCACCAAGATCGCAGCGGTTGCCGCAGTATTCCACATCATCAACCACGCCACCTTCAAGGCGGCGCTGTTCATGTCGGCCGGAATCGTCGATCACGAGGCGCACACCCGCGACATCAAACGTCTGGGCGGTCTGCGCCACCTGATGCCGGTGACCTTCACCATCGCCTTTGTCGCCGCCCTGTCGATGGCGGGTATCCCGCCCTTCAACGGCTTCCTGTCCAAGGAGATGATGCTGGAGGAAACCGTACACACGGTCTGGGCCGGATCGCACTATCTGGTGCCGGGCCTTGCACTGATCGCGGCGCTGTTCTCGGCAGCCTATTCCTTCCGCTTCATCGTTCATGTCTTCTTTGGCCCCAAGCGGGACGACTATCCCGCGCATCCCCATGATCCGGGTGCGGGCATGTGGCTGGCCCCGGCCTTCCTGATCACGCTGGTGGTGCTGATCGGGCTGTTCTCGGCCAAGATCGCCGGGCCGCTGGTGGCCGTGGCCGCAAGTGCCGTGATCGGCGGAGAAGAGCTGCCCTATTACTCGCTGAAGCTCTGGCACGGGCTGACACCCGCCCTTTACATGTCGATGGTGGCTGTGGGCGGCGGTGCGTTGCTGCTCGCGCTGCACAAGCCCCTGATGCGCGCCTGGAACGCCGCCCCCCGCCCCGAGGCCAAGGATATCTTTGATGCCCTGATGTCGGTGCTGGCGCGTCTGGCCAAGGCGGTGACCGACGGGCTGCACAATGGCTCGATCACCCGCTATGGCGCGGTGATGATCAGCTTTACCGTGGCGATCAGCTGGTATGCCTATTCCACCGGCACCACTGGCCCGGCAACCCGCAGCCTGCAGGAAATCGGCGCGATCCCGGCACTCGGGTGGCTCAGCCTGGTTCTCGCAACGCTGCTGATCGTTGCGCGTCACCGCAACCGCCTGCTGGCACTGGTCCTGATCGGCGTCGTGGGTCTGGTGGTCTCCATGTCGTTCAACTACCTCTCGGCCCCCGATCTGGCGCTGACCCAGCTGTCGGTCGAGGTTGTGACCATCGTGCTGATGCTGCTGGCGCTGAACTTCATGCCCAAGGAAACCCCGGTCGAGACCCCGGCGCTGATCCGGCTGCGCGATGGTGCCATCGCCGTTGTGGCCGGTCTTGGCGCAGGCGGGCTGATCTATGCGCTGATGACGCGCGATTTCGCAGCGCCCAGCATTTCCGAATTCCACCTCGCCAACTCCTACAAGGGCGGCGGCGGCACCAATGTGGTGAACGTCATTCTGGTGGATTTCCGGGGCTTTGATACCTTTGGCGAGATTATCGTTCTCGGCATCGCGGCACTGGTCATCTATGCCCTGACCGAGGCGGTTCTAGGCACCCGGGTGCGGGCCTATCTGCTGAACCGCAAACCGGATCTGCCGCAGGCAGGCGATGCCCACCCGATGATGATGGTGGTGGCGACCCGCGTGATGATGCCGCTGGCGTTGATGGTGGCCGCCTATATCTTCTTCCGGGGTCACAACCTGCCGGGCGGCGGCTTTATCGCCGGCCTGATCGCGGCCATTGCTGTCATCATGCAATACATGGCCTCGGGCTTTGCCTGGACCTCTGAACGGCAGCGGTTCTACTACCACGGCATCATCGGCTCCGGCGTGCTGATCGCCGCCGCCACCGGTATCGGCGCCTGGTTCAACGACATGCCGTTCCTGACATCCGCCTTCGGCTATATCCACTGGCCGCCCCTGAAAGAATTCGAATGGGCCACTGCGGCGCTGTTCGACCTCGGCGTCTTCCTGGCGGTGGTCGGCGCGGTGCTGCTGGCACTGGAAAGCCTCTCCCGCTTTGCCTGGCAGCCGGGGATTTCCTCGGAGTACGCCATGGACATCAACCCGGCCCGCGATGACGAGCCCAAGAACGAAAACGAGGTCTGAGCATGGAACTTCTGGTTGCTTCGGCTGTTGGTATCCTGACCGCCGCAGGGATTTACCTGATCCTGCGCAAACGCACCTTTCCGGTGATTCTGGGCCTGTCGCTGGTATCCTATGCGGTGAACGTCTTCCTGTTCGCCACTGGGCGCCTGATGGTCAACGCGCCGCCCATCCTCAACAAATACGAGGAAGTCGCCTACACGGATCCGCTGCCGCAGGCGCTGGTTCTGACGGCCATTGTGATCTCTTTCGGGATGACGGCGGTTGTGGTGATGATCGCGCTGGGGGCGTTCCTGTCCTCGCGCGATGACCGCATCGACATGACCAGCGATACGCAGACGGGAGAGGACGCATGAACCATCTTCTGATTGCCCCCATCGTTCTGCCCGCGATCGTTGCCCCCTTCATCATCATGGTGGTGCGCTACCATCTGGATCTGCAACGCATCTTCTCGATTGCCAGCACGGTTGCGATTGCCCTGATCACTCTGGTTCTGGCCAGCCAGGCCGCCGATGGCACGGTGCAGGTCTATGAGCTCGGCGACTGGCCTGCGCCCTTTGGCATCGTGCTGGTGCTGGACCGCCTGTCTGCGATGATGATCGTCCTGACGGCGGTGCTGGCGCTGGCGGTGGTGCTATACGCCATCGGAACCGGCTGGGACGCGCGCGGCGCCAATTTCCATGCGCTCTTCCAGTTCCAGCTGATGGGTATCATCGGTGCCTTCCTGACCGGCGACGCCTTCAACCTCTTCGTTTTCTTCGAGGTCCTGCTGATCGCCTCTTATGGTCTGATGATCCACGCAGGCGGCGCCACAAGGTTCCAGGCCGGTGTGCAATATGTCGTCTACAACCTGCTGGGATCAACGCTGTTCCTGTTTGCGCTTGGCACGCTTTATTCCGTGACCGGCACGCTGAACATGGCCGATCTGGCAGTCCGCGTGGCCGAACTTCCGGCCGAGGATACAGCCCTGTTGCGGGTCGGCGCGATCATGCTGTTGCTGGTCTTTGCCATCAAGGCCGCGGTGCTGCCGCTGCATTTCTGGCTGCCAGCCTCGTATGCCAACGCGCCTTTGCCGGTGGCGGCCCTGTTTGCGATCATGACCAAGGTCGGCGCCTATGCCATCCTGCGCATGTACACGCTGGTCTTTGGCCCCGAGGCCGAGATCACCGCGGGGCTGGCCGGAGACTGGCTGCTGCCTGCTGCGCTGCTGACGCTTGCCGTGGGGGCCATCGGTGTTCTTGGCGCGCGTGAGATAGGGCGGCTTGTGGCCTTTGGCGCAATCACCTCGATGGGGACCCTGCTGACGGCGGTGGCGTTGTTCACGCCAGCCTCGGTCGGCGCTGCGCTTTACTACACCGTGCATTCGACCCTTGCGACGGCCTTCCTGTTCCTGGTCGCCGATATGGTGATGGAACGTCAGGGCGGAGAGATCGCCCCGAAACCGGTGATGAAGCAAAGCGGGCTGATCGCGGCGCTGTTCTTTGGGGGATCCATCGCCATGGCGGGTATGCCGCCTCTGTCTGGCTTCCTGGGCAAGCTCTTGGTGATGGATGCTGCGCGTGGGCATGATCTGGTCTGGTGGATCTGGGGCGTCATTCTGGTGTCGTCGCTGGTTACCATCATCGGTCTGGCGCGGGCGGGCAGCCTGATCTTCTGGAAAAGCCACGGACTTGCACCGCAAGAGGATGCTGAAAGCGAAGTGGAAGCAGATGACCCAGAGGAGGCGCCGGTGCAGGCGCAACGCGGCTCGTCCCTGCCTTTCGTGGCCAGCTTCGGTCTTCTGGCCGGGCCAATTCTGCTGACCGTCTTTGCAGGTCCGATGATGGACTACGCCGAGGCCACCTCCGCGCAACTCTTTGCGCCGGATGCCTATATTGACACCGTCCTGGGGAGGACCGGGGAATGAAACTGATGCATCGACTTCTGCCGCACCCGGTGCTGACGCTGCTGCTGACCCTCACCTGGGTTCTCATCGTCAACAGCTTCACGCTGAACTCGCTGGTCTTCGGCTTTCTGCTGGGCCTGCTGATCCCCTTCCTGACCCAGCCGTTCTGGCCGCAGCAACTGCGCGTGAAACACCCCGTCAAGATCGCGGCCTATATCCTGATCGTGATCTGGGACATCGTTGTTGCCAATATCACCGTAGCGCGGATCGTGGTGTTCAAGTCCAACGCAAAACGGCAGCCCAACTGGGTGACCGTGCCGCTGGAGCTGCGCACCCCCGAGGCGATCACCGTGCTGGCCGGCACCATCACCATGACGCCGGGCACCGTCACCGCGGACGTCTCCGCCGAAGGTCACGCCTTGCTGGTGCATTGCCTTGATTGCGACGACCCTGATGCGGTTCGGGACGAAATCAAAGAGCGCTACGAGCGCCGCCTGATGGAGATTTTCGAATGATTGAAACTGCGGCTCTTTTTGCCTTTGTCTGCTTTGCGCTGGCGCTGTTGATGAACCTCTGGAAGGTGATGTTCGCCGCCGCCATAGCTGATCGTATCCTTGCGCTTGATACCATGTTCATCAACGCAATCGCGCTGATGGTCCTTTATGGGCTGGCGCTCGGAACCGAGATCTTTTTCGAGGCGGCGATGATCATCGCCATGCTCGGTTTCGTTTCAACCGTGGCCTACGCGCGCTTTATCCTGCGCGGCAACATCATCGAGTGAGGCTCTTATGGATATGATACTCGACGTTCTGATTGCAGGCTTTCTGGTCATGGCCGGTGTGTTCGGCTTTGTCGGCTCTTACGGCCTGTTGAAACTCAATGACCCGATGTCGCGGCTGCACGCCCCGACCAAGGCGACGACGCTGGGCGTGGGCGGGGTTCTTCTTGCCTCGATGGTGCACGCGATCGCCTTTGAAGGGCGCCTGTCGCTACACGAATTGATGATCACGCTGTTTCTGTTCTTGACCGCCCCGGTGACCGCGCATTTCATCGCCAAGGTGCACATTCACCGTCGCGAGGAAACAGGCACCCTGCCTTCGGCTGGACCGGATGCGATTTGGGCCACCCACAACACCCCGCCGGAAGATCCCGAAAGCACAGATCAGCCGCAATAGCCCCCCCGGGCCATTGGCCCACGGCCCCAGAAACAGAAAGTGAGCCACCGAAATGGATACCTCCCGCCTGCCCCAAACCAAAGATGTGGTTTTGATCGGAGGCGGGCATGCCCATGCGCTGGTGCTGCTGAAATGGGGGATGCGCCCGCTGCCCGGCGCCCGGCTGACGCTGATCAACCCCGGCCCCACCGCGCCCTATTCGGGGATGCTGCCCGGCTTTGTCGCCGGTCACTACGCGCGGGGCGATCTTGATATCGATCTGGTCCGGCTGGCGCGCTTTGCCGGAGCGCGGCTGGTGCAGGGCGCGGCCGAGGGGCTTGATCCCGAAACCCGCAGCATCCGGGTGCCGGGGCGACCTGACATCGCTTATGACGTGGCCTCGGTCGATGTGGGGATTACCTCCGAAATGCCGGACCTAGCCGGATTTGCAGAACATGGCATCCCGGCGAAGCCGCTTGGTAGTTTTGCCCGCCGCTGGGACGCGTTCCGCGGCGGCGATGGCCCTGCCCGTATCGCGGTGATCGGGGGCGGCGTGGCCGGGGCCGAGCTGGTTCTGGCGATGGCTCATGCCCTGCGCAGCCGGGGCCGCCTGGAACAAGTCACCCTGATCGACAGCGGCACGGTTCTGGGCACCGCCAGCGCCGGGATCCGCGAGCGGCTGCGCCGCGCCTTTTCCGTACAGGGCGTCACCGTCGTTGAGAACACCGCCGTCAATCGCATCCATTCCAGCCATATCGAACTCGAAGGCGGGCGCGAGGTTCTCTCGGACTTCACCACCGGCGCTGCCGGGGCGCGCCCGCATGACTGGCTGGTCGATACCGGGCTTGAGGTACAGGACGGCTTCCTTACGGTTTCGGACAGCCTGCAAACCTCTGACCCGCAGGTTTTTGCCGCCGGGGATTGCGCGCATCTGGCCTATGCACCGCGCCCGAAGGCCGGTGTCTACGCAGTGCGGCAGGCCCCGGTTCTGCTGCACAATCTGCGCGCCGCCATTGCCGGCGATCCGATGCGCCACTACCGGCCGCAGAAGGATTACCTGAAACTGATCTCCATGGGCGCCAAGGAAGCGCTGGGAGAAAGGTTCGGCACACAGTTTTCCGGCCCAATGATCTGGCGCTGGAAGGACCGGATCGATCAGAACTTCATGGAGCAATTCCGCAGCCTGCCCGAAATGGAAGTGCCAGACCTGCCGCCCGAACATACGCTGGACCTGCCTGCAGTGCTGGGCAACAAACCCATGTGCGGCGGCTGCGGTGCCAAGGCCGGGCGCGCCACCTTGCATGCGGCAGGCGTGTCGCGCGTGGCGAGTCTGCGTGAGGATGTCACCGCCCTGCCCGGAGATGATGCCGCGCTACTGACCATGGGCGACGTGCGGCAGGTGATCAGCACCGATCATCTGCGCGCCTTCAGCCTTGATCCCTTCGTGATGGCCCGTATCGCAGCGGTGCACGCGCTTGGCGATATCTGGGCCATGGGCGCCGCCCCGCAGGCCGCCACCGCCAACCTGATCCTGCCGCGTCTGGCGCCAGCCCTGCAGCAACGGACCCTGATTGAAATCATGACCGCCGCGCGCAGCGTGATGGAGGATGCAGGCGCCGAGATCATCGGCGGTCATACTTCGCTGGGGGATGAGCTGACTGTGGGGTTCACCGTCACAGGGCTTTGCAGCCAGGATCCTGTGACCCTTGCCGGGGCGCAGCCGGGCGACGCACTGGTCCTGACCAAACCGCTCGGCTCTGGCGTGATCATGGCCGCCGAAATGGCAGGCAAGGCCGAAGGCGCCTGGGTTACCGCTGCGCTTGAACAGATGGCACAGCCGCAGGCCGCAGCCTCCCGCATTCTGGCACCCGAAGCCCACGCGATGACCGACGTCACTGGCTTTGGTCTGGCCGGGCATCTCCTTGGCATCTGCGAGGCTTCATGCGTCAGTGCAGAGATTGATTTTGCCGCCGTGCCGCTGATGGAGGGCGCCGCGCAGCTGGCCGACAGCGGCATCCGCTCCTCGCTATTCCCAGAAAACGCTGCGTTGCTGCCGGAATGGCGCACCAGTGGCGCGCAGGACCTGCTGTTCGACCCGCAGACCGCTGGCGGCCTGCTCGCGGCCCTGCCGCAGGACAAGGCCGAAGGGGTGGTGCAGCAGCTGAAAGAGGCAGGTTACCCGGCGGCGATCATCGGGAAGGTTACCCAGGGCGCAGGGCAAATTGTTTTGACTTAAAAACCCTTTGCGGCCAGACCTTCAAGCGTGTCGCAGATGGTTGTGGCGGCAGATTGCAGCGTCTGATCGTCCAGATCCTTCAGTTGTACTTCTGCCACGGCATCAACGCCGATGCTGCGGCGTGAACTGCGGTAGGCCGGATCGTAATGCTGTTCCATCAGGGCGCGCGCCAAGCCTGCCATATCGCCCTCTTCGATCAGGGACAGCCAGCCATCCACCACCGCATTCGAGCGACGCGCACGAAGCCGCTCCAGCATTTCGGACAGTGTATCCGCATCTGGCAGACCGTCGCTGTAGCTCCGCAGCAGGTAGCGGCAGCGTTCTTCGACCGAGGCGCTGACCTCGATCCGTGGCGCCTGTTTCATCAGGCTCCAGAGGCTGGGGGGAATGATCCGGTCTCCGACCTTGCTCGATTCCGCCTCGACCAGCACGGGGCGGCTGGGATCCAAACGGGTCAACGCCGCCGCCAGCGCCGATTCAAACGCCTTCTGACAGGGCTGCCCATCCGGCATACCGCCCAGCAGCGAGCCGCGATGATTGGCCAGACCTTCCAGATCCAGCACCTGCGCGCCCAGTTCTGCCACATGCTTCAGAAGGTCGGTCTTCGCCGTGCCGGTATAGCCATCCAGCAATACAAGCCGGTAAGGCAGATCATCCTCATACAACATCTGATGCACCAGCCTGCGGTAGGACTGGTAGCCGCCTGAGATCATCTCGGCCCGCCAGCCGATCTGCTGCAAAAGATAGGTGAAACTGCCGGAGCGCTGCCCACCGCGCCAGCAATAGACCAGCGGCCGCCAGCCGCCTTCGTATTGGTTCAGCGTCTCTTCGATGTGCCGCGCGGCATTGCGGAACACCATGGCCGCGCCCAGCTTGCGCGCCAGAAAGGGGCTTTCTTGCACATAAATCGTGCCAACCTCGGCCCGTTCTTCATTGTTCAGGACCGGCAGGTTGATAGCACCGGGGACGTGATCCTCTGCAAATTCGGCCGGGCTACGCACATCAATGATGGTGTCATAGCCATGATCGTACATATCCTGAAGGGAAGAAAAACTTTTCACCATGAAACAGGGTCTAGCCCGCTGCATCCACAAGGGAAAGCGGGTTTTACGGACCCGGCTGCCGATTGACCGGCTGCGACACCGTATATGGTGGCCATTTACCCACTATTCTGGTTTATCTGTGCATCACAGTCGGACGAGACAGCAACAGCCGGAACAGGGTTTATGGACGCACAAGACGAGGATGATCACGCGTTGGATCTGCATCAGTTTCCCGGTCACCTGATCCGCCGCTTGCATCAGATTTCGGTGGCCCAGTTCACCGAAAAGGTCGCCGCCCACGATATCGACCTCACCCCTGTTCAATACGCCGCGCTGAAAGCCATTGATGCCAACCCTGGCATTGATCAGGCCTCGGTTGCGGGGCTTATTGCCTATGACCGGGCGACACTGGGCAAGGTGATCGACCGGCTGGAAGCGAAACAGCTGATCGACCGCACCGTCAGCCCGCGGGATCGCCGCGCGCGACAGCTGACCCTGACCGAAACTGGCAAAGAGGTTCTGGCCCGGGCGCACCCCCTTGTACGCGAGGTGCAAGGCGAGATCCTGACCGGCCTCAGCCCTGAAGAGCAGGAACAATTCATGGCGCTGCTGCAAAAGGCGACAGCCGCTGGTAACGAACGCAGCCGCGCCCCCCTGCGCAGACCGCCCCGACAGACCTAGCGCGTATAGCCTAAAAGGCATTCGCGTGGAGGCTTATGCTTTGGCCGCGTGTTTCGACAGCTCCCGAACACGTCTGTAAAAACGCAAAACAACCAGTTTTCAGAACGCGGGGCACGAAACGCGCCACCCGACTGAAAACCGGTCGTTTTTGCCTAAATCGCTTGCGCTCTTAGGCCGCTTTCAGCGCCTGGGACTCGGTGGATCCGAAGAACTCCGAATGCAGCAGTGCGATGGCTGCGTCCTTGTCCTCGCGCTGCAGGATGAACTGGGTGTCCACATTGCGTGGCCCCTGCGTTGCACCGCGCGGCAAAATATCCTTCTTCTCAAGGGCATTCATCCCCCGTGCCAGGACGTGCAGGCCACTCAGATCGCGTCCCACGACGGAGATCAGCGACAGCTTTTCGCTGTTGACCTCTGCCTGCGGGAAGCGGGCCAACAGATCGGCCTCGACCCGGCGCATCGATTTCAGCGAGGCGTCCAGATAGTGGGTCACCGTATTGGCATTGGTCACCTTCGACACGATCCGCACGTTGTGGCGGGTGAGGATGTCCAGCACCGCAGCGTCATAGCCTTTGACGCCGACCATGTCCTGTTCGAACAGCTCCAGCGCAATGATATCAAGGCCGGTGACGATTTCGGCCGCCGCCTTGGGCGCGGGCTGATCGTCGATAACCGTGCCCGGATCATTGGGCTCAAAGCAGTTGGTGACGCGCAACGGCACACCGGACTGACGCAGGGTCTTTGCCGCCGAGGGGTGGATCGCCTCCATGCCAAGGTTCGCCATTTGGTCGGCCACGTCATAATTGGTGTGGCCCAGTTTGCGGGCGTTCTCGGCACCGACCAGTTTCGGATCGGCAGAGGACAGATGGAATTCCTTGTGAATGATCGCCTCACGCGCGCCGGTCTGCGCCGCCAGCTGCGAGAAGGTCACCTCAGAATAGCCCCGGTCGAATTCCCGCATCAGGCCTTCGGCGCATTGCGCGTAGCCGGTGACGATGGGCATTTCCTGCGCCGGGTCGACCCCTTCCAGAGCCGTTTCAATCCGCTGTTCCAGCGACATATCCGCATCGCCGCGCCAGCCGGACAGATCCACCAGACGCGCGTTGACGCCCACCCGCTGCAACATCAGCACGGCAACCAGCGCCGAATGCGCCTCGCCGAGACCAGAAAGCAGCTCGCGGATCTGCAGCAGATGTGTGTTGAGGCGGAAATGTCCGTAGGAGCACAGGCGCTGCAGGTCGATCAGGCAATTGCGGGCGCCTTCGATACGTTCCTGCACAAAGGCGGTCGCCTGGGCAACATCGCCGGCATTGTCCAGAACCGCCTCATGCGCGGCGATCATCGCGGCCGACACCTCGTTCAGGGCATCGAACCAGCCGTGGTCATCCTCGGCATTGGCAAAGCGGGCATAGACACCGGGCGCACCGGTCTTCTTGTGCTCCAGCAGCAGGTTGGTGATGCCACCAAAGGCGGACACCACGAAAATACGCCCGTATTCGGGCTCATCGTTCTTGATGAACAGCGTATCCCGTAGCTCGTTCATGCGGGACATGGATGTCCCGCCGATCTTTTCTACAGTATGGGTCATGGCTTAAGCCTCGACGGTTTCTGGCGCCGCGTAGGATCCGTCTTCCCGGTGTACTTCGGTTCCCGTAACGGGCGGATTGAAGCAGCAGGCCATCACGAGCTGTTCGTCAGCCTTCAACACGTGGCGGTCGTGTTTGTCGAGCGCATACATCACGCCGGGACGGATGTGATGCGTCTCGCCGGTTGCCAGGTCGGTGATCGACCCGGTGCCCTGCATGCAATAGACGCTTTCAAAGTGGTTCTTGTATTCGAACGTATGTTCCGAGCCTGCCTCGAGGAAGGTGATGTGGAAGGAAAAGCCCATCCCATCATCGGCCAGAAGCATACGGACGCTGGTCCACTCCGCATCGCTGACCACGCGGTCGCGGTCTTTTTCAAGGATATCGTTATAGTCACGGACAATCATTGTCTTACTCCGCTGCAACTTTGGTTGTTCCGATCACGTCCCGCGCGGCATCCTTGAGAATGCTGAGGCCAGCTTCGAGCTGGGCGTCGGGCGTGGTCAGGGGGGCGAGGATCTTGACGACCTCATCATTAGGGCCAGAGGTTTCGACAATCAGGCCATTCTGGAACGCACGGGCGCAGATATCGCCAGCCAGCTCACCAGATCCGACATCGACACCGCGCATCATGCTGCGCCCCTTGAGCCGCGAGCCGGGCACCATGTCGGCGATTTCCTGCAGGGCCTTTTCGACGATCTTCGCCCGGCGGGCGATGTCATCCTGAAAGGCGCTGTCCGACCAGAATTTCTCGATCGCGACGCGGGCCGTGACAAAGGCATGGGTGTTGCCCCGGAAGGTGCCGTTGTGTTCGGCAGGGCCCATCACGTCATGTTCGGGCTTCACCAGAACCAGCGCCATCGGCAGGCCAAAACCCGAAACCGATTTCGCCATGGTGACGATGTCGGGGTCGATGCCGAACTCTTCGAACGAGAAGAAGGTCCCGGTGCGGCCGCAACCGGCCTGAATGTCGTCGATGATCAGCAGAGCGCCTGCTTCCTTTGCCAGACGGGCAATGCGCTGCACCCATTCGGCGCGCGCGGCGTTCAGGCCGCCCTCGCCCTGCACAGTCTCCAGCAGGATCGCAGCAGGTGCGTCCAGACCCGAAGACGGATCGTTCAGCATCGCCTCTAGGTAATCGGCGGTATCGGTGCCCTGCCCCATGTAGCCGTCAAACGGCAGACGGGTCACGTTATTGAGGGGCAGCCCGGCGCCGCCGCGGTGATAGCCGTTGCCGGTGGCGGCCAGCGCACCCTGCGTCACACCGTGGAACCCATTGGTGAAGGCCACGATATTGCTGCGTCCGGTCACCTTGCGGGCAATTTTCATCGCCGCTTCGACCGCGTTGGCACCGGTAGGACCGGTGAACATCACCTTGTGGTCCATCTTGCGCGGACGCAGGATGACGTTCTCGAAGGTCTCGAGGAAATCGGCCTTGGTATCGGTGTGCATGTCAAGACCATGGGCGATGCCATCGGCCTGCAGATGCGCGATCAGCGCCTCTTTCATGTCCGGGTCGTTGTGCCCGTAGTTGAGCGACGAGCAGCCGGCCAGAAAATCGATATAGGTTTTCCCGTCGCGGGCGGTCATTTCAGAACCCTGCGCCGAGGTGAAGACGGTATCAAAGCCGCGGCAATAGCTGCGCGCTTCGGATTCCCGACGTTTGAATACAGTTGTGGTGGAGGTGTTCGTAGACATACGACCTCTTTTGGGTGGGAGAAGAGTTGAAAGTGAAAACCGACGTCTGCGCGGCTCAAGCAGCCAGCTGAGCGCGCTCGTCCAGAGGGATGGTCACCAGGTTTTCCGTTTTATGACGATCCTGGAAGTGCAGCGCCTGCGTGTAGTAGGGCTGAATATCCAGACCGCTGTCCTGAAGCTTGGCGAACTTGCGGAACAACGCCCAGGAGGCGTCATTGTCGGCGGTAATCGTGGTCTGCAGGCGGGTAACGCCTTCGCAGGCTTCACGCTGCATGATCGATTGCAGCATCAGCGCGCCCAGACCGCGGCCACGTGCCTTTTCGGACACGGCAACCTGCCAGACAAACAGTGTCTCGGGATCATTGGGCATGACGTAGGCAGAGATCCACCCCACGGCCTCGCCCGACAGCTCGGCCAGTACGCATGTGTCGGCAAAATGATCGCACTGCAGCAAGTTGCAGTACATCGAATTCTCGTCAAGCGGCCTGCAGCTGCGGACCAGCTCCCAGATATCCGCGCCATCCGACGCTGTCGGTTTACGCAGTGTGGGCAGCGGGATCCGCCTCGGGTCAGCGTGGTATTGCATGTGTTCGCTCCTTTCGCTTCGGCAATCGAAATAGCAGCGCCTCACGAAAACTTCAACAGGCAAAGCAAAATTTGCGACACAAACGTCGCTTTTAGGCATTATGTCGCGGGGAACGTCGTATTTGGCCCCCTGCATCCTTTATATTTCAAAGTGTATTCTGCTTTGAATAGCGTCATATCTTCCTATATAGTTTGATGATCAAAACAACGGAGTCTTCATGGATCGCATCGACAGCAGCTTGATCGCGCTTCGGCGCATTGTCCGGGCCACCGAATTGTTCGGACGTGAGATACGACAAACCACTGGCGTGACACCTGCACAGTTCCGGGTTCTTCAGATCATCGGAGAACAGGGCTACAGCACTGCCAAGGCGATTTCGCTGCGGATGCGGGTGTCCCAGGGCACCATCACCTCGTTTGTCGACAAGCTGGTGCGTGACGGTCTGGTGCTGCGTGAAAAGTCGAGCCAGGACCGGCGGCAGACCAATATCCTGCTGACCGATGCCGGTCGTCAGGTCCTGACTGAGGCACCCGATCCGTTGCAACAACGCTTTGTACGCAAGTTCAACGCGATGGAAGACTGGGAGCAGGCGATGCTGGTGGCGGGCCTTGAACGCGTGGCGGCGATGCTGGATGCCGACGACATCGACGCGTCCCCAGTGCTGGACACAGGCGACATCCGCCACGCCGTCGACCACTAGGCCGGGCACCGCGGGGCGCCGGGCTTACACTGCGCCGCGCAAAGTGCCCCTTGCGAAAACGCGACCCCATACAGACAGACGACCCCAAGGGCGGGCGCGCATAGCCCCCCCTTTTGCAGTGGTCGGGCGGTTTTGGAGCCCAGACATAGCCCCACTTGCCCCACGGAGGCATGGAAACCCCAGCCACTCACCCCTCTTCACGGTAATATTTTAAGACTGTTTATCAAAACCTTACAAAGTAAATGTAAAAAACATTTACTTATAGACTTGCAGGGCGCAGGCGAGCGCACGATATTGAGGATGTGAAGGCGATTTACATCAACCCAATACCGGAGGTTCCAATGACGAGTATCACCCCCACCGCAGCCGCCCCGCATGACCAGGGCTGGTTTTCCCGCAGCGAGGCCTGGCTGGACAGCAAGGGCAAAGGCGCCTGGATTGCTGCCATGGTGCTTGGCTTTGTGTTCTTCTGGCCAATCGGCCTCGCCCTGCTGTTTTACATGATCTGGAGCAAACGTATGTTCAACAAATCCTGCCGCCACCGCAAATCCTGGACCCGCCACGGCATGTCCGCCATGACCTCGAGCGGCAACAGCGCCTTTGACGCCTACAAGGCCGATACGCTGCGCCGCTTGGAACAGGAACAGGACGATTTCAACGCCTTCCTGCAGCGCCTGCGCGAAGCCAAGGACAAGGCTGAGTTCGACGAATTCATGGAGCAGCGCGCCGCCGCCCCTGCCGAAGCGCAAGACATCAGCGACGAGGATATCGGCGACAAACGCCACTGATCCTGCTGACATCAGCGCCTCCCGCCCATAGATACGGGTGGGAGGCCTCGGTTGCCCGCCTGCCCCCACACGCCCGCAAAACAGGACACCTGAGATGACCGCCCTGCCCGACCCGGATTACCAAGCTGAATTCTACGCATCGGTTGCCCCCAAACGGCTGCTGGCCTGGGTCGTCGACAGCCTGATCATATTCGGCCTGTGTATGGCGACAGTGGTGATGACTGCCTTTGTCGGGCTCTTCATCTGGCCGCTGCTCTATCTGACGATCGGCTTTGCCTACCGGACGATTACCATCGCCAACGGCTCTGCCACGCTGGGGATGCGCTTTGCCGGGATCGAGCTGCGTGACCTTTCCGGCCAGCGGATGGATCTGCAGATGGCCGCGCTGCATACGGGTGCTTATACGGTTGCTCTGGCCGTGCCGCTTTTGCAGGTGGTCTCGGTGATCATGATGCTGACATCAGCACGCGGTCAGGGGCTGGGCGATGCCATTCTCGGCACGGTGATGCTGAACCGGCGCAGCATCCAGCGATAGCGGTCAACTCTGGGCAAACATCCCGCTTGGCAATCACTGTTAAACCATTTGTGCAGACCGGCCTTGGCGGGCGGGTTGGTCGTTGCTATCGTGAACTCCAGCCTTATTGTGTTTTTTGACAAGCCTTGGACTCAAGCCCGACCCTATGCGCCATACTCTTCCGATCGCACCGCAGTTCTATGTGACTGCGCCCCAACCATGCCCCTATCTGGAGGGGCGGATGGAGCGGAAGCTGTTCACGGCGTTGCAGGGCGATGGTGTCGAGCAGCTGAACAATAGCCTCTCGCAACAGGGGTTCCGGCGCTCTCAGAACGTGCTGTATCGTCCGTCCTGTTCGGAATGTTCGGCCTGCCTGTCGGCGCGCATCAACGTGGCAGAGTTCACACCCAGCCGCAGCCAGAAACGCACCAGCAAGCGCAACGCGCATCTGGTCCGCCGGGCAACATCGCCCTGGGCAACCGAGGACCAGTACCAGCTGTTCCGCGACTATCTGGACAGCCGCCACGCGGATGGCGGCATGGCCGATATGGACGTGTTCGAATATGCCGCAATGATCGAGGAGACTCCGGTGCGCAGTCGGGTGGTGGAATACACCAATCCCGAAGACAACGCACTGACTGCGGTGTCGCTGACCGATGTGCTCGAAGACGGGTTGAGCATGGTCTATTCCTTCTACAACCCGAACCTGCCGCAGAATTCGCTGGGCACCTATATGATCCTCGATCACATCGACATCGCGCGCGATGCAGGGCTGCCCTATGTCTACCTCGGCTACTGGGTCAAAGGCAGCCCCAAGATGGGTTATAAGGTCAAGTTCTCGGGCCTTGAGGTCTATCAAGGGGGTAAGTGGACAGCGATGTCCGAGGTTCAAGATACTGCGGACAGCCCTGCGACCGATACGATTTCCGAACAGGTCGCCAATATTCAGCTCCCCCAGCAGCCGGTCCACCGCGGGCGGTAACTCTCCAGCAGTCGGGGCCCTAGCCCCAACAACCACGCAGCCAACCGCTGAAGGCGTCTCTTGGGGCTGCACGCGCGTCTCCACAGCTCGAACTTGACGCTATCCGGCGGATCTCGCCGGGTCCGGCCTGTCTGCCTGTGCGCTCCAGTCACCACCATCTGCACCGCCGCCATGGAAAAGGGGCCCGCGAGGGGCCCCTTAAGTCTTTATGATCTCCTGAACCGGATCAGCCCGGCATCAGCGCCGGTACGATTGTCACGATCGACGGGAACAGCCACAGGATCGCAAGACCAACCACCTGGATCAGCACGAAGGGAAGCACCCCGCGATAGATATGACCCGTTGTCACCTCCTTCGGTGCAACCCCGCGCAGGTAGAACAGCGCAAAGCCGAAGGGCGGTGTCAGGAACGAGGTCTGCAGGTTCACCGCAACCATGATGGTCACCCATTTCGGATCGAAGGAGCCGCCGTAGATCACCGGCCCGACAATTGGGATCACGATGTAGATGATCTCAAGGAAGTCGAGCACGAAGCCCAGGAAGAACAGCACCAGCATCACGATCAGGAAGACCGTCATCTCGTTGTCAAAGCTCTTCAGGAACTGCTGAATGTAGTGCTCACCGCCAAAGGAGATCACCACCAGGTTCAAAAGCTGCGAGCCGATCAGGATGGTGAAGACCATCGAGGTCACCTTCGCCGTCTCACGCACGATCGGCGTCAGAACCCCGCCCTTGAACAGCACCCAGCAGCCAAACAGCAGGCCGAACAGCGCATAAAGGTAGGCCGCATAAGCGAAGAAGAAGGCCACCCAGCTTTCGAACGACACATTGTCCTGATTGATCCGCAGATCGAAGTTCACCCCGATCAGGATGCACAGGATCACCGCGAAGGTGGACCAGATGATCACCTTGCCCGAGCGTCCCTCGTCCTGCAGACGGCGATACGCCGCCAGCATGATGGCACCGCCTGCCCCCAGCGCCGCAGCGGGCGTCGGGTTGGTGATACCGCCAAGGATCGAGCCGAGCACGGCCACGATCAGAACCAGCGGCGGGAAGACCACCCGGATCAGATCGTTGCGCGAACAGCGGATCGCCGCCTCTTTACAGCCGTAAAGCGCGATCGCCAGCGGGATCAGCATCAGCAGCACCGTCGCCCCGGGGGACGTGGTCGGCGCGATCAGCAGAATGTCGACCAGTGCCAGCAGCAGAAGACCGATGGCCCCTACGATCAGCGGCTTGGTATCGCGCGACGGCGCAACACCGCGGCCAACGGCCAGAACCAGGCCCAGCAGAACGATGATCACCGCGATACCGGTGCCAATCGGCGCCGCGTTGGCAATCTTCTCAACCTCTGCCGCAGCGATCTCTTCCTCGCTCAGACGCTCAGCCGAGGCGACACCGCCAGCGGCATCAATCGCCTTCTGCTCTTCCACCGCTGCATCCCAGGCTTCCTGACCATGCAGTTCGATCATCGAGGCCTGACATTCGGCCCCGACCGAGGTGCGCAGCGACGCGGTCTGACCAGCGTCGGAGAAGCTGGACACATTGATGTTCTGCGAGCCAACGACGCCGAACGAGCCAAGCAGCACGGTACCGACGATGATCGCAGCAGGCGCGCCCAGGAACCAGGTCAGGGCCTCGGTGCGGGTCACCGGTTCGTCACTGGCGCCGCCGAGCTCAACCGCAGGTGCCTTTTCCGGGTTCATCAGCGCATAGCCAAAGGCATAAAGCGCATAAAGAAGCGCCAGCATGATGCCCGGCAGCAACGCCGCCTGGAACAGGGTCCCGACCGAAACGACCGCAGGCTCACCCAGGAAGGTCAGCGCATCGGTACAGCCCGCTTCCTGCGCACGGTTTTCCTGCGCAGTGGAGTAAAGATCCCCTGCCAGCGTGCCCAGAAGAACGATCACGATAGAGGGCGGGATGATCTGCCCCAGCGTGCCCGAAGCCGCAATCACACCCGTCGCCAGCTCCGGCGAGTAGTTGTTGCGCAGCATGGTGGGCAACGCCAGAAGCCCCATGGTCACCACAGTCGCGCCCACGATGCCGGTCGAAGCGGCCAGGAAGGCCCCCACAACCACGATGGACACGGCCAGACCGCCGGGCAGCGGGCCAAAGACGCGCGCCATGGTGGTCAGCAGATCGTTGGCGATCTTCGACCGCTCCAGGGTGATCCCCATCAGAACGAACATCAGAACCGCCAGCAGCGTTTCAATCGACGCCCCTGCCAGAACCCGCTCGTTCATGCGGTTCACGATGAAGGAGACGTTGCGATCCATCGCGCTTTCCCAGCCCTGCGGGAACACATGCTCGGCAACGCGTGGAAGATCCGGATATCGGAAGATGGATATGACATCGGGTTTGACGCCCGAATTCACCAGATCCCGGTAGACCTGCGACGAGGTGTCGATGGCCTGGTGAACCAGAAGCCCGGCACTGTCGAGCGCCGCGATAATCCCGAAGGAGATGATGCCGGCGCCGCCGATGGCAAAGGCCACCGGGAAGCCGGAAAGAATGCCTCCGAAAAGGCAGAAGAATACGATGATCAGGCCGATTTCGACGCCATCAAGACCGAATAGCATGTCAGCTGTCCCTTAGTTTAATGCGCGCCTTCATAGGCTTCTTCGCCCTCTCCAAGGGTATCCTTGTCGAGGTATTTGTTTTCACTACCCTGACCTTCGACGAACTCGAGGAACGAGCGGTAGAAGAAGGCAATGGCGTGCAGGAAGACGATGCCTGCAAACGAGACCAGCAGGATTTTGAACAGGAAGTACCCGTTGAAGCCGTTCGGGCTGAACCCGATGGTTTCCACGTTCCAGCGCAGCGCACGTGCTTTCATTACCAGCCGGTCAAGCCCATCAGAGGCCGAAGGCTTCGGCACGATCAGGTGGCGCCACAGGAAGAACCAGCCATACATCCAGGTCAGAACAGCCGCAGGCATCATGAAGATCAGCGAGCCGATCATGTCGATCACCCGCTTGGCGCGGAAGCTGATGCCGGAGTAGATCAGGTCAACCCGCACATGGCCGCCCTGCACGAATGTGTAGGCAACGCACATACAGACCACCAACGCGTTATAGAGCTTCAACTCTTCGGCAAACCACGAGATGTCCATCTGCAGTTCGATCCCCAGACCGAAACTCATGTCCGGTCGGGCAAAGACCCGCTGCATGAAAACGATGATGATCTGCTGGATGACCATGATCAGACCGGCCCAGGCGAACAGGCGGCCGATGGTATTGGCAAAGCCTTCCAGCCCGCGCACCACGCCCCACATGACTTGGCGCTGGTAAATCCCCACCGCTGTCAGAACCAGAAACGCGGTAAACACTACAAAGAAGAACTCGACCGAGCCACCGAAGTAGACAAAGCGCATAAGCGACTGTTTGTCCTCTACGGACTCCAGCCCTCCGGTCCATGCCAGCCATTCGCTGGTATGGGAGAGCGCGTAGCCAAGATTGTAAAAGGCGCCAGCGATGTTCTGGACCAGCCAGACAAGACCACCCCACAGGGCGCCGAAAAAGGAAATGCCACTGTCGTCCTGCATTGTTCCCCCGGGATCATTGATTGCGGCGGGTCTTTAGATGAGCTGGCGGTGCTCCACAAGGAGCTGGCTTGCCCGGTTCGACCTGCTGCAATGGAAAAGGGATCCCCCGCACAATGGCGGAGGATCCGATGAAAGCGTAGGTACGCCGCTTAGCCCAGAACGCGGTCGCGCTGCGACACGTAGGTGCCCGAGGAAGTCTTGATCCAGGCGGAGGAGGACTTCATCGAAGCCATGGCGCTGTCGTGGATCTTCTTGTAGAGATCGTCGCCCATGTTTTCCGCATGCACTTCCATGGAAGCCTTACCGAAGGCATCCCAGACGGAGTCCGGGAATTCCATCAGTTTCACGCCACCGGCCTGCAGACGCTGCAGAGCGGCACCGTTGTTGGCCAGGAACTGTGCCAGGTTCCACTGGTGGCATTCAGCCGATGCGATTTCGATGATCTTCTGATGCGCGGGGCTCAGGCTCTCGAATACGTCGCGGTTGGTTGCAACCGACAGACCTGCACCCGGCTCGTGGAAGCCAGCGGTGTAGTAGGTCTTGGTGATTTCCTGGAAGCCGGCTTTTTCGTCCGCCCAGGGGCCGATCCACTCGGTGCCGTCGATGGCGCCAGAGGACAGAGCCTGGTACACTTCGGAACCCGGGATGTTCTGAACGGAAGCGCCCAGTTTACCCAGTGCCTTGCCACCCAGACCCGGCATACGGAACTTCAGACCGTTGAAGTCTTCGGGGCTGTTGATCTCTTTGGAGAACCAGCCGCCAGCCTGCGCGCCGGTGTTGCCGCCGAGGAAGGATTTCAGACCAAAGATCTGACCCAGCTCGTCGTGCAGCTCCATGCCGCCGTCGAAGTAGTACCAGTTGGACAGTTCCTGCGCGGTCATGCCGAAGGGCACGGCGGTGAAGAAGGCATAGCCCGGGTGCTGACCAACGAAGTAGTAGTCGGCGCCGTGATACATGTCAGCCTGACCCGAGGAAACGGCGTCAAACACTTCAAACGCGCCAACCAGTTCGCCGGCGGCTTTGATGTCGACAGTCAGGTTGCCATCGGACATGGCTGTGACGTTGTCTGCAACGCGCTGCGCGGCGTCAAACACGCCAGCCAGACCACGACCCCAGGTGGTAACCATGGTCAGGGTGCGCTTACCCTGAGCATAAGCCGGAGCTGCCAGAGTGGACGCAGCAGCGGCGGTACCGCCCAGAGCGGATGTTTTCAAAAAGGAACGACGATCCATGATGTTTTCCTCCCAGATATATGGATTGCCCGCAGCAAAGCCTTGGGCGGATCGGTTCGAGTGGCGTCAGCCTAGCCACGGGGCCAAACTTGTGAATACCTAGTACTGCGTAGATCGGCGCTTTTTTTGTAAGTTTCAGTCCGATTGTTGCACTAATTTTGAGCGCAGGCTTCTTTTGTTACGCAGGTGACGGCAAAATCTGCCTCAAAGCCCCCTTTGCTTTCGGATTTCGATTGCGTAACGATTCGCCTTCCCTCTCTCACAGCCGCCGGACAGCCCTATGCCCCCGTTCTCCAGCCTGTTTTCCAGCCTGTTCCGACCGAATTATGCGCAGAAACTTTCGCTTCTGGCGACGCTGCCTCTTGTGGTGGCAGTGGCTGCGATTGCGCTCTTGGTGGCCAATCAGTCCCGCGCCCTCGCCGAGCGGGAGATCAAGGCCTTGGAGCGCCAGCTGATCGAAGCCAAGAAGGCCGAACTGCGCAACTATGTCACCCAGGCCCGCAATGCCTTTTCCCATATCTATGGTCTGGCTGCGCCGGATGATGCGGATGCAAAGGAGCGGGTGACGCAAATCCTTAGCGCGATGATCTACGGCCAGGACGGCTTCTTTTTCGTCTATGACTACGACGGCAACAATCTGGTCAGCCCCCGGCAAACCGAGTTCATCAACCAGAACTGGCGCGGGCTTACCGACAGCCAGGGCACGCCAGTCGTGGACACCTTCATCGAGCAGGCGCGCCAAGGCGCAGGCTGGCACAGTTTCATGTGGGAAAAACCATCGACTGGCGAAGAAGCGCAGATGGTAACCTACGTCCTTGGCCTGCAGGACTGGCAATGGGCGGTCGGGACCGGCGTCTTCATCGACGATGTACTGGCCTCGGTCGCCGCCAGCCGCGCCGAGGTGGAAGCCCGGGTGCGCCGGACCTTTATCTATATTGGCGGAATTACCCTTGTCGCACTGGTCCTTGTCTTTGCATCGGGCATGGTTCTGAACATCCGCGAACGCCGCCTTGCCGATGCCAAGCTGAAGGAACTGACACAGCGGGTTTTCGACGCGCAGGAAGAAGAGCGTGGACGCGTGGCCCGCGAGCTGCACGACGGGATCAGCCAGTTGCTCGTCGGGGTACGCTATGCGCTGGACAACACCCGGCGGCGCCTGATGCGGGGCGATCACGATGGCGCTTCGGATCCGCTCGACAAAGGCATCGAACACCTTGGCATCGCCATCTCCGAAGTGCGCCGCATCAGCCGGGATCTGCGCCCGGGAGTGCTGGATGATCTGGGCCTTGGTCCTGCGCTGAAGGCGCTTACCGATGATTTTGCGGCCCGCACTGGAATCGAAACGGATTTTACCACTGTGGTATTCCGCAACCGGCTGGATCAGGATGCCAAGATCGCCATGTACCGCATCGCGCAGGAGGCGCTGACCAATATCGAACGGCACGCGGATGCAAGCCATGTCAGTATCGACCTGCGTGGCCACGCCCGCGGCGCCACCATGCGCATCAGCGACAATGGCCGTGGCCTGCCCCAGAAAAAGCCCGAAGGCGAGCCGGGCATCGGCCTGCGCAACATGCAAGAGCGGATCGATCAGCTTGACGGCACCTTGCGGATTCTGTCATCACGGGGCACCCAGAGCGGCACGGTGATCGAAGCAACACTCCCTTTGAGCCATCTGCTGCCACCGGGGAACGAAGCCGCTCCGAAACGCGTGTCGTAGTGGCAGATGCAGGATCCGTATCTCTGCCGGGTCCGAAGCATATAGGCAGTTGGGGGATGGCACTCTGCTGAAAGACGGAAATTGCGAGCCTGTGCGTGTCCTGATCGTGGACGACCACCCGATGGTCGCCGAGGGCATCCAGTCGATTCTCGAAAGCTACGATGACATCGCGGTGGTCGGATCATTGACCGACGGCGAAGAAGCGGTGAGCCGCGTCGCCGAGCTGGCGCCCGATGTGATCCTCATGGATCTCAACATGCCCCGGTTGGGTGGCCTCGGCGCCACCGAAATCATATTGGAGCGCAGCCCCAGCACTCGTATCCTGATCCTGTCGATGCACGACAGCCCGGAATATATCTCTACCGCGCTCAGCCATGGCGCCATGGGATATGTGCTGAAGGACGTGCCCACCGAAGAGATCAAGGACGCTATCGACGCGGTGATGCTCGGTGAACGCTATCTCTGCACCGGCGCCGAAGGGTCGCTGAAGCCCAAGGACAGCGGCCTGCGCGAGGCGCTGACCGGGCGCGAACAGACCATCCTCTTGGAACTGGCTCAGGGCAAATCCAACAAGGAAGTTGCCCTTGCGCTCGATATCTCGGTGCGCACAGTGGAAACCCACCGCAAGAACATCAAGCGCAAGCTGGGCATTTCCTCGACCGCCGGCCTCACCCGCTATGCGCTGCAACACGGCGTTCTACAGGGCACTGGCGTCGGGCTGTAGCCCCTGCTCCCCCCATTATCTGGAGCACGCGACACCTGCGGCTGAGTCCCTGCGGCTCGGGTTTCGGTCACATTTCCGGGAGTCTCCTTTTGAGAAATGTCGCAACACGCCCCTTGAGCGCAAGAAAATGTCGAAAGACGAGCATTTTTGATGGGTTTGCCTGTTGACGCCCCTGCCGGCCGGTCATAGTCTGCGCTTCAACGCAAAAGAGGAGCCTGGGGTAAATGACCTCCCTAGTCGTCATTGTAGGAACCAAGCGCATGGGCCGGTAACGGTTGACCATAATCTGACCCATGCGCCTCCGACTTAGAAAATCGGGGGCTTTTTTTATGCGGAATGGACGTTGCCGCCAACTGGAGCAAAAGCAGATGACACGTGAAATGACCGGCGCAAAAATGGTTGTTCAGGCCCTGAAGGATCAGGGTGTGGACACGGTATTCGGATACCCCGGTGGCGCCGTGCTTCCGATCTATGATGAAATCTTCCTGCAGAACGATATCCGCCACATTCTGGTCCGCCACGAGCAAGGCGCGGTGCATGCCGCCGAAGGATATGCGCGTTCGACCGGAAAGCCGGGCGTCGTTCTTGTCACGTCCGGCCCCGGTGCAACCAACGCGGTGACCGGCCTCACCGATGCGCTGCTCGATTCCATTCCGCTTGTGGTGCTGACCGGTCAGGTGCCGACCTTCATGATCGGCTCGGACGCCTTCCAGGAGGCGGACACCGTTGGCATCACCCGCCCCTGCACCAAGCACAACTGGCTGGTGAAGGACACCGACAAGCTGTCCGGTACCCTGCACGAGGCGTTCCATGTCGCCACCTCGGGCCGCCCCGGTCCGGTTCTGATCGACATTCCGAAAGACGTGCAATTCGCCACCGGAACCTACACGACACCGCGCCCCTCGGCTTCGCATTACCAGCCGCCGGTCAAGGGCGATATGGAAGAGATCACCGAACTGGTGGCCGCCATCGAGACCGCCAAACGCCCGGTGTTCTATACCGGCGGCGGCGTGATCAACTCCGGCCCCGGCGCCAGCCAACTGCTGCGCGAACTGGTGGATGCCACCGGCATTCCCGTGACCTCGACCCTGATGGGCCTTGGCGCTTACCCTGCGTCTGGCCCGAACTGGCTCGGCATGCTGGGTATGCATGGTCTTTATGAGGCCAACATGGCGATGCATGACTGCGATCTGATGATCAATATCGGCGCGCGGTTCGATGACCGGATCACCGGCCGCATCGATGCCTTCAGCCCCAAATCAACCAAGGCGCATATCGACATTGATCCTTCCTCGATCAACAAGGTGATCCGCGTCGATATCCCCATCGTCGGTGATGTGGGCCACGTGCTGGAAGATCTGCTAAAGGTCTGGAAATCCCGCGGTCGCAAGACCAACAAGGAGGCGCTGGCCAAATGGCAGGCCAAGATCTCCGAATGGCGCGCGGTCAATTGCCTGTCCTACACCCCGTCCGAAGGCACCATCAAACCGCAATACGCGCTGCAACGCCTTGAGGAGCTGACCAAGGGCCACGACCGTTACGTCACCACCGAGGTTGGGCAGCACCAGATGTGGGCGGCGCAGTTCCTTGGCTTTGAGGATCCCAACCGCTGGATGACCTCAGGCGGACTTGGCACCATGGGCTATGGTTTCCCGGCCTCCATTGGCGTGCAGATGGCGCACCCGGACGCACTGGTGATCAACGTCGCCGGCGAAGCGTCCTGGCTGATGAACATGCAGGAGCTCGGCACCGCCGCGCAATACCGCCTGCCGGTAAAACAGTTCATCCTCAACAACGAACGCCTTGGCATGGTGCGCCAGTGGCAGGAACTGCTGCACGGTGAACGCTACAGCCACTCCTGGTCCGAAGCACTGCCCGATTTCGTGAAGCTCGCCGAGGCCTTTGGCGCCAAGGGCATCATCTGCAAGGACGCCAAGGATCTGGACGATGCGATCATGGAGATGATCAACCACGACGGTCCGGTTGTCTTTGATTGCCTGGTTGAAAAGCATGAAAACTGCTTCCCAATGATCCCCTCGGGCAAGCCCCATAACGAAATGCTGCTGGGCGAAGCCGAGACCCAGGGCGCCATTCAGGCCGGAGGTGCGGTGCTGGTCTGATCCACGCCGCTCCCCTTCACCGAATTGATGGGCCCGGCAATCGCCGACACGGCCCGATAGGAATGAAAAAGGACAATTCCATGTCTGCCCTACACATCAAAAAAGGCGCCAGCAAACATTCGGCGTATAACCTGCGGCCCACGTTTTCCGACGCACAGGAACGTCACACGCTGGCATTGCTGGTTGAAAACGAACCCGGCGTTTTGGCCCGTGTCATCGGCCTGTTCTCCGGCCGCGGCTACAATATCGAAAGCCTGACCGTCGCCGAAGTCGATCACACCGGACACCTCAGCCGCATCACCGTGGTCACCACCGGCACCCCGCAGGTGATCGAGCAGATCAAGGCGCAGCTGGGCCGTATCGTGCCGGTTCACGAGGTGCACGATCTGACCGTCGAAGGCCCCGCGGTCGAGCGGGAACTGGCAATCCTCAAGGTCGTGAGCGATGGCGACAAGCGGGTCGAAGCCCTGCGCCTGGCCGATATCTTCCGCGCCAATGTCGTGGACAGCACCCTGGAAAGCTTCATCTTCGAAATCACCGGCGCCCCGGACAAGATCGACGCCTTTGCCGACCTGATGCGCCCGCTGGGTCTGATCGAAATCGCCCGTACCGGCGTCGCTGCCCTGCTGCGCGGCACCTGATTGCCGCGCCGGCAGGGACCACCTGCCCCTTCCGATCACATGTCTTGCACCGATGATACAAAAGGCCGCCCAATCTGGGCGGCCTTTTTGCGACGTCCGGGTCAGTAGAAAATTACGGGGCCTGCAGCGCCATGTCCGCTTGTAACAAAGCGCTGCGCCAGACTGTTCCGACAGTACGGGGGTTACCCGTACCGCGCGGCCGTGTGCCATTTTGAGAAAGCCGGAAAGGGTATCACATTGTCTTCCGTTACCACCTCGACACCGCCAGACGCTTCAAAACTCCGCCCTGCACCTGTTGTGCGAACCTGATGATCGGCCGTCACCGCTGTTAAAGCCGCTTTTGGCAGCGGTGCTGCCTCGACCAGCATCTCGCACAGGTCAGGATACCCGACCTCTTCCAGAATGACCGCATTGGCTGCCAACCGCATATTGCCTTTTTCGGTCAGGTCAAACTGTACCCAATCTCCCTTACACACCGCCGTCTGTGAGGCATCTCTGTGCCGGGAATAATAGGCCAGATCCCCCTGATCCTCACACCAGATAATTGCTTTTCCGACGGCGACATCACTCCAAAGTACATATCCGATCATGTTGCAAGCCTCGTTCGTTTATCGCTCAATTCTGGGCCAATTGGAGAGGCGCCAACATGGCAAATACTGCGTCGGACTATTGCAATTTGTGTCAGCGAGGATAGTATCCCGACGTGATTTAGAGACAACATTGACGCGATAAAGCGACAACCCATCGTAAAATGGAAATATTTGTCGCGATCAGCGGTCGGGGATTGAGGCCACAATGGCTGCCATAGCAACAGCAAGAGATGACAACCGCGCCCGGCAATCGCGTTCTCCCGCAGAATTGCGCGACATGTTTGGCGCCAACCTGCGTCATCTGGCACAGCAATACCCCTCCATCTCCGAATTGTCGCGGCGCCTTGGTATCAACCGGACGCAGTTCAATCGCTACATGTCCGGCGAAAGCTTTCCGCGGCCGGACGTTCTGGACCGGATCTGCTGCTTCTTTGATGTGGATGCGCGTATCCTGCTGGAGCCGGTCGACACAGTTGGCAAACAGGACAAGATCCTGCACGGCGCCTTCCTCAATGATTTTCTGGGCCATGGGATCGAGCAGCTGAGCGAGCAGATCTTCCCCTCTGGCTATTACCGTTTTACCCGGCGCAGCTTCATCAACGGTGACAGTTTTGTCGTTGGCCTGGTACGCGTAAGCCGCGATGGAGGCGGCGTCGCCTATATCAAGGGTTTTGAGGCCAAGGATGCGATGCGGTTTCAGGGCCTGCCCGAAGACCCGGCATCGCGTGAGTTCCGCGGCGTGCTCAGCTGTCACGAGGACGGCGTCGCCTTCCTGATTTCACGGCGCCGCGCGATGACCTTTTCCTTCAACTATTTGGCGCGCGTGGCCTCGCTTGAAAACAATTTCTGGGTTGGCTACGTGGCCCGCACCGTGCGCGAAAGCGGCGATGAGCGGGTCACCCGGATGGTCTATGAATACCTCGGCCGCGACATGGGGCCTGCGCTGGCCGTGGCCCGCAATGCGGGCTTTGTGAGCGAAGAGGACCTGCTGCCCTACCACCGCCGCCTGCTGCGCATCAACGAACCGTTCTCCTGACCAGAGAAGCCCCGCCGCCCTAGGTCGGTGATGTGGCGAGACGGTAAATGTGCCAAGTGGCGTGGCCAAGCAACGGCAGCACCACCAGCAGACCGGCAAAGGCGGGCAGCATGGCCGCAAAGGTCAGCACCGCAATCAGCACCGCCCAGAGCATCATCAGCGCAAAATTCTGCTGCACATAGGTAAAGCTGGTGATCATAGCTGTGACAAAATCCACCTCTCTGTCCAGCAGCAGCGGCAGAGAGATCACCGTGATCATATAGAGCAGCAGCGCGAACAACGCGCCAACGACAGTTCCGACCGCCAGCATGGTAAGCCCCTCGACCGACAGGAAGACATCCAGAGAGGTAGAGATATTGGTCATGGTCGACAGCCCCAGAAACAGGGCAAAGATCATGTGGCCAAGGAAAAACCAGAACAGAAACACCACAATGATGATGGCACAGATCGACGGCAGCTGGCGGCGGCTTTGCTGCAGAACCACCCCCAGAATGGCCCGGGCATCCATTGCCTGCCCCTGTTCGCGCCGGTGTGAGACCTCATAAAGCCCTACGGCAGCAAAGGGACCGATCAGGGGAAATCCGATGGCCGCCAGCACCAGCCAGAAGGTGGTGCCGGTCTGTGCCGTAACCCAGGCCATCGCCCAGCCCGCCAAGACGTAAAACCCGGCAAAGAACAACCCGTATCCGGGCTTGGCCAGGAAATCCGCCCATCCGCGTCGCAGCGCCTCGCGCAGGATTTCTGCGGTCATCGGCTGCATTTCCGGTACACCAAATGCCTTTTCTGTCATCGAAACGCTTCCTCCCCGAAACGTTTCCCCTCCCCCGGGTCCTTCCTTAACCCTGTGGAGGGGCGTTTTGCGGCCATTGCGTGGCCGCGTGATACTGCTGGCCCAGTGCCAGGATATTCTGATCCTGCCCCTGTGCGCCAAAGATCTGGATGCCCATCGGCAGGCCCGCCTCGCTGAACCCCGCAGGCGCACCAAGACAGGGCAACCCCAGCAGGCTGACCGGCACCACCACCTGCATCCAGCGGTGATAGGTGTCCATCTCAACGCCTGCGATCTCCCGCGGGTAATCGATATCGACCGGGAACGGCCAGCATTGCGCCGTCGGCAGGATCAGGGCGTCGTAGTCCTGGAACAGCCGCGCCGCGGCCCGCTGCCAGTCAGAGCGCGCATCGGATGCCTCCTGCACCTGTTGCGCCGTCATCGAAAGGCCGCGCTCCAGCTCCCAGATGGCGGTGTCCTTCAGATGCTCGCGGCGATCATTGAACACCCGCAGGCCCGCCGCCACGGCAAAGGAGCGCAGGGTAATCCAGGCCTCCCAGATGCGTTCAGCCGGGAACGGGGGCGCCACGGCTTCAACCGTATGACCCAAGTCTTCGAATGTCTTGGCAGCCGCCTCGCATAGCTCAAGGATTCCCGGCTCCATCGGAAAGGCCCCGCCCCAGTCGCCGAGCCAGCCAATCCGCATCTTTTCAGCCTCCGGCAAAGGCATCACCGGCGCCCCGCCCGAGGCCAGCGGCTGACGCGGGTCCGGACCACTCATCACGTCCAGCAGCAGACCGATATCCTCGGGGCTGCGCGCCATGGGGCCAAGGGTCGATAGGGGGTGCATGAACAGATCCCCCTTTGGTTCGGAGGGCACCCAGCCCCAGGTGGGGCGAAAGCCGTAGACATTGTTCCAGCCCGCCGGATTGCGCAGCGACCCCATCATGTCGGAGCCATCCGCCAGCGCCACCATGTCAGCGGCCAGCGCCACAGCCGCCCCGCCCGAAGAGCCACCACAGGTGCGCCCCTGATCAAAGGGGTTTCGCGTCGCGCCATAAACCGGGTTGAAAGTATGCGACCCCAGCCCGAATTCAGGCGTATTGGTCTTGCCGATCAGGATCGCCCCCGCCGCCCGCAGGCGCGAAACGAACAGCTCATCCTCGGAGGGCACGAAATCCTTCAGAAGCGGCGAGCCCTGGCTGGACACGATGCCCCTGACATTGGCCAGATCCTTGACCGCCATGGGCAGGCCATGAAGCGGACCTAGCGGTACATGGGCCGCGCGCATGGCATCGGCCTTGCGGGCCTCCTCCATCAGCTCATCGGCGGGCCTGAGCGCCACGATGGCATTCAGATCCGGGTTCACCGCCGCAATCCGCGCCAGTGTGCGCTCCATCAGCGCCGTGGCCGTCAGGCTGCCATCATGCAATTGCGCCAGAAGATCGCTGGCAGAGCTGTACTGGGTCATGATCGACTGGGCTCCATTCCGGGAATGAACAAAGCCTAGCGACAGATTTTTGCAAAAGAAAGCGGTGACTTGTCTCAGTTCGCTCCTGATACGTTCACGCGCCTTCGTCCCCCGGCGCTGTGAGCCAGCTAATCAGATATCGCAGGGCGACATAACTCACGCAGGAGATGCCAACGTAAAGGTTAGCTTTCCACCACCAAAACATGAACCAGTTCGTCGGCTGCCAGAAATTGGGTTCATCACTTCCACGCATCTCGAACAGATATGCCCCATCGCGGACTTCCGCATCAAGGACGACACCGCCAACAAGAAATTGAAAGAAAAGCCCGCCGAATAACACAAAGAACCAAGCCGGAACAATAACAGTTAGCTCCAACCTGTGAAATCTCGGCCAATACGGTCGTTTGGACAAAAAGCGCTTACTCCGCCTGCGCGTCCGCGCGGCTTTTGCCGGAGACGTTCAGCGCCAAGGTCGCAGCCATGAACCCATCGAGATCGCCATCCAGAACGCCCTTGGTGTCAGAGGTCTCGTGCCCGGTGCGCAGATCCTTGACCATCTGGTAGGGCTGCAACACGTAGGACCGGATCTGGTTACCCCAGCCCGCGTCGCCCTTGTTCTCGTGGGCTTCGTTGATGGCCGCGTTGCGACGGTCCAGCTCCAGCTGATACAGGCGCGATTTCAGGGCCTTCATGGCGATGTCGCGGTTCTGGTGCTGGGATTTTTCCGAGCTGGTCACCACGATCCCGGTGGGATGGTGGGTGATCCGCACCGCCGAGTCGGTGGTGTTGACGTGCTGACCGCCCGCACCGGACGAACGGTAGGTATCGATACGGATATCCGCCGGGTTCACCTCGATGTCGATATTGTCGTCCACCACCGGGTAGACCCAGACCGAACAGAAGGACGTGTGGCGTTTGGCAGCCGAGTCATAGGGTGAAATCCGCACCAGACGGTGCACGCCGCTTTCGGATTTCAGCCAGCCATAGGCATTGGGGCCGGAAATCTTGTAGGCGGCGGATTTGATGCCTGCCTCTTCACCAGCGCTTTCGGATTGCAGCTCGACCTTGTAGCCTTTCTTCTCGGCCCAGCGGACGTACATTCGCGCAAGCATCGAAGCCCAATCGCAGCTTTCAGTGCCGCCGGCACCTGCGTTGATCTCAAGGAAAGTATCGTTGCCGTCCGCCTCGCCGTCCAGCAGCGCCTCCAGCTCCTTCTCGGCGGCCTTGTCCTTAAGCGCCTTCAGAGCGTCCTCAGCGTCGGTGACGACCTCTTCGTCCTCTTCCATCTCGCCAAGTTCGATCAGCTCCATATTGTCTGCCAGATCCTGCTTGATGCCCTTGTAGGTATCAATCGCATCGACCAGCATCTGACGCTCGCGCATCAGTTTCTGCGCCGCTTCGGGATCGTCCCACAGTCCCGGATCCTCGACCCGGGCGTTGAATTCCTCCAGCCGGAACTCCGCAGTTTCCCAATCGAGCCGCTGGGCGAGAAGCTCCAGCGATTTTTCAATCTCGGTCACGATATTCTGGGTTTCAGCGCGCATCTTGGGAGTATCCTGTCATGACGTTCAGGCTGGCGTGATAGCCCAGAGACCAAGGCAGAACAAGGGTCTGCGCCTGTCCATCGCCAAGCAGTGCGTATAGGCGGCCGACAATCGCGCCCCGCGCGCAATACCCCCGTCAAAGCCGGTGCCCGCAAAGGCACAGGCGGGCGGTCAGTAAAGGCCGCCCGAACTGATGGTGCCAAAGCTGGCCTTTGGCCCCAGAACCGCGGTTCCACCGCTTGAGGTGGTAACCTTGCGCCCGGATTGTTCGACCTCTTCGATCAACGGCAGGCTGGAGCCCATGGCAAAGCCGCCATCGAAGGTCATGCCAAAGATCGGTTCAGCCCCGTCGCGGAAGTATTCCGCCACCACATAGGCACCCGAAGCATCATCCGGCAAAGGCGCGCCGGTATAGCGGTCGATCTTGATGAAATGGCCGCCTTCGGGCACTTCGAAGGGACCGCCGCCGAATTTCTCGACAGCCTTGGTCATGAACTGCTGGAACACCGGCCCGCACATGGTGCCGCCATAGGCGCCACGTCCCATCGGGCGAGGCTGGTCAAAGCCCATGTAGCAACCCGCAACAATATTGGAGGTGAAGCCGACGAACCAGACATCGCGCGAATCGTTGGTGGTGCCGGTTTTGCCCGCGGTGGGCACCGGCAGGTTGATCACGCTGGAGGCGGTGCCGCGGTCGACAACCCCCTTCATCATCGAGGTCAGCTGATAGGCGGTGATCGGATCCATCACCTGTTCGCGGTCGGCAACGATACGCGGTGCCCGTCCAGGCTCCAAGGAAGCCACGGCGCAATCGACGCAGTCGCGGTCATCGTGGCGGTAGATCGTCTTGCCAAAGCGATCCTGAATGCGGTCCACAAGGGTCGGCTGCACCCGCTGGCCGCCATTGGCGAACATCGCATAGGCTGCAACCATCTTGTAGAGCGTGGTTTCCTCGGCCCCCAGCGAGTTGGCCAGATAGGTGCCCATATTGTCATAGACGCCAAAGCGTTCCGCATAGCCCGCGACCACCGGCATGCCGACCTCCTGCGCCAGACGGATGGTCATCAGGTTCCGGCTCATCTCGATCCCGGTGCGCAGCGGCGTCGGACCGTAGAACTTGTTACTGGAGTTCTTGGGCCGCCACAGACCCTGCGGCGTGTTGATCTCGATCGGGGCGTCGACGATGATGGTCGCAGGGCTGTATCCACTGTCCAGCGCCGCCGCATAGACGAAAGGTTTGAAGCTGGACCCAGGCTGTCGCTGCGCCTGGGTGGCGCGATTGAACACCGAATGCTGATAGGAGAACCCGCCCTGCATCGCCAGAACGCGGCCGGTGTTGACGTCCATTGCAACGAAACCGCCCTGCACTTCGGGGACCTGCCGCAGCGACCAATGGCTAAAGGCATCGTCTTTCATCTCAGCGCGGACCAGCACCACGTCTCCGCGGGTGAAGTTGTCCTTGAAATTGCCCTTCATCCACTTGATGTCAGAGCGCGGCACGCTGCCGATTTCGGCGACGCCTTCTACGCCAACGGTCAGCGACTGATCGGCCACTGTCAGCACCACGGCAGGCAGCCATTTCCCACCCAGGTCGATGTCGCGGGACACATCGGCTTGTCCCAGCGCCTCGCGCCAGATCTCTTCGGAGGCGAGTTCCTCTTCGGTGAGGGTTACCCCTGTGCCCTTCCAGATCCCACGCGAACGGTCATATTTCTCCAGACCTTTGCGCATCGCTAGCGCGGCCTCTGTCTGCATTTCCTCGTCGATGGTGGCGCGGACGGTGAAACCACCGGTAAAGAACTCGCCTTCCCCAAAGTCCTGCGACAGCTGGCGGCGGATTTCATCGGTGAAATAATCGCGCGGCGGCAGAGCGGTACGGAAGCTTTCGAAATCGCCATTCTGGACCGAGCGCAGCGGCTGTTCGACCTCCACCTTGTAGACGTCTTCGGAGATATAGCCGTTCTCGTACATCTCGCGTAGCACGTAGTTGCGCCGGGCCAGCAGCCGGTCCTTGCGCCGAACCGGGTGATAATCTGACGGCGCCTTGGGCATGGAGGCCAGCGTGGCAGCTTCGTGCGGGGCCAATTCGCCAAGGGTCTTGTTGAAATAGGTCTGCGAGGCCGCCGCGACCCCGTAAGAATTCTGACCCAGGAAAATCTCGTTCAGATAGAGCTCAAGAATTCGGTCCTTGTCGAGCGTTTCCTCAAGCCGGGTGGCGAGGATGATTTCCTTGATCTTGCGCTCGGCCTTACGGTCACCGGACAGAAGGAAGTTCTTCATCACCTGCTGGGTGATGGTCGAGGCACCGCGCACGTTGGACCCGCGCGAGCGAACCGCTTCAATCGCGGCGGCAGCAATACCACGGGCATCATAGCCTGCGTGGGAATAGAAATTCTTATCTTCGGCAGAGACGAAGGCCTGTTTCACCAGCGCCGGGATCTCGTGCGACGGGGTGAACAAGCGCCGTTCTTCGGCGAATTCGTCGATCAGCTGTCCTTCGCCCGAATAGATCCGGCTGATGGTCGGGGGCTGGTATTGCGCCAGGGATTCGTGGCTGGGCAGGTCGCGCCCATACATCCAGAAGACCGCGCCAATGGTCAGTGCAACCACCGCCACGCCAAGCGTGATGGTACTGAAAATGGAGCCGAAGAAGGATAGAATGAACCTGAGCACGGAATAAAGCCTCTCTCGCACGGTCCCGCCTATATAGGAGCCCCTGTTACCGGGGTCAAAACGGGAAGCGGCGAATATATGCCGCCGGTATCAGGAAAACCATAGAGGATTCGACGCCAAAGCAACAGGCGTGGTTGCATGCGAACCATGGGTCGGCACCTGCGCGCCGATCCCCATGGGCGCCTTTTTCCTACTTTCCGGCTACTGGCGTACCAGCGGGCGCAGCGCATCATCGCGGATACGCCATTCGATCAGGCCAGACAGAACACCGCGCGCCGCCTGAGCGCGCCACTCCGGGTCCTTCAGATTCTTCAGATCGCGGGCGCTGGACAGGAAGCCGATTTCGATAAGGACCGACGGGATATCCGCCGATTTCAGCACCGAAAATCCGGCCGAGCGCATGGGCCGCCGGTTGAGCGGCCCGCCCTGCTCCGCTAGCCCTTCGACGATGGCGCGCGCCAGCGCCTCGCTGCGTGGCTGGGTTTCCTGCCGGGCAAGATCCAGCAGCACATCCGTCACCAGATCATCCGCCGCGCTGAGGTCGGTGCCGGACAGCAGATCCGACCGGTCGTGCCGCTCGGCCAGGGTGGCCGATGCCTTGTCCGAAGCCTCTTTCGACAGGGTATAGATTGTCGATCCCCGCGCGCCGCCTTCGGAGAGGGAATCCGCGTGCAGTGAGATGAATAGATCCGCCCCCGCCTGATGCGCCAGCGCAATCCGGCGCTCCAGCGATACGAAGTAATCCCCATCACGGGTCAGCTGCACCGAAAACTGGCCCGAGCGCACCAGCATTTCACCGAGTTCAAAGGCAAATTGCAGCATCAGGGTCTTTTCATCGAGGCCGCCCTCGACCTGCGCACCGGGATCGATGCCGCCATGCCCCGGGTCCAGCACCACCAGCAGCGGCGCATTGTCATCACGCGGAGCAGCCGGTGTCAGCGGCTCGGGCGCGGGCAGGTCCCAGCGCCGATCCTGCGGGGCGCCCGCATTGGCGGCAAACTGTTCGGCATCTGTTTTGTCCAGCGTGACCGACAGGATTGCGCCCGCTGTCACCGGATCAACCTCCATCCCAGCAGCACTAACCTGCATCGGTCCGGCCAGCGCCAGAACCATACGCGACCAGCCGGGCACATAGGTGCCGAACTGCACATCGCGCAGGTTTTCGCCTTGGATCAGGTTCTCGCGACGCAGCCCCGTCCAGTCCACCTCCTGAAAATCGAGCACCAGACGCGGAGGGTTGTCGAGCGTGAACAGGCGGTAGGGCACCCCCTGACTAAGGTGCAGATCAATCTCTGCCCCCTGCCCCGCATCCCTGATGCGGCTCTGCTCGGCATCAATGCGCGCGAGCCCGGAAAACCCCTGCGCCATGGCCGCGCCACCCAGAAACAGCGCCGCGATGATCGCCAATATCCTGCCTGTCATCCTGTTCCTGCCCATTCTGTTTTGCTTCTGACCAGCGGGTGTTTGCACCCACCGCCCCCATCGCCTTTGACGGGGACCTTAGCGGTTTTCCATGAAACTGCGCAGACGCGACAGCCCTTCTTCGATATCGGCGGTGGAGCGCGCATAAGAGAACCGCAGCGTTGTGGCTCCCCGGACCGGATCGAAATCCAGCCCCGGCGTCACCGCGACCCCGGCCTTTTCCAGAATCTCGGCGGCAAAGGCGCGGCTGTCCTGCGTCAGCTCCGACACATCCGCGTAGACGTAGAATGCCCCGTCCGGCGGTGCGATCTTGCTGAAACCCGCCTTGGGCAGCCCCTCCAGCATTAGTTGCCGGTTGCGGGCATAGACCGCCAGGTTTGCCTGCAGTTCCTCCTCGCAATCCATCGCGGCCAGCGCCGCCACCTGGCTTGCGTGCGGCGCGCAGATGAACATGTTCTGAGCCAGACGTTCCACCACCCGCACATGATCCTCGGGCACCACCATCCAGCCAACGCGCCAGCCAGTCATCGAGAAATACTTGGAGAAGGAGTTGATCACATAGGCATCATTGGTCAGCTCCAGAGCGGTGACCGCTTTGGCCTCATATTCGATCCCGTGGTAAATCTCATCCGAGATGAAGGCTGCGCCAGCCTCTTGCGTCGCGCCGATCAGCGCCGCCATGGCATCGCGGTTCAGCATCGTGCCGGTCGGGTTCGCCGGAGAGGCCACCATCAGCCCGGCGAGATCAAGCCCGGAAAGATCGCTTGGCACCGGCTGAAGGCGGTTTTCCGCTGCCGTTTCAATATCCACCGGCGTTAGCCCCAGTGCATGCAGGATCTGCCGGTAGGACGGATAGCCCGGCGCGCCGATGCCGACCCTGTCACCGCTGTCAAAGAGCGCCGTGAAGGCCAGCAGGAACGCCCCGGACGAGCCGGAGGTCACCACCACGCGCCCGGGATCCAGATCCACGTTATACCATTCGCCATACATGCGTGCGATACGTTCGCGCAGCGCCGGAATCCCCAGCGCCACGGTATACCCTAGCGCATCACTTTGCAGCGCCTGCACCAGCGCCTGCTGCGCCGCCACCGGCGCCCCGGTCGAAGGCTGGCCGACCTCCATGTGAATGATCCGGCGCCCGGCCCCTTCGGCCTTGCGGGCGGCCTCCATGACATCCATCACAATAAACGGATCGACCTCTGAGCGGGTTGAGTTTCGCATGATGTTCTCCCATGGTGCGCGCATGACTTTTGACCGTTTCTCTCGTCTGGCGTCAATCCCGGCTCTGGTGTTTTGCCTGCTGGCCTATGCGGCGACGGCTGTGCAGGCGGCATCGATCACCCTGTTGCGGGACGCAGATGTGGAACAGGCGCTGAACCGGCTTGCGGCGCCGGTTCTGCAGGCGGCGGGGCTCAACGCCCGGCGCACCAAGATCCTTGTGGTCAACGAGTCGAGCTACAACGCCTTTGTTTTGGATAACCGCACGATTTTCGTGCATTACGGCCTGATCCTCAAGTCCGACAGCCCCGAGATGCTGCAGGCCGTTCTGGCCCATGAAGCAGCCCATATCGCAAACGGCCATCTGGCCCGGCGGATGCAGAACATGCGTTCGGCCGGAAGTGCCGCCGGGCTGGGCATGGCGCTGGCGGTTCTGGCCGCCGCTGCGGGCGCTGGAAGCGAGGCTTCGACCGGGATCGCTATCGGCACGCAAAGCTCGGCCCTGCGCGGCTTCCTGTCACACACCCGCGCCGAGGAATCCTCGGCTGACCGCTCGGCAGCAGGCTACCTCAGCCGCGCCGGCGTCAATCCGCAGGGGCTGGTCGACCTGCACCAGACCTTTGCCGGACAAGAAGTGCTGAGCGCCCAGCATCAGGACCCCTACATGCGCTCGCATCCACTCAGCCGCGACCGCATTCGCGCGGCGCAGGCCTATGTCGCCAGCCATGGCACCGACATCGCGACCGATCCAGAGGCCGAGTATTGGTTCGCCCGGCTGCGCGGCAAGCTGTCTGCCTTTGTCCGCTCTCCGAAGTGGACGCTGCGGCGCGCAGGCAGCGAGAGCCACAAGGATGTCCGGCTCATGCGGGAGGCGATCGCCTATCACCGGCTCAACAATCGCAAGAAGGCGCTGACCGCCATAAACGGCGCCATCGCGCTGCGCCCCAAGGATCCGTTTTATCACGATCTCAAAGGTCAGATCCTGATGGAAAACCGCGACTGGAATGCCGCGCTTTCCAGTTACGGGCAGGCGGTCGCGCTGGCCCCCTCGGACCCGCTTGTGCTGGCCAGTTATGGCCGGGCGCAGCTTGCTGCTGGGCAGCCTCGGGCCGCGCTCAAATCGCTGGAAAAATCCCGCAGCATCGATTTTCGCAACACGGTGCTGCTGCGGGACATGGCGCAGGCCTATGCTAAAACCAAACAGACCGGGCTTGCCGCGCTGGTGACAGCGGAACGCTATGCCCTGCAGGGGCGTCTGGACGACGCCGGTCTGCATGCCAAACGCGCCACCGCGCTTTTGCCCACCGGATCGCCAGCCTGGCGCCGGGCGCAGGACGTGCTGGTGGCCTATGAGAAAACACAGAAAAGGAAACGAAAATGATCCGTGTTACACGTGCAGCAGCAGGCGCTGCCACTGCTCTTGCGCTGCTTGGCGCCCCCGCGCAGGCGCTGGACCTTTCGAACATGAGCGCCACCGAACGCGAAGCCTTTGGCGCTCAGGTGCGGGAATACCTGATGGAAAACCCCGAGGTGATCCTTGAGGCCGTGAACCTGCTGGAGCAACGTCAGGCCGCCGCCGAAGCCACCCGCGATCAGGCGCTGGTTGCCGACAACCTGCAGGAGTTGGAAAACGATGGCTATTCCTGGGTCGGCGGCAACCCCGAGGGCGACATCACCCTGGTCGAGTTCATGGACTATCGCTGTGGTTATTGCCGCCGCGCCGCGCCCGAGGTGGCAGAGCTGCTTGCCAAGGATGGCAACATCCGCTGGGTGGTGAAGGAATTCCCGATCCTGGGCGAAGCCTCGGTGCTGTCGTCGCGCTTTGCTGTTGCAACCAAACAGCTGGCTGGCGGCGATGCGTACAAATCCGTGCACGAAGCCCTGATGGAGATGACCGGCGAGCCGGGGGAAGTCGCCCTGCGCCGTCTGGCGGATGGTCTGGATCTGGATGCCGACGCCATCCTCGCCCATATGGATTCCGAGGACGTCACCCGCGAATTGCGCCAGACCCGCGATCTGGCCCAGCGTCTGTCGATCTCCGGCACGCCCACATTTGTTCTGGGCGGTGAACTGCTGCGCGGCTACCTGCCTGCTGATCAGATGGAAGTCTTGGTAGCAGAGAACCGCAAGAACCGCGGCTGACCCGCGCTGCGACCGCAGCCCGAGTGTGACTTTTCACGGTAAGTGGCACTGATTTTTGCACGTTAATTGGCCGCTCCGATGACGAGGGTTGAGGCGGCGGCCTGGATGACGTCATCGGTGATTTCGCGCAGCTCGTTGATGTGGA
>NZ_JAXGFR010000080.1:0-1053 GCF_041008775.1 Pseudophaeobacter sp. C1-32P7 | reverse complement strand
AACATGGGGGTCATGCGGCGCGTTTTCTGTTTGCGACGGTCAGCCGACCATCGAGAACTGCGGCCCTTGTGACGGCTACTCGGTGAGCCCCTTTGGGCGACCACCGCATCCTTCTGCGCTTTCCCATGCGGGCATTGGCAATGTCATCGACTGATCCTTCGGCACGAGATGACGAGATGGGCAGCCCGTTACGGTACCGTCGGCCATAGTCGACAAGGGATTCCATGTTGTTCGCGAGATAGGTGTACAGTGTCCCGCATCGGGCCTGCACACGAGCGGCAGCGGTGCGGACAGCCAAAGGTTCTTCCGCAAGGCGGGTGCAATCGTGCATGAGCCCTTTCAGATAAGTTTCCGCGACCCGTGCTCTGCCATGCCACAGCCACCAGCGAAGGCTTTTCGCGGGGCGCTGGAACAGCACCGGAATTCCAGTGAATCCCGGTATCTGGACCAGACCCTGAACGGCGGCCTCGACATGTCGAATACGCATCGAGATGTGCCACCAGTCGAGGATATGCTTCACCTGGCCGTCGCCACCCATGGCATTCCGTATGAGGTTCGGGAGAGCAAGCTCGCCATCAGAGATTACCGTCAACAGACGGCCCGGCTTCCATCCAAAGTCTGACAGCTCTTCTCGCATCCGGCTGCCTGGCGATGCCGTCGCATTGGCGACCAAGCCAAATCGTCGGCACATATTGCGACTTTCAATCTTACCGACCACAAGATCCAGGTGTCGCTGCTGATACTCCGGTCGACAGCGGATATGCGCACCGTCCAGAAAAACCGTCAAACCCCCTTTGGGAAGTGCTTCAGCGGGATCGCCTGATGCCCTTCGACTTTTCTCGAGCCCCGCGGCTACTCTTCCCAACCGGTCACGCACCGTGGTGTGATGGGGCGGATGGCAGGGGAGGAAGCTTTTCATCAGCCGCGCGGCTTCGCGAAAGGAATGCCGGGACCCGAGTTCCGCATGGAGCCGCTGCAGCTCCGGGGTAGCCCGGTCAGGAAAGAAATAGGCCAGCGGAGAAATAGGTCCGCCGGGCATCGCCGCTGACCTGG
>NZ_JAXGFR010000007.1:0-250405 GCF_041008775.1 Pseudophaeobacter sp. C1-32P7 | reverse complement strand
CCGTCAGCGATCTCGCAGATGTATTTGCCGTCTCGCGGCCTACGATCTACCGCACCCTCCAACGCACCGAGAGTGCCAATTAGCGTGCAAATATCAGTGCCATTTATCGTGAAGAGTCACACCTCCTTGCCGCGCTTTGCCAAACCTGTCTAAGTCACCGGCATGGATCCTTTCATCTCTGCCCTTGTTCTGGCTGGTTTTGCCGGCTTGGCGCTGCCGATTGGTGGTGTGCTGGCGTGGATCGAGAACATCCGCGATGCAGAGCTTCACAAAGCGGTGCTGTCCTGGGTTACCTCCTTTGGCGGTGGCGCCCTGCTGAGCGCGGTAGCGCTGGTGCTTATCCCCGAGGGAACAAGAATGCTGACGCCGATGGAGGCCCTGTTCTGGCTGGGGGTAGGCGGGCTCGCGTTCTACTGGATCGACAAAGGCATGTCCCGGGGGCAGGGCAGCCTGGCGCTGCTGTTTGCCATGCTGCTGGATTTCCTGCCTGAGGCGCTGGCCCTTGGCGCCATGCTGAGTGCGGAGGACGGCACCGCGCTGTTGCTGGCGCTGATGATCTTTTTGCAGAACGTGCCCGAAGGCTTTGCCGCATTCCGCGATATCTGGCGTTGCGACAGTCCAGCCTGGCACGTGCTGCTGCTGTTTGTCGGCCTGGCAGCTCTTGGCCCGCTTTGTGCCGCAGTGGGGCTGATCTGGCTGGAACAGCAGTCGCATATCCTGGACGTGATCATGGTCTTTGCCTCGGGCGGGATCCTGTATCTTCTGTTTCAGGACATTGCTCCGAAAGTGCATGAGGCGGGCAGTTCGGCGCCGTCGCTGGGGGCCGTGGCAGGCTTTGCGCTTGGGCTGGCCGGGCATCTGCTGATCGGATGATGTGCGGGCTGTTCAGCGATGGCCCGTTTGTGGGGCGGCAGAGCTGCCGCTGCGCCAGGTCTTATTGGATCAAAGGTTTGTCATTTCTGCATGGCGACTTTGCTCAAAAGCGACCTGCTCACGCCTGCGTTCCTTGCATATGTTCTGGCCAAGGGAGGAAGCAGCCTGAACACAAGGACATGTTTCCATGGAAAATACCGTCGCACAGACCGCCAAACTCATCGAAGACAAAGCCGCCGCAGCGCTCAAGGATCTGGAGCAGGCATGGGCCTATTTCCCCCCCGCTGCCCTGCCGCAGCCGCGTGAAGAGCAGCCGGTTGCCGCCTACGCGCCTTACTACGAGGCAGCCTGACCCGGGCACCTTGGCTGAGGCCGGATTGATAGGCTTGCAGGAGGGCGTTAGACAGCGCGTATGCCCATTCTTCTGCTGATCCTTCTCGCCGGTGTCTTTGCCTATTTCATTTGGCGCCATACCACGTCTTCGCTGACCCGCAACTGCCGCTGGCGCGCCGAGCGCAGCAAGGGCCAGTGGCGCTGCACCTTTTGCGGCGCGGTACAGCCGGGTGATGCGGCGCCGCGCCAATGCCTGAACCCGGCAAGACAGGGCAGGGGAGGGCGCTGATCGGGGCGCTGAAAAAATCCGCAGCCTCGTGCAGAAAACCACTTGAACGACTCAAAGGTTTGCCCGATATGCGCGCTTAAGACGCCAACGCACGCGCCTCTGTCGAAAGGGCTCAAAGCCCTAGGGTTACGTAGCGACGGTAACGTCTCTGATTGAAGTGAGCGGTCATAGATGGCCGGGTCTTTTGGAGATGACCATGAACGCAAACGTCACCGGGCAAATCGCCCGCGAATGTGAAGTCGTACCTACAGCACGCCACATCGAGTATATCGCGAACACCGCTTTCGCACGTCCGACCCTTGTGATCGACGGCGCCGCAGTGTCGCGCCAGTATCAGGCGCTGGCAAATGGTCTGGGCCGCGCCCGCATCCACTATGCGGTCAAGGCCAACCCCGAAGCTGCCCTGCTGCGCCGCCTCGTGCGCTCGGGTTCCAACTTCGATGCGGCCAGCCGCGCCGAGATCGAGATGTGCCTGGCCGCCGGTGCCGCGCCGCATCAGATCACATTCGGTAACACCATCAAACGCCCGGCTGACATCGCCTTTGCCCATGGCATTGGCATCCGTCATTTCGCTGTCGATGCGGTGGAGGAGCTGGAGAAACTGGCCGAACACGCCCCCGGCGCCCACGTCTGTGTGCGTCTGCTGGTCGATGCCACCGGTGCCGACTGGCCGCTCAGTCGCAAGTTCGGCTGCACCCCGGATATGGCGCTGGCGCTGATGGATCGTGCGCGCACGCTGGGCCTCGTGGCCGATGGTCTGTCCTTCCATGTCGGCTCGCAGACACGTGACCCGATGATGTGGGGGGCGACGCTGGATCAAGTCCACGTTGTCTGGCAGGCTGCAAAAGATGCAGGCCTTTCCATGCGCCTTCTGAACATCGGTGGCGGTTTTCCGGCGTCTTACGTCAATACCGTGATGGGGCCGAGTGACTATGCCCGCGCGGTGATGGCGCAGGTTGATGCACGTTTCCCGGATGCGTCCGAGGTGATGGCCGAGCCGGGCCGCGGTCTGGTGGCCGAGGCAGGCGCCATCGTGGCCGAGGTGCTGCTGGTGTCGAAAAAACACGACGAAGATCTGCACCGCTGGGTTTATCTGGATATCGGCAAGTTCTCGGGGCTGGCGGAAACCATGGATGAGGCGATCCGCTATCGCATCACCTCTGACCGCGATCATGAGAGCACTGGGCCTTGCGTTCTGGCGGGGCCCTCCTGCGACAGCGCGGATGTGCTTTATGAAAAGCAGCCCTACCAGTTGCCGCTTGGCCTCAAGGCTGGGGATCGCGTGGTGATCCATGCTTGTGGTGCCTATACCTCGACCTATGCCTCGGTCGGGTTCAATGGCTTCCCGCCGCTGGATGTGGTGGTGATCTGACCCCGGCGCGGGCCATGATCAGGGAAATTTGAAGGTCGCAAGGGCGTTCGGGGCTTGTACCCGGGCGCCTTTGGTTTTTTGAATGCAGAGAACGACAACCGGACACCGCGCCCATCGTCGCAGATCGACCGCTTGTTCGGCCATAGGCCGGACAGCCCCCGCCCGCCCCCAAGGCGGGGGCTTTGCCCCCACCACGGGCGAGGCCTGTCCTGCGCGCAATGGAAGAGGAGACACGGTACCCAGACACGAGGAGCCCTTGCGACCATGACCCATACCCATCATCCCGCCCCGGCAGACGCCGAGGCCCGCAAGGCCGTCAAACCGGTCATCTGCTATCCCAATGAAACACTGCCGGTGCCGGATCTGCCGCTCTACCGGGCGGCGCGCGAGGGCGCGGAGAAGACCGGCGAGGTGCTGGTTCCGGCCCGCGATGCCGCTTGTTTCGAAGTGCCCGCCGGGCATTTCTTCCGCATCTCCTCGGTCGAGGGGCCGCAGGTGGGGGATCTCAACCTATGGAACCGCAATGACCTGTCCGAGCGTTTCTATTCCGGTAAGAGTCGCGCCCTGCATGGCACCCACCTGACCAGCGGGGAGCGCATGTGGACCAGTTTTCCGTATCTGCGCCCAATGGCCACCATCACCGAGGATACGCTGGAGTGGTACGGCATGGATGCCTATGGCGGATCGGTGCACGATGTGATCGGCACCCGCTGTGATCCCTATACTGGCAATCTGCTGGCGGGCAGCCAGTACCACCATTGCTGCCACTCCAACCTGACCCGGGCGCTGGCCGATCATCTCGGCGTGAGCCTTGTGGAGGCGGAACCGCATGTGCATGACGTGCTGAACGTTTTCATGTGCACCGGCTTCACCCGCGATACCGGGCAGTATTTCATGAAGGCCAGCCCGGTGCGCCCCGGCGACTATCTGGAATTCTTTGCTGAGATCGATCTGCTGGGCGCGCTCAGCGCCTGCCCCGGCGGGGATTGCTCCTCCGAGCATTCCAGCGATACCGCTGCGTGCCATCCGTTGCTTGTAGAGGTCTTTGCCCCCGCTGCGGGCGCGTTGGAGGGATGGAGCAGCCCGCCGGTGAATGGCTACGACCGCAGTCACGGCCGCTAAAGCGGGCTCTCCCGCGTCTCTTTGCAGCCCCCTGCCGGGGGCCGCAAAAGCCTTGGGCCCGGCAGCGCGCGTGCCGCGCGCTGCGCCATCGCCTGACGCACGCGCATGAAAAAAGGCAGCGGAGGCGATCCGCTGCCTTTCTTATGTTCCTTAGAGATCGTGACCACGCCGGTCTCAGGCGAAGGCGGCTTCCAGCGCGATTTCAACCATATCGCCAAAGCTGCGCTCACGCTGATCCGAGGGCAGCGCTTCGCCGGTTTGCAGATGGTCCGACACCGTCAGCACCGCCAGCGCCCGGCAGCCATAGCGCGCCGCGAGGGTGTAGAGCTCGGCGGCTTCCATCTCGACGCCCAGAATGCCGTGACGCACCATCTGTTCATTGAGATCGGGCCGTTCGTCATAAAAGGTATCCGAAGAATAAATCCCGCCCACGTGGGTGGTGACATCACGCGCCTCGGCGGCCCGCGCAGCGGCCTGCAGCAGCGACCAGTCAGCGCAAGGGGCGAAATTGACCTCTTTGAAGATCGTGTCCGAGGGGGATCCGGCAGTGGTGGCCGTCATCGCGAGGATGACATCTCTCAGTCCAACCGTTTTCTGCATGCCACCGCAGGAGCCGATACGGATCAGGGTTTTGGCGCCAAAATCCCGGATCAGCTCATTTGCGTAAATGGAAAGCGATGGCATTCCCATGCCGCTCCCCTGAATTGTCACCGGATTGCCGTTCCAGCTGCCGGTAAATCCCAGCATGCCCCGGACGTCATTTACCAGACGGGCGTCCTGTAAAAAGGTTTCTGCCGCCCATTTCGCGCGATAAGGATCGCCGGGCATCAGAACCGTTTCGGCAATCTCGCCATTTTTGGCGCCAATATGGATTGTCACTGCGTTTCTCCAGTCCGGTCAGGATCAGATTTCCAGATCCGAGATATCCATTCCGGCGGTCAGGGCAGCATGCACCCAGTGCGGTTTACGGCCACGGCCGCTCCAGGTTTCTTCGGGATTGTTCGGATTGCGGTATTTGGCGGCCGCTTTTTGTTTTTTACCGCCGCCACGCTGGTTGCCACCGGTAATCTCTTCCAGAGCAAAACCGTATTTGGCAGCAGCGGCTTCGGCGGCTTTCAGGGCTTCCTGACGTTCGCGGATTTCTGCCGATTTAATTGCCGCATCAATTTGAGATTTCAGCTCAACAAGTTCGCTGCGCGACATGGAAGAAAGATCAATGCTCATTGTGATACTCCGGATCGTTAGGGCCACACCCGATTTTTCGTGCGGCCCTATATGACGATATTGACCCGGAAATATTAGCGGAATTTTCCCCATTTTGGGAAAAAAATCGTGATCAACCCATTAAGATGCAATCGCGGGTGGTTTTGCAAGGTCGACAATGTCGCTCATAATTGAATTTAGCTCGAAATCTTTTGGCGTATAGACCCGCGCCACTCCCATTTTTTTCAACCGTTCGGCATCGTCATCGGGAATAATACCGCCGACAACCACCGGAATGTGATCCAGCCCGGCATCGCGCAGCAGCTGCATCATGTCCTCGACCAGCGGCAGGTGGCTGCCGGACAGGATCGACAGGCCGATCACATGGGCGTCGTCCTTCTGAGCCTGAGCCACCAGTTCCTGGGGCGTCATGCGGATACCGTCATAGGTGATGTCCATGCCGCAGTCGCGGGCGCGGAAGGCGATCTGCTCGGCGCCGTTGGAGTGACCATCAAGGCCGGGTTTGCCGACCACGAACTTGAGCCGCCGTCCCAGCTGGTCGCTGACCGCGTTGACGGCATCGCGCAGTTCTTCAAGACCCTCGGTCTTGTTCGAGGGGGAGCCGGAGACGCCAGTCGGGCCGCGATAGGTGCCATAGGCCTTGCGCATTTCCTCGGCCCATTCTCCGGTGGTGACGCCTGCCTTGGCTGCCGCGATGGAGGGTTCCATGATGTTGCTGCCGTCCTTGGCCGCCTGACGCAGTGCGGCCAGCGCCTGCTCTACGGCGGCATTGTCGCGTTCGGCGCGCCAGGTGTTGAGGCGGGAGATCTGCTGCTGCTCTACGGCAGGATCGACGACCATGATGCCGCCATCTTCGGTCTGCAGCGGCGAGGGTTCGCCCTCGGTCCAGCGGTTGACACCGACCACGACGGTTTCGTTCCGCTCGATCCGGTTCAGACGTTCGGCGTTGGAATCCACCAGCCGCGATTTCATGTACTCGATCGAGGCAACGGCGCCGCCCATGGAATCAAGGTTCGCCAGCTCGGCGCGGGCGCCGTCTTTCAGTTCCTCGACCTTGCGGTCTACCGCTGGGTTGCCGTCGAAAAGGTCCTCGTATTCCAGAAGGTCGGTCTCATAGGCCAGGATCTGCTGCATGCGCATCGACCACTGCTGATCCCAGGGGCGGGGCAGGCCCAATGCCTCGTTCCAGGCGGGCAGCTGCACGGCGCGGGCGCGTGCCTTTTTCGAGAGCGTCACCGCCAGCATTTCGATCAGGATACGGTAGACGTTATTTTCTGGCTGCTGCTCGGTCAGGCCAAGGGAGTTCACCTGCACGCCATAGCGGAAGCGACGGAATTTCGGGTTGTCGACGCCATAGCGCTTTTCGCAGATCTCGTCCCAGAGATCGACAAAGGCGCGCATCTTGCACATCTCGGTGACGAACCTGATGCCTGCGTTCACAAAGAACGAGATCCGCCCCACCAGCGCCGGGAAATCCTCGGGTGCGATACGCGGGCGCAGCTCGTCCAGAACCGCCTGTGCGGTGGCCAGCGCAAAGGCCAGCTCCTGCTCGGGCGTCGCGCCGGCCTCTTGCAGGTGGTAGGAGCAGACGTTCATCGGGTTCCACTTGGGCACATTAGTGTAGCAGTATTCAGCCACATCCGCGATCATCTTGAGGCTGGGTTTCGGTGGGCAGATATAGGTGCCGCGCGACAGGTATTCCTTGATCAGATCGTTTTGTACCGTGCCTTGCAGTTTGCTGATGTCAGCGCCCTGTTCCTCGGCCACGGCGATATAAAGCGACAACAGCCAGGGCGCGGTCGCGTTGATCGTCATCGAGGTATTCATCTGCTCCAGCGGGATCTGGTCGAAGAGAGTACGCATGTCGCCCAGGTGGCTGACCGGCACACCGACCTTGCCCACCTCGCCGCGCGCCAGGACGTGATCACTGTCATAGCCAGTCTGGGTCGGCAGGTCGAAGGCGACGGACAGGCCGGTCTGGCCCTTGGCCAGGTTCGAGCGGTACAGCGCGTTGGAGGCCTCGGCGGTGGAGTGTCCGGCATAGGTCCGGATCAGCCAGGGACGATCGGCTTTGCGGTCATTCTGCGTCTGCGACATGGGCGGGGCCTCGCGATTCTGTGGTGGGTAATTTTATTTCGCTGTGGCGATGTAAAGCGGAATAATAAACCCATGTCAATTCGCTGCGTTGCGGCGAACACTGCGTCAGGTGCTGATCCTGCGTTACAATTGCCCGTGCAGGCCTTTGCTGCCACAGTCGGGCCATGACGAGTACCGTAGAGCTTCCGCTTTGGCTGTTTGTGCTGATCCTGCTGTTTGCTGCGGTCACCTTTGCCTCGCATTTCCTGTTTCCATCCGTGCGCTGGTTCTTCCGGCGGCGGCTGGAACGGGCGGTGGCACGGCTCAACCAGCGGCTGGAGCGCCCGATCGAGCCATTCCGCCTTGCGCGGCGCTATGACATGATCCAGCGGCTGATCTATGATCCGCAGGTGGCGCAGGCGGTGGCCGATCACGCGGCGGCGGAAGGCATTCCCGACAACGTCGCCTTTGAAGAGGCACGCCGCTATGCGCGCGAGATCGTTCCGTCCTTTTCCGCCTTCACCTATTTCAGCTTTGCCATTCGCGTCACGCGCTGGCTGTCCAATGCGATCTACCGGGTGCGTCTGGGCCATCAGGACGAAGAGGCGCTGCGTCGCATCGACCCGGAGGCAACGCTGGTTTTTGTGATGAACCACCGCAGCAACATGGATTACGTGCTGATCACCTATCTGGCAGCGCGGCGCTCGGCCCTGTCTTATGCGGTGGGGGAGTGGGCGCGGGTCTGGCCGCTGTCGCGGTTGATCCGGGCCATGGGGGCCTATTTCATCCGTCGCAAATCCCGCAATGAACTCTATCGCCGGGTGCTGGCCACCTATGTGCGCCTTGCCACGCAGGGCGGCGCGACGCAGGCGATGTTCCCCGAAGGGGGGCTTAGCCTGGACGGCGCGCTGGCGCCGCCGCGTCTTGGGCTGCTGAAATACATTGTCGACGCGCGGGACCCGGCCGGGGCGGGGCGGGATGTGGTCTTTGTGCCGGTGGGGCTGAATTACGACTGGGTGCTGGAGGACAAGATCCTGACCTCGGCCGGGCGCGCCGGAGAGCGCCGGTTCCGCGCCCGTATCGGCGTGGTGATGGCGCGGATGCTGCGGCAGCTGTGGCTGTGGATGACCGGTCGCTATCACCGGTTCGGCTATGCTGCGGTGAACTTTGGCCGCCCTTTGAGCCTTGCGGAATTCACCGCCGCGCAGCAGGCTGCCGATCCTTCTGGGCCGGTCACGGCGTCAGATCTACCCGAACCCCTGTCGCAGGAGCTGATGGAGCGGATCGGTGATATCGTACCGGTACTGCCGGTGCCCGCGGTCTGCTGGTTGCTGCTGTCCGAAGGCGCAATGACGCGCAGCGCGCTGGAACAGCGGCTTGCGGCGCTGCTGGAGCGGATGCCACTCTCCCATATTCATCTGCCCCGCGACAGCCGGTCCTATGCGGTTGAAACAGCGCTGCGGATCCTGGTGCGGCGCGGCATTCTGCGCTCCGAACACGGGCGTTACGTGCCGGTGCCCGCCAAACGGGACCTGCTGACCTACTATGCCAACTCCATTCGTCACCTGCTGCCTGCAGCGGCCCTGCCTACGGATGCTGCAGACGCCAAGGAAGTTTCTGCGTCTGCGAGGTCATAAAATTACAAAACAACCTCAAATGGGGTTGCATTATTACCTTGCCGTTTTTATTCCCTAGGTAGACCCGCGATTCTGCATTGCGGCAAAACCGTTTTAACGAAGGAGGCCATCATGGCTCTGGACACGCAGACCGACGTTCTGTCCTACGAGGCGCCCGAGAAGGATCTCTATGAGATGGGCGAAATCCCTCCGATGGGTTACGTCCCCAAGAAGATGTACGCCTGGACCATCCGCAAGGAGCGCCACGGTGAGCCGAACACTGCCATGGTCGAGGAAGTGGTGGATGTGCCCGAGCTGGACAGCCACGAGGTGCTGGTCCTGGTGATGGCCGCCGGCGTCAACTACAACGGTGTCTGGGCCGCGCTGGGCAAGCCGATCTCGCCCTTTGACGGTCACAAGGCGCCCTATCACATCGCCGGCTCCGATGCCGCGGGTATCGTCTGGGCGGTTGGTTCCAAGGTGAAGCGCTGGAAAGTCGGCGACGAGGTCGTGGTGCATTGCAACCAGGACGACGGCGACGACGAGGAATGCAACGGCGGCGACCCGATGTATTCGCCGAGCCAGCGTATCTGGGGCTATGAAACTCCCGATGGCTCCTTTGCTCAGTTCACCAATGTGCAGGCCCAGCAGCTGATGCCGCGCCCCAAGCACCTGACCTGGGAAGAAAGCGCCTGCTACACGCTGACGCTGGCCACCGCCTACCGCATGCTGTTCGGCCACGAGCCGCACGACCTGAAGCCGGGCCAGAACGTTCTGGTCTGGGGCGCGTCGGGTGGTCTTGGCTCCTACGCGATCCAGCTGATCAACACCGCCGGCGCCAACGCCATCGGCGTGATCTCGGACGAGAGCAAGCGGGAGTTCGTCATGGGCCTGGGTGCCAAGGGCGTTCTGAACCGCAAGGACTTCAACTGCTGGGGCCAGATGCCGACGGTCAACACCCCGGAATATGCCGCCTGGTTCAAGGAAGCGCGCAAGTTCGGCGCCGCGATCTGGGAAATCACCGGCAAGGGCGTGAACGTCGACATGGTGTTCGAACACCCCGGTGAGGCGACCTTCCCGGTCTCCACCTTTGTCTGCAAAAAAGGCGGCATGGTGGTGATCTGTGCAGGCACCACCGGCTATAACCTGACGCTCGATGTGCGCTACATGTGGATGCACCAGAAGCGCCTGCAGGGCAGCCACTTTGCCCACCTGAAACAGGCGTCTTCCGCGAACAAGCTGATGCTGGAGCGTCGTCTTGATCCCTGCATGTCCGAAGTGTTCACCTGGAACGACCTGCCTGAGGCGCACATGAAGATGCTGCGCAACGAACATCTGCCCGGCAATATGTCGGTTCTGGTGCAGGCGCCCAAGACTGGTCTTCGCACCCTTGAGGACGTTCTCGAAGCGGGCAAATAATCCCGCCCTGCCGGGTTTCTATTGCTGAAAATCAGAAGAGCGAATCATTTCAAGTGGTTCGCTCTTTTTTGCTTTCTGAATCTTAAAATATAACAATTTCAGAATGTTGCTCAGGGCTTTCCTCACCATTTCTGGGGAAGGAAAATCTGCGAATATACGAAAAATTCTCGCAAAATTAGGCTGTCCTTGGGTGACATAGGCTCAAGGGGGGGCCGATATGGCAAAAAATGAATGGATTCTGGACGTTCTCGTTGACCTCAGAGAGGTTGCCGCTGCAAAAGGTCTGGGGAGGCTAGGCGACCAGCTCGATATCGCGCTGGATATTGCTTATGCAGAGATCACGCCTCAGCTTGATGACAACGGTACGCGATCCTATGGGGAAAACGGTAGATCTGGACGGCATCCTGGAGGACTTGGATGCCACCACGACACTTGAGGGTCTGCAAAAGATCACCGAGCGCGTCCGGGATGCCTTTGAGATCGATCATATCGTCTATCACTGGGTCGATAGCGCAGGCGAGCAATACGGCTGTGGCACCTATGATGATGTCTGGGTCCAGCGCTATCTGGAGCAGGGCTATCTGCGGACCGATCCGGTCATCATTGGTTGTTATCAGCGGTTTCATCCGGTCGATTGGAAGCGGCTCGACTGGTCCACCAAATCGGCGCGTATTTTTCTGAAAGACGCGCTGGCGCATGGGGTCGGAAATCAGGGTTATTCAATTCCGATTCGCGGTCCCAACGGGCAATTCGCGCTCTTTACCGTCAATCACAATTGCTCAGATGAGGACTGGGAAGAATTCACCGAAGCCCACAGCCGCGAACTGATTCTGATGGCGCATTATTTCAACCGCAAAGCGCTGGAATTCGAACCTGATCGCGGCCCGGAACAGGCCCAAACCCTGTCGCCAAGGGAAATTGATGCACTGACCCTGCTGGCAATTGGTTACAGCCGTGCGCAGGTCGCACAAACGCTTTCAATTTCGGAACATACCTTGCGCGTTTACATTGAAAGTGCTCGATTTAAACTCGGCGCGCTGAATACGACTCATGCAATTGCCCGCGCATTAAGCTGCGGCTTTATCGTTGTCTGATCCGGGCGCGAAAATCTGCTCAAATCCAATCTTATGAATTCGTTAATGTCTTTGGCGCATCGCCTTCTGGGCGTAAGCTCCCCCTGCATTTCAAGCAAAAGGGGACGAAAAAATGCTTCGCTATATCTACGGACACGACCTGCATAAACATCCTGAACTGGCCCGCTCCATGTTTCAGGATCGCGCCGACCAATTCCGCACCCGTCTGGGCTGGGAGGTCAGCGTCGATGCCAACGGACAGGAACGCGATCAATACGATGCGCTGGATCCGCTTTATGTGATCTGGGAAATGCCGGATGGCAGCCATGGCGGCTCCATGCGGTTTTTGCCGACCACCGGGCGCGTGATGGTGAACGAAATTTTTGGCCATCTCACTGGCGGCAGTCCGATCACCAGCCCGCTGATCTGGGAATGTACCCGGTTCTGCCTGTCGCGCAATGCGCCGTCCAAGGTGGCGGGTGCGCTGATGTTGGGCGGGGGTGAGATCATGCGCAATTTCGGCATCCGCCATTTCGTCGGTGTCTTTGACCGTCGGATGATCCGGATCTATCGCGCCATCGGCTCCAGCCCCGAGGTTCTGGGCACCGAGGGAGAAGGTCGTGACCAGATCAACGTCGGTCTGTGGGAGTTCACTCCGGACAGCTATGACATGGTGGCCAGCCGCGCGGGCATCGCGCCCGAGCTGTCGCGGCTGTGGTTCGACCGCTCCTTTGGCGGTGCCGACCCGATGAAGCAGATGGCGCTGACTGGCTAGGACTCGGGTCTGTCTTGCGACCCCACATGCCACGGGGCCGGTTGCATCTGGTGCAGCCGACCCCGCAGCTGTAGGGTCGCGCCATGACAAAGCCGCTTATTCAATTCTCCGACGATCAGGCCGCCGCTTTTGACAGCGTGACCGCGCTTTTGCACCAGGCCGGGGTGGATCTGGACGATGGTCTGCTGCATCCGCCGCGCGGCGATGCCGGGGTGATGGCGGTGATCGGCAAGGCGGGATCGGGCAAGACCCTGCTGCTGGCCGAGCTTTACAAGGCGCTGGAAGATGCCGGCGTCGAAGTGGTGTCGGGCGATTACGAAAGTCGCAAGAAAAGCGGCAAGCGCACCCTTGCGATTCTGGCCCCCACCAACAAGGCAGCCAGCGTGCTGCGGCTGCGCGGGGTGCCCGCGACCACCATTCACCGGATTCTCTACACGCCGGTCTACGATCCCGAATACGAACGCATCGCGGAATGGTTGGCCGGAAACGGCGAAGAGCCTGATATCGAAGGTCTTACCGAAGAGGCGCTGGCCCGCGCGGCGGCCTTTTACGAGCGCAACAAATCGATCCCCGGGGCGCTGGCGGCGGCCGGGCTGCGCGGCTCCGATTTCATCACCGGCTGGAAACGCCGCGAGGATCCGCTGGACATCGGCTTTGTCGATGAAGCCTCGATGCTGGATGACCGTCAGTTCAGCGATCTCAAAGAGATTTTCCCGACCCTGCTGCTGTTTGGCGACCCGGCGCAGCTGGCACCGGTGAACCAATCCGGCGCCATGGTCTTTGACGGGCTGCCAGAGACGCGCAAATTGGTGCTGAGCCGCATTCACCGGCAGGAGGCCGATAACCCCATTCTGGATCTCGCCCATGCGCTGGCCGATCCACAGCTGGGGTTCGAGGATTTCGAGCGCATGGTCGAAGACACCGCCCGCCGCGACGAGCGCGTGGTCTGGGGGCAGCGGGTCGAGGTCGACCTGATGGCGCGCTCTCCGGTGCTGGTCTGGCGCAACAACACCCGCATCCGCCTGATCAACGCCTTCCGCAGCGTCCATGGGGCGCCCGAGGATGCGCTGATCGAAGGCGAACCTTTGATCTGCGATGGCATCGAACTGCCGCTGAAACACCGCAAGAAACGTCTGGATCTTGAAGCGCGCGGGCTGATCAAGGGGGCGCAGGTGATCTACCTCGGCCCCGGCCGCAAGCCCGGATTTTCCCGCCTGCACGTGATGGGCGCCGAGGATCCGCAGGTCTCGGCCGCTTCCATCGTGAAGATCGAAAAACCGGACGAGGAAGAGCCCTTCATCCCCTTTGCCGCGCGCATGGGGGCGACCTTTCTGCATGGGGCGGCGGTGACCATTCACAAGGCGCAGGGCTCGCAATGGGAGACCGCGCAGGTCTTTGCCCCCGATATCTACGCCGCCGCGCGCATGGGCCGGGTCGAGGCCGGTCAGCCGCTGTGGAAACGGCTCGCTTATGTGGCGATCACCCGGGCGCAGGAGCGGCTGATCTGGGTGGTGCGCAACCGGCTGGCCAAACCCACCGGGCCGCTCCGGGTGGACGATCTGCGCGCCGCACCGGTGGCGGCGCTGACACTCGAGGCAGAGGAGGAAACCGCGTTATGAGCAACAAGACAATCCTGATCACCGGCGCCAGCTCTGGCATTGGCCGGGCGGTGGCCGAACAGTTCCTGACCCAAGGCTGGACCGTGGGCCTGCTGGCCCGGCGCGCGGACAAGCTGGCGGATGTGGCGCTGGGGCACGACCGGGCCTATGTGCTGCCTGCCGATGTCACCGATGCCACCGCCGTGGATCATGCGGTCAACAGCTTTGCCATGCAGGCCGGACGGCTGGATGTGCTGTTCAACAACGCGGGCATCTTCACGCCCCCCGGCACCATCGATGAGATCGCGCTGGAGGATTGGCATGCCTCGGTCAATGTGAACCTCACGGGCATGTTCCTGGCGGCGCGGGCGGCCTTTCGGCAGATGCGCCATCAGGCACCGCAGGGCGGACGGATCATCAACAACGGTTCCATCGCTGCCCATGTGCCGCGTCCCGGCTCGGCGCCCTATGCGGCCACCAAATCGGCGATCACCGGGCTGACCCGCAGCATCTCGCTGGACGGTCGGCCCTTTGATATCGCCTGCGGGCAGATCGACATCGGCAATGCCCGCACCCCGATGGTGGAGGATCTGGCCCATCGCCATGCCGAGGCCAATCCCGAGGCCGCGCCGATGGACACCTTTGATGTGGCGGATGCGGCGCGGTCGGTGCTGCATATGGCTGAATTGCCGCTGGAGGCCAATGTGCAGTTCATGACGGTGATGGCCACCAAGATGCCCTATATCGGCCGCGGCTGAGGACGGCAGGGCGGGGCACTCCCGCCCGTCTTCAAGCTGCTTGCGCCGCTCTCATCCCGTTGGGCCGGGCACCGCGCATGGCGCGCTGCCTGTTTCGAGAGGTCGTGATCCTGTCGCCCTTGAAGACCTGGGCTAACCGTCTCGTCCCGGCTCGTTCGGGTTGCTGGAAAACAATGCTATCTTGTTGCCTTGTGGATCGCGCAAGTAGCCGACAAAGAACCGGGGGCCATAGGTGTCACGAAATCCTGGCGGCCCTTCGTCAGAGCCTCCTGCGGCCAGCGCGGCGGCATGGAGGGCGCGCACCTGTTTCTGGCTGCGCGCCTCAAAGGCCACCATGGCGCCATTGCCAGCCGAGGCCGCCTCTCCATCGAAGGGCGGTTTGACGTAGAAATCAGGCAGAGCAGGAGACTGGCCCGGCTCCACTGGCAGGGCATAGCTTAGACCTTCAGGTCCCTCCGATAGCCCATAGCCAAGGGTAGGTAGGAAGGCAGAATAGAACTGTTTGGCACGCGTGATATCGTCAGCTCCGACGGTGACATAGGCGATCATGCTTGCTGTCCCATTGCGCGATACATCTGATTGCCAAGGTGGCAATCCGACTGGCTGTTTAGACTGCGAAACGGCATGAATTGACGCTCCTACCGGTCGCGCAGCAGCTGGAAGGCTGCCGAGGCGCCCCAGCCAGCAAGGACGGCAATGACCAGTGACATGATCCCGTAAATGAAGGGCCGTTCGCGCGAGAGGGCGTAGAGGAACCGTTCCAGCCCGACCTTGCGCACGTCGATTGCGGTTTCATAGCTAGAGACGACCTCGCCGCCGCGGGTCAGCAGCACGCGGGTGGTATAGGCGCCCTCGGTCAGGTTCGCGGGCATGTCGATCGCGGTGCGGAACAGGGTTTGCTGGTCCACGGTGACGGTGCTGGGCCGCAGGGAGTAAAGCCCTTCCTCGCGGCGGATGCGCACCACGGCCTCGGCAAAATCCTGGGCGCCGCGGATGTTCATCGCGGCCCCGACCGAGCGGATGGCGCGTTCGACCGATACCTTGTGGCGCAGGTCCTCGATATCCGTCAGAACCGCGCCGAAGGGGGCGCTGGTGGCTACGGCGTAAAAGCTAGGCGCGGAGTCGACCAGCACGCTGTCAACATTGACCCAGATGCCAAGCTTCTTTTCCTTGCGACGCACGGTGACCGGGGCGGAGGGGCCAGACACGGTGACGATCACTTCGAGCGGCGGCGCATCCGCCGGGATCGGAGTGTCGCGTTTCACCGCGCCGAAAACCAGGATTTCAGAGCCGTCAAAATCGGCGGTGATGGCGACGCGGTTCTGGCTGAGGCCAAGCACAACCGCTTCGCGCTCGTTAGCGCGACCCGGGGAAGCGAGAACCGCAGGAAGGCTGAGCAGGGCAATTAGCAACAGGCGGAAGAGCGGCGTCATCAGTGACCTCCTGCCACGCCGAGCGAGAACAGCTCGTCCGGCTGAATAAGAAGCTCAAGCCCCAGTTTACCGCAGACCAGCAGCACCATCAGCGCCAGCAGGATCCGCAGCTGTTCGGCCTTGAGATAGGTGCCGATGCGGGTGCCGATCTGTGCCCCGACGACGCCGCCAACCAATAGGAGCACGGCCAGCACGATGTCCACGGTAAAGTTGGTGGTGGCGTGCAGCATGGTGGTAAAGGCGGTGACGAGGATGATCTGGAACAGCGAGGTTCCGACCACCACCTTGGTCGGCATGCCGAGGATATAGATCATTGCGGGCACCATGATGAAACCGCCGCCCACGCCCATGATCGCGGCCAGAATGCCGACAGCGACGCCGACCAGAACCGGCGGGATCACCGAGATATAAAGCCCGGAGGTGCGGAACCGCATCTTGAAGGGCAGGGCATGCACCCAGCTGCGCTGCCGCCGCGCTGCGGGCGCGCCGCCCGATTTGCGGGATTTGCGCAGGGCGCTGAGGCTTTCGATGAACATCAACCCGCCAACGACGCCAAGAAAGACGACGTAGCAGAGCTTCACCAGCAGATCGACCTGACCCATCTGTTTCAGATGGTTAAAGACCACCACGCCGAGCGCGGCGCCAAGAAGACCACCGGCCTGCAGCACAAGCCCCATCTTGATATCGACGGTGCGCCTTCGAAAATGGGCAAGGACGCCGGAAAAGGAGGAGGCGACGATCTGGTTGGCCTCGGTCGCCACCGCCACAGCAGGCGGAATGCCGATGAAGAACAACAGCGGCGTCATCAGAAATCCACCGCCGACGCCGAACATCCCGGAAAGGATACCCACCAGCCCACCCAGCCCCAGAAGAAGGAAGGCATTGACCGAAACCTCGGCGATGGGAAGGTAGATCTGCATACTCAATTTAGACCCCTTTGCTGGTGCAAAATCAACTGGCGATGCCGCCCCGCAGCATTCAGGACCGATAATCGGGATCAATCTGGACTTATTGCCCCGGGTGAGGGGGAAGGGCACGTGTAAAACGCAAAACCGCCCGGCGTAGGGCCGGGCGGTTTGACTGGGTCATGCAGCTATGTGAGCGGTGCGCTCTTAGCGCTCCTTCACGTAAGGTTCGCCGCCGGCGCGGGGCGGAATGGCCTTGCCGACGAAACCGGCCAGGATCACCACGGTCAGGATATAGGGCAGGGCGTCCATCACCTGCACCGGAATGGTAACGCTGCCCAGTTCGATATTCTGAAACCGTAGCGCGACCGCTTGCAACAGGCCGAATAGCAGGCAGGCGCCCATCGCGTGCCAGGGCCGCCATTTGGCAAAGATCAGCGCCGCCAGCGCGATGAAGCCACGACCGGCGGTCATGTCTTTCACGAAACCGGCCTGCAGGGCCGTCGCCAGATAGGCGCCCGCGATGCCACACAGAAGGCCGCAAATCGCAACGGCGGCAAACCGCAGCCCCACCACCGAAACACCGGCCGTGTCCACCGCTGCCGGGTTTTCCCCGACCGCGCGCAGACGCAGGCCAAAGCGGGTGCGGAACAGCACCCACCAGGTGAGCGGCACCGCGAGGAAGGCGGCATAGACGAGGATGGAATGCCCGGAGAGCAGCTCGGAATAGACCTGATGCAGCGGGCCTGCCTCGGCGATCAGCTTGGACAGGGGGCGGCCCGTGGCCTCGGCATCGCTGGGGCCGATGGCAAAGGGCAGCTCAATCCCGCCAAAGCGGCCCTCGGTCAGCAGCGAAGGCGTGCGTCCGCCCTGCTGGAACCAGTCCTGCGCGATCAGCACGGTCATGCCGGCGGCAAGGAAGTTGATGGCAACGCCTGAAATCAGCTGGTTGCCCCGAAAGGTGATCGAGGCCACCCCGTGCAGCCCAGCCAGCACCAGCGAGGAGGCGATGCCCGCGAGCAGTCCCAGCCAGACATTGCCGGTGACTGCGGCCACTGCAGCGGACAGAAAGGCGGCCATCAGCATCTTGCCTTCAAGGCCGATGTCAAAGATGCCCGCGCGCTCTGAGAACAGGCCGGCCAGGCAGGCCAATAGCAGCGGCGTCGCCAGACGGACGGTGCTGTCCAGCACCTGAATGATGGTCAGGAATTCCATCAGGCTTTCTCCTTCCGCAATGCAAGGAAGATCTTTTCAAGCGGTATCCGCACCATATTGTCCAGCGCGCCGGTAAAGAGGATGACCAGCGCCTGAATGACGACGATCAATTCGCGCGGGATCGAGGTCCAGAGCGCCAGTTCCGCGCCGCCCTGATAGAGGAAGCCAAAGAGGATCGCGGCCAGGAAAACGCCAAAGGGATGGTTGCGCCCCATCAGCGCCACGGCGATGCCGATGAAACCAGCGCCCTCGGTAGAGTTCAAAACCAGACGCTCGGCCTCGCCCATGACGTTGTTGATCGCCATCATGCCCGCAAGCCCACCCGAGATCAGCATCGAGATCATGATGATCTTCACCGGAGAGATCCCGGCATAAAGAGCGCCGGGTTCGGAATGGCCATAGGCGCGGATTTCATACCCCAGCCGCGTACGCCAGATCAGCAGCCAGACCACCACGCAGGCGGCAACGGCCACCAGAAGGCTTACGTTGGCCGGTGCCGATTTGGAAAAGGCGATACCGAATGGGGCCAGAAGCTCGTGCAGGCTTGGCAGGTGAACAGCTTCGGCAAAGCGGGCTGTGGCTGGATCCATGGCCCCTGCGGGCTTCAGCACATTGACCAGCATATAGTTCAGAACCGCGGCTGCGATGAAGTTGAACATGATGGTTGTGATGACGATATGGCTGCCGCGCTTGGCCTGAAGATAGGCCGGTATGGCAGCCCAGGCGGCCCCAAAGAGGGCGGCGCCAAGGGAGGCAAAGATCAGCGCCAGCGACCAGTGCGGCCAGGGGATGTAAAGGCAGACAAGCGCAACGCCAAGCCCCCCCAGCATCGCCTGACCTTCGCCGCCGATGTTGAACATGCGGGCGTGGAAGGCGACGGCGACCGCAAGGCCGGTGAACAGGAAATTGGTCGCATAATAAAGCGTGTAGCCCCAGCCATAGGTGGAGCCGAGCGCGCCGGTTACCATCATCTTGACCGCAGCAATCGGATCCTCGCCGATGGCCAGGATTACGAGGGCAGAGAGGAGGGCCGCCAGTATCAGGCTGATCAGCGGGATCAGGACCACATCGGCCCATTTCGGCATCTTTTCCATTTACGCGGCCTCCCCCGCGACACCGGCCATCATCAGGCCGAGTTCCTTTTCGTCGGTCTGATCGGCAGGGCGTTCGCCCATGATCATACCGTCAAACATCACCGCGACCCGGTCCGACAGGGACAGGATCTCTTCCAGCTCGACCGAGACCAGGAGGATCGCCTTGCCCTCATCGCGCAGGTGCACGATCTGCTTGTGAATGAATTCGATAGCGCCGATATCGACGCCGCGAGTGGGCTGGCCGATCAGCAAGAGGTCGGGATTGCGCTCGATTTCACGGGCGACGACGATCTTCTGCTGGTTGCCGCCGGAAAAACTTTTGGCGGCCAGCCAGGGATCTGGCGGGCGCACGTCGAATTTCTCCATCTTCGCAGCGGTGTCGGCGCGCAGGGCAGCGTTGTCCATCAGAAGGCCCCGCTGGTATTCCGGCGCGTGGTGATAGCCAAAGGCGACGTTTTCCCAGGCGTGGAAATCCATGATCAGCCCTTCGCGCTGTCGGTCTTCAGGGACATGGGCCACATGGGCGGCGCGGCGTGCCCGCCCGTCCGATCCGGCGCCAGACAGCGGCAGCGGCGTACCATTGAGGCGGATCGTACCGGTGCCGGGGCGCATGCCGCCCAGAACTTCCAGCAGCTCTGACTGGCCATTGCCCGCAACCCCGGCGATGCCAAGGATCTCTCCGGCGCGCACATTGAGGTCGATACCTTTGACCCGCTCAACGCCCGCCTCGTCCACGACGCGCAGGTTCTCGACTTCCAGGATCGGCTTGCCGGGCTTCGCGGGGACCTTGTCCACGCGCAGCAGCACCTTGCGGCCCACCATCAGTTCGGCCAGATGTTCGGGGCTGGTCTCGGCGGTTTTTACCGTTGCGGTCATCTCGCCGCGGCGCATGACGCTGACCGTGTCGGTCGCCTCCATGATCTCGCGCAGCTTGTGGGTGATCAGGATGATCGTCTTGCCCTCGGCGCGCAGCCGGTCAAGGATACGGAACAGCTGGTCGGCCTCTGCCGGGGTCAGAACGCCGGTGGGTTCGTCAAGGATCAGGATCTCGGCCTTGCGGTACAGCGCCTTCAGGATCTCCACCCGCTGCTGCATGCCGACGCCGATCTCGTCGATGCGCTTGTCCGGGTCCACGAAGAGTTCGTATTCCTCTTCCAGCGCCTTCAGCTCCTTGCGGGCGCGGGTCAACGAGGGCATCAACAGCCCGCTGTCCTCGGCGCCCAGAACGATGTTTTCCAGCACCGTGAAATTCTCGACCAGCTTGAAATGCTGGAACACCATGCCGATCCCGGCGGAAATGGCGGCCTGGCTGTCTGGGATCTCGGTCTTCTTGCCGTTAATCCAGACCTCGCCGCTATCGGCCTTGTAGAAGCCGTAAAGGATGCTCATCAGGGTGGATTTTCCGGCGCCGTTTTCGCCGATGATCCCGTGGATCGTGCCGGGGGCGACGCTGATGGAGATGTCCTTGTTGGCCTGGACGGGGCCAAAGGCCTTGGAGATGCCTTTCAGTTCAATCGCTGGTGCCGTCATTCTGGCTCCTCAACATGCGGGGGCGCGGACCGGGGGGAGGCCGGTGTGATGCGCAGGGGGCGGATACCGGTGCGGCGGTGCGTCCCTCGGATGGGATGGAAAAACCAAACCCGGAGGCGGCGTTGCGGCAGCCTCCGGGCAAAGTGGGCTCTGGCTATGCCTTTTCAGGCCGGGCCAGAGCGGTTGCCGATCAGAACGACAGCGCCGGGCAGCTGTCGTCGGACATGTAGTCATGCACCTTCAGCTCGCCCGAGGCGATCTTGGCCGCTGCAGCGTCCACCATGGCTTTCATCTCGTCCGAAACCAGCGGCGCGTTGTTGTCGTCGAGCGCGTAGCCGACGCCGCCATTGGCCAGCCCCATGACCGAGAAACCGGTTTCCATGTCGGCGCCATCGCTGAAGGCCTCGTAAACCGCGTTGTCCACGCGTTTCATCATCGAGGTCAGGACCTTGCCCGGGTGCAGGTGGTTCTGGTTGCTGTCCACGCCGATCGACAGGATGTCCTCATCCGCAGCGGTTTGCAGCACGCCCACGCCGGTGCCGCCTGCTGCGGCATAGACCACGTCAGCGCCCTGGCTGATCTGCGCCTTGGTCAGCTCGGAGCCCTTGACCGGGTCATTCCAGGCCGCCGGGGTGGTGCCGGTCATGTTGGCGATCACCTTGGCGTCGGGGTTGGCGGCCATCACGCCCTGGGCATACCCACAGGCGAATTTGCGGATCAGCGGGATGTCCATGCCACCGATGAAGCCGACGGTGCCGGATTTGGAGGCCTCAGCTGCCATCATGCCGACGAGGTAGGAGCCCTCGTGCTCGTTGAAGACAACCGAGCGCACGTTGGGCGCGTCCACGACCATGTCGATGATGGTGAATTTGGTGTCTGGGTAATCCGCAGCCACCTGGCCCAGCGCGTCAGCAAAGGCAAAGCCCGCCATCACGATCGGGTTGGAGCCGGCTTCGGCAAAACGGCGCAGGGCCTGCTCGCGCTGGGCTTCGGACTGCAGCTCGATTTCGCGGAAGCTACCGCCGGTTTCATCGGCCCAGCGTTTTGCGCCCATGAAGGCCGCTTCGTTGAAGGATTTGTCGAATTTGCCGCCAAGGTCAAAGATCAGCGCCGGATCCGCCAGGGCCGCGCCCGCAGTGACGGCCAGTGCGGCCGAGCCGCCCATCAGGGTTTTCATCAGGCTCATTAGAATACTCCCAGTTGTGTTTTATGATTGTCACAGCCGCCGTTGGGCTGCCCGGTGCGTTATGTGACCGGGACGAATAGAGGTGCGGCAATTTAGCCCGCAGCATCGCGGCAGGGTCAACCGCTTTTTGACCAAACGGTGGAATTCCATACGGGTGGCCTAACGTAAGCTGCACCGCATAAGCACCGCGTCCACAGGGGCGGCGCCTTTGCGGGCATAATAACCGGGCCGGGTGCCGCAAGTGGCGAATCCGCATGCCTGGTAGAGCGCCTGCGCCGGGGTATTGTCGGCGGCCACCTCCAGAAAGGCTTCGGCGGCGCCGCGTGTGCGGGCGAGATCCTGCCAGTCCTGCATCACCTGCCGGGCCAGACCCTGGCGCTGGTGCGCGGGGTGGGTGGCGATGGTCAGCAACTCGGCTTCATCCGCGATGACGCGGACAAGGGCGAAACAGCGGGCATCACCGATTGCAAAGGTCAGGGGGCTGTCCAGGAGGTCGGCGAATTCCGCAGCGCTCCATGGGCGCGACTGGGTAAAGGCCGCTGCGTGGGTCTTGGCCATGTCGTCTGTGGCTGGGGCAGAGGCCACGGCGTCAGCCATCAATCAGCGCAGGCGGGGTATCGCGCGCGGGGGCGGCATCGGCAGCGCGCAGATAGAGGGGCGCGGGGGCGGCGGTGTCCTGATCCATCCGGGCGGCTGCCAGACGCGCGATCGCCTCGGCCAGCCCTGCGGGAGAGGCCTCGGGCGCAAAGGTCAGCCCGGCACCGCGCGCGGCCTCTTCGGCTTCCTCGCGGGGCATCAGACGCGGTGCCTGATCCGGTAGGGCGGCATAGACCTGATCACGCGGGGCGGGAATGCCGGGCAGGGTTCCTGTGGCGGCGCGGGCGTCAAAACCGTCGATGCCCACGGCCGGAACGCCAAGACCCAGCGCCAGACCTCGGGCGGCGGAAACGGCAATGCGGATACCGGTGAAATTGCCGGGGCCGACGCCGACACCGATGGCATCCAGATCCGCCCATGTGACGCCGCCTGTCGCCAGCACCTCTTCCAGCAGCGGCATCAGCCGTTCGGCCTGCCCGCGTGTCATTGGCTCCAGCGCCTCGGCAACAAGGGTGTCACCGCGCAGCAAAGCGGCCGCGCAATGCGCGGCCGATGTGTCAAAGCCCAGAACCAGTGGTTCGGTTGTCATCCTCTGTCCTTTCAGGTCGCCAGCATGGCGACGGGTCTGTCCTGCCGCTCAGACGGCGACCGGGCGGACCTCGGTGACTTCGGGGATGTAGTGGCGCAGCAGGTTCTCGATGCCCATTTTCAAGGTCAGCGTCGAGGAAGGGCAGCCCGCGCAGGCGCCTTGCATGTGCAGGTAGACAACACCGCGTTCAAAGCCGTGGAAAGTGATGTCACCGCCATCCTGGGCCACGGCCGGGCGCACGCGGCTGTCCAGGAGGTCTTTGATCTGGTTCACGACTTCGCCGTCTTCGCCACTGTGTTCGGCGTGGCCCGAGGCCTGCTCACCACCTGCGCTGATCACCGGCTGGCCGGATTGGTAATGCTCCATCACCGCGCCAAGGATGGCAGGTTTGATGTGATCCCATTCGACGTCGTCGGCCTTGGTGACGGTGACGAAATCATTGCCGAAGAACACGCCGGTGACGCCGCTGACGGCGAAGATGCGGCTGGCCAGAGGAGAGCTCTCTGCCGCTTCGGGGCTGGCGAAATCGGCGGTGCCTGCCTCCAGAACGGTCTGCCCCGGAAGGAATTTCAGCGTCGCCGGGTTGGGCGTGGATTCGGTCTGAATGAACATTTCGGGTCTCCGTTGGTCTGCAGGAGATATGCGCGCCGTGGCCGCACAAGTCAAGGTTTGGAACGGTTCTAAATTGCCAAAGCCACCTGTGCATCAGGGAACAGCGGCAGCAATTGAGGGCTCAGGTAATCGCTTCCAGCCGGTCCTTGGACAGATCGCCCGGCACGATGGTGATTGGCACCGGCAGGCTGCCCGAGGTCTTGCTTAGCTGGTTTACCAGCGGTCCCGGCCCCTTGCGGTCGGTGCCCGCGCCCAGCACCAGAACGCCGATGTCGGGATCGGCTTCGATCTGCGCCAGGATCTCGGGCACGGCCTCGCCTTCGCGGATGATCAGCTCCGGATCCACCCCCTGACGGTCACGCATCCATTTGGCGAAAACCTCGAAATGGGCATGGATGCGTTCGCGGGCCTCTTCGCGCATGACCTCGCCCACGCCGATCCAGTGATTGAATTCATCGGGCGGGATCACTGACAGGATCGCCACCCCGCCACCGGTGCGGGCCGCCCGCATCGCGGCGAACCGCATGGCGTTCAGGCATTCACGGCTGTCATCCAGCACAACCAGAAATTTGCGCATCTGTAGCCTCCACAATCCTGATCAATCTGCCCGAGGGGCCGCGTCCTGTCCATCGCTTTTCAGTGCGGCGCTGTTGGCAACCCGGGTTGCGTAGAGCATCAGAACCACCGCCAGCACCATCAGGCGGAACAGATGTGCCGCCGCGACAAAGGTAGGATCGGCGCCAAGCGCGGCGCCGAGGATGATCATGGTTTCCAGCCCGCCGGGGGAAAATCCCAAGAGCACATCCAACAGGGGCAGCCCCGACAGATAGGCCGCTGGCAGGGCCGCTACCGCTGCCAGCCCGCAGGTCAGAAGGACGATCACGCCGCCTGCCAGCAGGCTGCCCTGCAATTCGCGCCAGCTCATGCCGGTAAAGCGTCCCCCGATAAGGCTGCCCATCAGGATCAGCGCGCCCTGCGCCCCCCAGCCGGGCAACCCGCCCGCAGTCCAGCCGCCAAGATGGGTCGTCGCAGCGACCGTTATCCCGGCGATCAGCGTCGGGGCGGGCAGTTTGATCCGGCGCAGCAGCGGCGCGATAGCAAGGGCGATGGCGATCTGGATCGCGATCCAGCCCGGCGGTGTCACGGCGGCGCTGCCCGGCAGGCCAAAGCCGATCTCCATCCCCGCAAGGGTAGCCCCCAGCGGCACCAGCAGGGTCAGCGACATCAGCCGGATTGAGGCCAGCACCATCGGCCGCGTCAGGGACAGAGACAGGCTGTCCGCCAGCGCGATCACCAGCCCCAGATGTCCGGGCGCGGCGGCGAGAAAGGATTCGTGTCGCTCAAACGGCAGGATGCGGGGCACCAGGCTACGCCCGGCGAAAGGCGTGACAATGGTCAGGGCCGCCAGCAGTCCAAAGGCCACTGGCCAGCGCATCATGGCGGCAAAACTTTCGGGGCTGACCATCGAACCGATGCTGAGCCCCATCACCAGAAACGCCGCATCCCGCAGCCGGGGCGCGATATCCATCGGTGCGCCCCAGAGCCCGGCAAGGCTGACGGCGATGGCAGGCCCGGCCAGCAGGGCCATCGGCATATGGATCAGGGAGGCGATCAAAGCTCCGACCCCGCCGACGGCGATGGTCAGAAAGCTTTGTCGCCACTCACCCATGTGTGGCAGCCCAGTCCCAATACATCTCGCGCACGCGGCGGGCCATGGGGCCGATCTGATACTGACGGTCGTCGAAAGCGGTGACCGGGGTGACCTTGCTCATGTTGCCGGACATGAAGACTTCGTCGGCCTCCTCAAAGTCCTTAAAGCTCAGCACGGTTTCATGCACGGGGACACCGTCTGCCTTCAGGTTCTTGATATGGCGGGCGCGAGTGATCCCGGCCAGGAAGGTGCCGTTGGCGATGGGGGTAAAGACCTCGCCATCGCGCACCATAAAGATATTGGCGGTGGCGGTTTCGGCCACGTTGCCCATGGCATCCTGCACCAGCGCGTTGGCAAAGCCCTTGGCGCGGGCTTCGCGCAGCATGCGGGCGTTGTTGGGGTAGAGGCAGCCGACCTTGGCGTTGACTACGGCGTTTTCCAGCACCGGACGGCGGTACTGGGTGCGGGTCAGCGTGGCGCTGGCATCCGCCGGGGCCATCGGGATCTCTTCCAGGCAGAGCGCGAACTTGGTGGTCTCCGGCTCGGGCGCAATCATCGTCGCATCGCCATCGGTGGCCCAGTACATCGGGCGGATATAGACCGCGGCGCCGGGGGCAAAGCGTTTCAGCCCCTCGCGGGTGATCTCCACCATATCCTCGACCGAGACGGTGGGCTTCATCATCAGCGCCGAGGCCGAGGCATTGGTGCGGGCGCAGTGTAGATCCAGATCCGGCGTCACCCCGTCAAACAGCCGCGCCCCGTCAAAGATCGAAGAGCCAAGCCAGGCCGCGTGGTCGGCGGCGGACATGATTGGCACGTCCCCGTCGTGCCACTGACCGTTGAAGTAGGTGTGGATGGTGCTGCCAGCTGCCATGATCGGGGCCTTTCAAAATGTCTTGCGTCCCCGGGACACTAGGAGGCTCTTCCGGCAAGGTCCAGTGCCCGGTCGGCGCTTCTTTGCACATGGGTGTGTGGGGGCTGTGGAGGTGTTGGGTTGCCACTGCGCGCCGGGACAAGGAGCTGGCAAGCTGTTTCGCACGCGAAACAAATGGGAAAACACCGAGGATCGGGCGCTTTGCGCGCGCCGCCCGGCGCGCGCCCGGCCCAAGGGGACAAGGCGCATCCGTGATGCGCAGCGTCCGGGCGGGAGTGCCCGCCTGCCTGCCCGCCTGACTATATGGGCGCTTTTTGGGGAGACCGCGCAGGACCCTGTGTCGGGACCTGCGCCGGATTGGGGGGACCGGAGCGGCTCAGTTGCCCGGTGTCAGGCCCAGTTTCGCAAGGATCGCACCCGCGTCTGCGGCCCAGCGGTCGTGCAGCTCGGCATTGGTGTCATGGCGCAGGCCCATCGCGCGCAGCCCGTCGAATTTCTCCGAGGTTTGCGAGCCGAAAGAGGCGGCAACGCGGGGCCACCAGTAGTCCACCGCTTCCTGCGCCTGCGCTGTCTCGCCGTTCTCTACCAGCTGGGTCAGCCCCTCTTCGGCCAGCTCCGCATGGCGCTGCTCGATCGGGGCGATGCTGCGGAAAGCCTCGGCCAGCGGCTGGTAAGAGACCTGCGACAACTCCCGAAGCTGCACCGTGACAGCGCGGCCCATCAGAAGATTCATCACCACGGCGTCAAGCCAGCCTTCCAGCGGGTAGTTGAACACCGCAAGGCGCATGTCGTGCTTGCTGCGGCTCTGGCCGATGTCGGCATCGCGGGTCAACCGCGCGGTCCAGGGGTGGTGATCGGCGTAGGCCTCGGTATCGGCGCCGAATTCCCCCATGATCCGCAGCACCTTGTCGGCATTGTCGGATTTCTCCAGCACGATCTTGGCGGCGGCGATGCGGGCCTTGATGCCGGGACCTTCGTTGATGATATCGGCAAAGCCCGCGGCCCCGGCGAGCTCGCTGTCGACAAAGGTCGCCATCAGTTTCAAGAGTTCCGCACGATAGCGCGGCGGCACGTTGGATGGATTGGTGAGCTTGCCGCCCTGCGCAAGATAGCTGCTGAGGCTCATGTCCTCGGCCATATCTGATCCTCCCTGAATTCGGCCCTGTGAAACGGGCCCTTAAACACAGACGCGCCCGGAAGGGCGCGCCATGAAATGCATTACTGATCGTAATCCACGACCACCCTATCGGTGACAGGATAGGCCTGGCAGGACAAGACGTAGCCCTTTTCGACCTCGTAATCTTCGAGCGCGTGATTGGTGACCATTTCCACCTCGCCTTCCAGCACCTTGCAGCGGCAGGTGGAGCAGACCCCGGCCTTGCAGGCGTAGGGTGCGTCCATGGCGTTCTCCAGCGCCGCATCCAGGATGGTGGTGTCCTTGCCCATCTCGATGGTCTGGGTGGCGCCATCAAGGGTGATCGCGGCAGAGGTCTGGTTGGCGTTGCTGGCCGCATCGGCGGCGCTTGCCTTGCGCTTGGCCCGGCCGGGCTGGGCGCTGGCGAAGAGCTCGAACTTGATCTGATCGTCCTTCAGGCCTGCCGTGCGCAGCGCTGCGGCGATGCCCAGCATCATCGGTTCCGGCCCGCAGATAAAGGCGGTGTCGACGTTGTCGATATCAATCCAGTGCTCGAACAGCTGGGCGCATTTCTCCTCGGTCACCAGACCGGTGAAGAGGTCGATCTCCTGCGCATCGCTTTCCAGAATATGGATGACGTTGAAGCGCCCCATGTAGAGGTTCTTCAGGTCCTCCAGCTCCTCGCGGAACATGATCGTGTTGACGCCCTTGTTGGCGTAAACCAGCGTGAAGGTCGAATTTGGCTCGGCTGCCAGGGTGGTCTTCAGGATCGACAGTACCGGGGTGATGCCGGATCCGCCGGCAAAGCCGAGGTAGGATTTTTCGGCGCCAGCATCGAGCGGCGTGAAGAAGGTGCCCATCGGCGCCATCGCCTGTAGGGTGTCACCGGGTTTCAGGTCGGTATTGGCCCAAGTCGAAAAGGCGCCGCCATCGACGCGCTTGATGCCGACCTGCAGGATGCCGTCCTCCTTGCCCGCGCAGATCGAGTAGCTGCGTCGCAGCTCCTCGCCGTCGAAATCGCGGCGGAAGGTCAGGTACTGGCCTTGGGTGAAATCGAACTCCGCCGCCGCGCCATTGGCGGGCTTCAGGGAGACAACAACCGCATCGCGGATCGTCTTGCGGACATCGGTGACTTCTAGATCGTGAAAGCGCGCCATGGAGGTCTCCTCAGATGCACTTGAAATAATCAAAGGGTTCGAGGCAGTCCTGACAGCGCCAGTGTGCCTTGCACGGGGTGGAGCCGAACTGGCTCACACGGGTGACGTTCTTGCTGCCGCAATGGGGGCATTTTTCCGGGCCGCCTGCCGCCTGCGGCGGCGCGATGCCGTATTCCTCCAGCTTGGCGCGGCCTTTTTCCGACAGCCAGTCGGTGGTCCAGGGCGGGGCGATCTGGGTTTTGAGGCGGATGTCCTCGACCCCGTGATCGCGCAGGGCGGTTTCGATATCCATGTTGATCACCGCCGTCGCAGGGCAGCCCGAATAGGTCGGGGTGACGGCCACCTCCAGCGTATCGCCATCCCAGGCGACACCGCGGATGATGCCGAGATCGACCAGAGAGATCACCGGGATTTCCGGATCGGGCACGGCGTCCAGCCATTCCCAGATCTGCTCCACGCTTGGCTTGTCTACTGTTTGGCTCATGTGGATGTCCTCATGTTCTGGACCGGATGTTCTCGCCTGGCAGCCCGAATGGTCGGGCAGGGCCCGTCCGCCGCGATGGCCGGGGCCTCAGCCCCAACCACGGGAGCATTTGCCCCTGGTGCGTGTTACCACTTGGCGCCGGGATAGGCGCGCTGCAGCCACTGCATATGGGTCAGCAGGTGCCCCAGATGCTCGGTGTGCATCTTGCCGGTGCGCCCACCCTTGTGACCAAAGGAACTGTCCGGAATGGTCAGCGTCGCCTCGCCCATGATCCGGCCGATCAACGCATCGAAATCATCCCGCAGGCTGGCCGGGTCTGGCGCGATACCCGCCTTGACCATCTCCGCGTCCACATCGTCGGACTGGAACATCTCGCCCACATAGGGCCAGAGATAATCCAGCGCTTCCTGCATGCGGCGGTGGCTTTCCTCGGTGCCATCGCCCAAACCCACGACCGTATCGGCCGAGCGTTCCAGGTGATAGGCGACTTCCTTGCTGGCCTTGGCGGCAATCGCGGCAACCCGTTCGTCGCTGGATTTCATCAGGTGACCCAGCTGGATCGAGTGCCAGGCATCGAACAGGCACTGGCGCATCAGGGTGCGGCCAAAGTCGCCGTTCGGCACTTCGACCAGCAACACATTGCGGAAATCCCAGACGTCGCGCAGGAAGGCGAGATCATCTGCCGATTTGCCTTCCCCCTGCACTTCGCCCGCAAGGCCAAGCCACATCTGGGTCTGACCGATGAGGTCGAGCGCGGTATTGGCCAGCGCGATATCCTCTTCCAGAACCGGCGCGTGGCCACACCATTCGCTGACGCGGTGGCCCAGAATCAGGGTGTTGTCACCCATCCGCAAAAGGAACTGAGTAAAGGCTTCCTCGCGGGTCATCACATCGCCCCCACTTCTTCGGGGATGTCAAAGAAGGTCGGGTGGCGGTAGACCTTGGATTCCGACGGCTCGTACAGCGGGCCTTTGTCGCCGGGCGAGGAGGCGGCGATATTGTTCGCCTCGACCACCCAGATCGACACGCCTTCGTTGCGGCGGGTGTAGACGTCGCGGGCGTTCTTGATCGCCATTTCGGCGTCCGGCGCGTGCAGCGATCCGACGTGGCGGTGGCTCATGCCATGCTGACCGCGGATAAAGACTTCCCAAAGGGGCCATTCATGTTTCATGGGGTGTTCCTCCTGGCTGAGGGGCCACCCTGCCGCAGGTCGATCATGGACCGGGCAGGGGGCAGATAAGGCTTGGGTCGGTTATTCGGCGGCGTGTTTGCGCGCGGCCTTCTTCTGGGCGTGGGCCAGCAGGCCGTCACGGACCCATTCGCCGTCTTTCCAGGCGTCATTGCGCGCGGCCAGACGGTCGGTATTGCAGGGGCCGTTGCCCTGGATCACGTCGAAGAACTCCGACCAGTCGGGATCGGTGTAGTCATAGTGACCGCGTTCCTCGTTCCACTTGATGCCGGGATCGGGCAGCTCAAGACCCAGGAATTCGATCTGCGGCACGGTCTGGTCGACGAACTTCTGACGCAGTTCGTCATTGGTGTTCATCTTGATCTTCCAGGCCATCGATTGCGCCGAGTGCACCGAATCCTTGTCCGAGGGACCGAACATCATCAGCGACGGGAACCACAGACGGTTCAGCGCGTCCTGCGCCATCTTCTTCTGCTCAGGCGTACCTTCGGCCATCTTTCGGATGGCGTCATAGCCCTGGCGCTGGTGAAAGCTCTCTTCCTTGCAGACCCGGATCATGGCGCGGCTGTAAGGGCCGAACGAGGTCCGTTGCAGCGGCACCTGGTTCATGATCGCAGCGCCATCCACCAGCCAGCCTACTGCGCCGATATCGGCCCAGTTCAGCGTCGGGTAGTTGAAGATCGAGGAATACTTCATGCGGCCATCCAGCAGCATTTCCGTCAGCTCGTCACGGGAGACGCCCAGCGTTTCTGCCGCGCAGTAGAGATACAGACCATGGCCCGCCTCGTCCTGCACCTTGGCCAGCAGGATCGCCTTGCGCTCCAGCGTCGGGGCACGGGTGATCCAGTTGCCTTCGGGCAGCTGGCCGACGATTTCCGAGTGGGCGTGCTGGCCGATCTGGCGGATCAGCGTCTTGCGGTAACCCTCGGGCATCCAGTCCTTGGGCTCGATCTTTTCGCCCCGGTCGATCCGCGCCTGAAAGGCGGCGAGTTTTTCGGGGTCGTCTTGCGTGGCCTCGGATTTCACCATCTGAGCATACATAGCGCGTTTCCTCCCTTACTGATTACACACGTTCAAGGATTAGGGCGGTGCCCTGTCCGACACCAACGCACATGGTGCACAGCGCGTAGCGCCCGCCAGTACGTTGCAGTTGATAGGCGGCGGTCAGCACCAGCCGGGCGCCGGACATGCCAAGCGGATGGCCGATGGCGATAGCACCGCCATTGGGATTAACATGGGGCGCATCGTCCGCCACGCCAAGGGCGCGAAGGGTCGCAAGCCCCTGCGAGGCAAAGGCCTCATTGAGTTCGATCACGTCCATCTGGTCGATGGTGAGGCCGGTGCGGGCCAGAACCTTTTGCGTCGCGGGGACCGGGCCGATGCCCATCACGCGGGGTTCGACCCCGGCGGCGGCCATGCCGACGATGCGGGCCATCGGTTTCAGGCCGTTCTTGGCCGCGGCTGCCTCATTCGCCATCAGGATGGCGGCGGCGCCGTCGTTGACGCCCGAGGCATTGCCTGCGGTCACGCTCTTGTCCGGGCCGTTGACGCCCTTCAGCTTCGCCAGCTTGTCGGCGCCGGTGCCAGGGCGGGGGTGTTCGTCGGTGTCCACGACCAGGGCATCGCCCTTGCGCTGCGGAATGGTCACCGGGGTGATCTCTTCGGCAAAGACGCCTGCCTCATGTGCGCTGGCCCAGCGGGCCTGGCTGCGGGCGGCAAATGCGTCCTGATCCTCGCGCGAGATATCATAATCTTCTGCAACGTTATCAGCGGTCTGCGGCATCGAGTCGGTGCCGTACATCTCGTGCATCTTCTTGTTCACGAAGCGCCAGCCGATGGTGGTGTCGTAAACCGCGTTGGCGCGGGTAAAGGCGCTGGTTGCCTTGGGCATCACGAAGGGCGCGCGGCTCATGCTTTCGACGCCGCCTGCGATGGCCATGTCATAGTCTCCGGCGCGGATGCCACGGCTGGCCATGCCCACCGCGTCCATGCCGGATGCGCATAGGCGGTTGATGGTGGTGCCGGGCACATCCACCGGCAGACCTGCCAGCAGGGCCGCCATGCGGGCCACGTTGCGGTTGCTTTCCCCGGCCTGGTTGGCATCGCCAAAGATCACATCGTCAATGCTGGCCCAGTCCACGTCCGGGTTGCGCGCGACCAGCGCGGCAATCGGGGCAGCGGCCAGATCGTCGGTGCGGACCTGGCTGAGGGCGCCGCCGTAGCGGCCAATGGGGGTCCGGGTGGCATCGCAGATGAATGCATCCATGGGGTTCGCGTCTCCTGTTTGGCTCAAAAATTAGCCGACCGTGTAGTCGGTGTACATTAAAGCAGCGATTCGCGGCAAGCAAAATGTAACGCAAAAAGTAGATAGTTGGAAAATCTGTAACACATTGTCGAAATCTGAATGACTTAACGTCCTTTTCCAACGGCGCGGATTTTCTGTTGCGGCCTGCCTGCGCTTTCAGGCAGGCTGAAACAGAACGATCGGTCTGTTGTGGTGCGGAGGACATCGCGACAGCTTTGCTAGGCCTGAAACAGGCGCATTGCGTCACGGGGGAGAGGACATGGCGGATATTCTGCGCATCGGCGGCGCCAGCGGCTTCTGGGGTGATGCTGCGCTGGCCACACCGCAGCTGCTGGCAGCGGGCGGGCTGGATTTCATCGTCTATGACTACCTGGCCGAGATCACCATGGCGATCCTGGCCCGCGCGCGCGCCAAGGATCCGGGCGCAGGCTACGCCACGGATTTCGTCAGCGGCGCCATGGCGCCCAACCTGTCCCAGATCGCGGCGCAGGGTGTGCGGATCATCTCCAACGCGGGTGGGGTGAACCCCGGCGCCTGTGCTGCAGCCCTGCGCGAGGAAATCGCCCGGCAGGGGTTGTCGCTGAAAGTGGCCATCATCGAAGGCGACGATCTGACCGGGCAGGCTGAAGAGATCGCCGCAACAGGCCCGGTCGAGATGTTCTCGGGCGCGCCTTTCCCGCCCAAGGACAAGATCGCCAGCATCAACGCTTATCTTGGCGCCTTTCCCATCGCTGCCGCGCTGGACCGGGACGCGGATATCGTCATCACCGGCCGCTGCGTCGACAGCGCCGTCACCCTTGGCGCCTGCATTCATCAATTCGGCTGGGCGCCGCAGGATCTGCACCAGCTCGCAGGCGGGTCACTGGCAGGGCATATCCTGGAATGCGGACCGCAGGCCACGGGTGGGAATTTCACCGATTGGCGCGATGTGGTGCAGGGGCTGGACCGCATTGGCTATCCCATCGCCGAAGTCTGCCCCGATGGCTCCTTTGATGTGACCAAACCCGAAGGCACCGGCGGGCTGGTCTCGCGCGGCACGGTGGGCGAGCAGATGCTCTATGAGATCGGCGATCCGCAATCCTACGTGCTGCCGGATGTGATCTGTGACTTCTCGAATGTGACACTGACAGAGACCGCTCCGAACCGGGTGCATGTGGCGGGGGCCAAGGGGCGCGGCGTCCCCGGCGACTACAAGACCTGCCTCACCCATGCCGATGGCTATCGCGCCGGGCATATTTTCACCTTCTACGGGCTGGAGGCCGAGGAAAAGGCCCAGGCCTTTGCCGATGCGGCGCTGGCGCGAACTCGGGCGGCTTTGACCCGCATGAACGCGCCCGATTTCACCGATGTCAGCGTGGAGCTGATCGGCGCCGAAAGCCAGTTCGGCGCGATGCGCCAAAGCCCACCTGCGCGCGAGGTCGCCGCCAAGATCGCCGTGCGCCACGTCGATGCCCGCGCCGTGGGGCTGTTCATGAAAGAGGCAACAGGTCTGGGCCTTGCCACCCCGCCGGGCCTTTCGGGATTTGCAGGCACGCGGCCCCGGCCCAGCCCGGTGCTGGCGCTGTTTTCCTACCTCACGCCCAAGGATCAGGTGCCGGTGACGCTGCGCGACGGGGCGGGAGAGGTCGAGATCCCGACTGCTGAACCGCAGCCCGCCGATCCGCCCACGCGCCCTGCGCTGCCGGTTGCGCCGGCAGCGAATAGGGTAGTCGAGGTGCCGCTCGTGCGCCTGGCCTATGGGCGCAGCGGTGACAAGGGTGACATCGCCAATATCGGCATCCTTGCCCGTCGCCCAGACTTCATGCCCTGGATCTGGTCCGCGCTGGACGCGGACCACCTGACCCGCGTCTTTGGTCATTTCACCAAAGGCCGGATTGAGCGGTTCTACCTGCCGGGGAGTGCGTCGATGAACATCCTGCTGCATGGCGCGCTGGGCGGGGGCGGCACCTCCTCCCTGCGCAATGACCCGCAGGCCAAGGGATACGCCCAGCTGCTGCTGGCCGCCCCGGTGCCGGTGGATGCGGATCTGCTGAGGGGGTGGGATGAATAACGAGGTGTCAGCCAGAAGGGCAGAGCTCGTCCGCGGGCGGAAGCGAAGCGCCCGCCCATGGGGGCGGACGGGCGCTGCCCGGCCTGTTGGCCGGGCGGGACAAGGCAAGATGATACAGGGAGCCGTGACATGACAGTCTTTCAAAGCCGGATCAGCCCGGCCAGCGATGCCTATCAGACCAACCGCGCAGAAATGCTGGCGCTGGTGGATCGGATGCGCGCATTGGAGGCCCGCGCGGCGGCGAAATCCGATGAGCGCCGCCCGGTCTTTGACAAGCGCGGCCAGCTGTCTCCGCGCGAACGGGTCTCGGCGCTCTTGGATCCCGGCATGCCCTTTGTCGAACTCTACAACATGGCCTCATACCTCGTGGATGACCCGGATCCCGAGACATCGATCCCCGGTGCCTCGATCATCACCGGGATCGGCTATGTCTCGGGCGTGCGCTGCATGGTCTTTGCCGATGACGCGGGGATCAATGCAGGGGCGATGACCGGAAAATCGGTGGACAAGGCGCTGGGCGCGCTTGAGATCGCGCATCGGCAGAAGCTGCCTTTTATCCATCTGGTCGAAAGCGCGGGCGCCGATCTGATGCGCTACACGGTGGAACTCTGGGCCCATGGCGGCGGCATGTTCGCGGGGCTGGCGCGGCTCTCGGCGGCGGGGATCCCGGTGATCACGGTGCTGCATGGCGCATCGACCGCCGGGGGCGCGTATCAGCCGGGACTGTCGGACTATGTGATCGGGGTCAAGGGCAACGGCATGGCGATGCTGGCGGGTGCCGCGCTGGTGCAGGCCGCCACCGGAGAGGTCGCCAAGGACGCCGACCTTGGCGGTGCCGAGATGCACGCCGAGGTGACCGGGCTGGTGGAATACCTCGCCGAGGATGACGCCCACGGGATCGAGATTGCCCGCGAGGTGGTGGCGGGGCTGGGCTGGCCTTCGGGGGCTGCGCAGGTTCCAGACTATGACGCGCCGCAATACGACCCCGATGAGCTGGCGGGCGTTGTGCCGGTCGATTACCGCAAACCCTACGACATGCGCGAGGTCGCGGCGCGGATCGTGGATGGCTCGCGCCTTTTGGATTTCAAACCGGGCTACGGGCCTGCAACCCTGTGTCTGCAGGCGCGCATCATGGGGCAGCCCGTTGGGATCCTCGCCAACAACGGACCCATCGACCCGGACGGCGCCACCAAGGCGACGCATTTCCTGCAGGCGATGGATCAGGCGGGCACGCCGGTTGTCTTTCTGAACAACACCACCGGCTACATGGTGGGCACCGAGTATGAGCGCGGCGGCATGATCAAGCATGGCTCCAAGATGATCCAGGCGGTCACCAATCTGCGGGTGCCCAAGATCTCGCTCTATGTGGGGGCAAGTTTCGGGGCCGGGAACTATGGCATGTGCGGCCATGCCTTTGGCGCCGACTTCCTGTTCACCTGGCCCAACGCGATGACCGGCGTGATGGGCGGGGAACAGGCTGCCCTGACCATGGAGCAGGTCGCCCGCCGCACCGCCGCGCGCAAGGGCTTCCCGGTGGATGAGGAACGACTTGCCGCCCAGCGGGCCAAGATCACCGCGCATTTCGACCGGCAATCGGATGCGTTTTACACCTCGGGGCACATGCTCGACATGGGAATGATCGACCCGCGCGACACCCGCCGGGTGATCGGCTTTTGCCTTGCCACTTGCGCCGAAGGGCGCGCGCGCGATCTGCGGCCCAACGCCTTTGGCGTGGCGCGGGCATGACGGGGGAGATGGACATGACACAGATCACATCACTCCTTGTGGCCAACCGGGGCGAGATTGCCCTGCGGATTATGAAAACCGCCCGCGCCATGGGCATCACCTGCATCGCGGTCCACTCCGAAGCGGACGCTGCCAGCCCGCATGTGGCTTTTGCCGACCGCGCCATTTGCATTGGCGCGGGGCCTGTGGGCGCCAGTTACCTGTCGGCGGAAAAACTGATCGCGGCAGCGCGGGAGGCGGGTGCGGATGCGGTGCATCCGGGCTATGGCTTCCTGTCGGAAAGCGCCGAATTCGCAAGCGCCTGCATGGATGCGGGGCTGATTTTCATCGGCCCCGGCGCCGAGGCGATTGCACTGATGGGCAACAAGGCTGCCGCCAAACGGCGGATGATCGCGGCGGAGGTGCCTTGTGTGCCGGGATACGAGGGCGAGGATCAGTCGGCGGATGTCTTGGCGGCAGAGGCAGACCGCATCGGCTATCCGGTGATGATCAAGGCAGCAGCAGGTGGCGGCGGGCGCGGCATGCGTCTGGTTGAGGCGCCTGCGGAGTTCGCAGGTGCATTGGGGCTGGCGCAAAGCGAGGCTTTGTCCGCCTTCGGATCAGACGAGGTGATCCTGGAAAAAGCGGTGATCCGCCCGCGCCATGTGGAAATACAGGTCTTTGCCGACAGGAATGGCAACACGATCCATCTGGGCGAACGCGATTGTTCCGTGCAGCGCCGCCATCAAAAGGTGGTGGAGGAAGCGCCAAGCCCGGCGCTTGATGCGGATCTGCGCGCCCGCATGGGCGCCGCCGCCGTGGAGGCCGCCCGCGCCATTGGCTATGTCGGCGCCGGCACGGTGGAGTTCCTGCTGGACGACAGCGGTGCCTTCTACTTCCTTGAGATGAACACGCGTCTGCAGGTGGAGCACCCGGTCACCGAAATGGTCACCGGTCTGGATCTGGTGGCGCTGCAGATCCGCGTGGCGGCGGGGCAGCCCCTTGGGGTGGCGCAAGAGGATGTAACCCTGACAGGCCATGCCATCGAGGTGCGCCTTTACGCCGAAAACCCCGCGCAGGATTTCCTGCCGCAGGCCGGGCGCATTGCCCTCTGGCAGCCCCCGGTTGGCACGGGCATCCGCGTCGATGCGGGGATTGCAAGCGGGCAGGAGGTCTCTCCATATTACGACCCGATGCTGGCGAAACTGATCGCCCATGGGGCCAGCCGGGCCGAGGCGTTGGAACGGCTGATCGGCGCCCTGAAGGATCTCGCCCTCTTCGGCCCCGCCAGTAACCGCGACTTCCTGCTCAGGGTGCTGAGCCATCCGGAATTCGCCGCAGGCAAAGCGACGACCGGTTTCATTACAGATCATCTGCCTGAGGATCTGACCACACTGTTCGGATCGGCGGAGATCGCCCTGGCGGCGGCGCTGATCTACCGCGCCGATCAGGCCGCGGCGGCGCGGGCCAGCGGTGTGGCGCCCGAACTTCTTGGCTGGTCGGCCCAAGGGGCTTTGCAAGCGCGGCTGAAGATCGCTGCCGATGAGGCGGTCCATGATCTGAGGCTCAGCGAGACGGGCGGTGTCTTGACCGTCGCAGGGGGGGAGTGGTCGCATCAAGTGACCGGGCTGGACAGCGCGCTGTGCGTGGATGGCACCCGCGCGGATCTGCGGCACACTCATATGGAGGGCGATTGTCTTTTCCTGGCGACGGGCGCGCGCATTTTCGAGGTCACGCGCATCCGCGCCGGGGCCAGCGCGGCAGCAGGAGAGGCTGATGGCCAGATCACCGCGCCGATGCATGGCGCGCTCTTGGAGGTCTGCGTCGTGGTGGGGGACAATGTTGCACCGGGCAGCCGCCTCGCGGTGCTGGAGGCGATGAAGATGCAGCATGAAATCCTTGCCGCTGCTGCAGGCGTGGTGACCGAGGTTCCGGTCGCCGCAGGCACGCAGGTCAAGGCAGGTGATCTATTGGTTTCCATCGACGTGGAGGGCGGTGCGGCATGAACTCGGATCTTTGCAAACGGCTTGGCATCGAATTTCCGCTCTTTGCCTTTTCCCATTGCCGCGATGTGGTGGCCGCCGTCACCAATGCGGGCGGTATGGGCGTTTTCGGCGCAGCGATGATGAGCCCCGAGCAGCTGGAAGAAGAACTGAGCTGGATCGATGATCACGTCGGCGGGCGGCCCTATGGCGTCGATCTGATCGTCCCGAACACGTTCGAAGCCAAGGGGCAGGACATTCCGGACGAGCAGATCCTTGCCATGGTGCCCGAGGGGCATAAGGCATTTGCCGCCTCGGTGCTGCGCGACAAGGGCCTTGATCCCGGTGATCTGGACGCGCGGCGGCAGGAGCTGTTGGTCTTTCGCGACAATATCAGTGCGGACGGGGCACGACGCAGTCTGGAGGTCGCCTTTCGCCACCCCATCGCGCTGATTGCCAATGCGCTGGGCGTGCCGCCTGCCGATATGCTGGAGATGGGCAAGGCGCATGGGGTTGCCGTGGCGGCGCTGGTTGGCACGGCACAGCACGCCCGGGTGCAGGTCGCTGCCGGGGTGGATATCATCGTCGCCGCAGGCGGAGAGGCTGGCGGGCATACGGGCGAGATTTCCACCATGGTGCTGGTGCCCGAGGTAGTGCAGTCCATCGCCGATATGGGCGCTGATGTGCCCGTGCTAGCGGCGGGCGGCATTGCCAGCGGCGCGCAGATGGCAGGGGCCATGGCGATGGGGGCGGCGGGGGCCTGGTGCGGCTCGGTCTGGCTGACCACCGCCGAGGCTGAGACTAACCCGGTGGTGAAGGAAAAGATGCTGGCGGCCAGCAGCGCCGATACGGTGCGGGCGCGGTCGCGCACCGGCAAGCCCTCGCGCCAGCTGGTCAGCGGCTGGACCGAGGCCTGGGAGGGGAAAGGCGCGCCCAAACCGCTGCCGATGCCCTTGCAGACGCTGGTGTCGGAACCGGCGCTGGCGCGGATCGACCAGCTGAGCCAGACAGGCGATGCAGGCGCGCAGGAGCTGGCCACCTATTGGGTCGGGCAGGGCGTTGGTCTGATGACGCAGGCCATGTCGGCGGGCGCGGTGGTGCAGGCCTTCAAGGAGGATTTCCTGCGTGGCTATGAGCGGCTGCAAGCGGCGCTGGAAGGGTGAGGCAAAGGGCCGGAGCGGTCAATCGCCGGTGTAGTGCAGCACCGTGTTGGGATAGCCGGTGCCGTCGATCTCAAAGACGGTTTCGCCAACCGAGGCAAATCCGTGACGGTGATAAAACCCGATGGCGGGAGTGTTTTCGGAGTTCGTGGAGAGCCACGGCGCGCCCAATCCCTTGGCGCGGCAATGGTCCAGTCCAGCCCGCAACAGCGCCTGTCCGATGCCTCGCCCGTGGTGGCGCGGCTGCACGTAAAGGGTTGTGATCTCGGTTTTTGTGCCGCCTGCGGGGGAGGGGCGATCTTCGGTGATCCGGATATAACCATCGATCCCGACCCGGTTCTGCGACACGATCAGCGTCTCACCCGGGTCCTGAAGTAGCGCGGCGAAATGGGCGGGGGTAAAGGCCTCCAGCACAAAGGCGGCAAAGGTGTCATTGACGCCTTCGCGCAGGTAGGTGCCGGTCCAGACCTCGATTGACAGCGCCGCCAGCGCGGCGCAATCGGTGGTTTTTGCCGGGCGCAGCTGTAAGGGGCGTTCGGTTTTGGGCTCGGTGGTCATGGGGTCTTTCCGGTTTCTGTCTGCGCATCCGTTGCGCCGCAACAGGGATCACATCCCGGCCGCGGTGGAAATGGCGCGCCTGTATTTCGCGCTGCGGTGGCGGCGCGGCGGCAACAGGCCGGGCGCGCTGATCTTAGGCTTTTGCGGCTGGCCTTCTTGCTTCACCTGTTTAATAGTTTGCGGACAAATCGCGGAGCAACGGGAGGGGAGCGCCGATGAATATTCTCTACATCATGTTTGACCAGCTGAGGTTCGATTACCTCAGCTGTGCGGGGCACCCTCATCTGCAGACGCCGCATATCGATGCGCTGGCAGCAAAGGGCGTGCGCTTTACCCGCGCCTATGTGCAGTCGCCGACTTGCGGCTCGTCGCGGATGTCCAGCTATACCGGGCGCTATCCTTCCAGCCACGGGGTGCAGTTCAACGGCTACCCCCTGCGGGTTGGGGAATGGACCATGGGTGATCACCTGCGCCGTGCCGGGATGGGCTGCCATTTGATCGGCAAGACCCATATGGTGGCCGATGCCGACGGGATGGAGCGTCTGGGGCTGGCGCCCGACAGTGTGATCGGGGTACGGCAGAGCGAATGCGGCTTTGATCCATTCATCCGCGACGATGGGCTTTGGGCCGAGGGGCCGGACGGGTTCTACGATGCCAAGCGCAGCCCGTATAACGAATACCTGAAATCCAAGGGCTATCCTGGCGAAAACCCATGGAACGACTTTGCCAATGCCGGGGTCGAGGGTAATGACGTTGCCTCGGGCTGGTTCATGGTCAATGCCGACAAGCCTGCCAATATCGCCGAGGAGGACAGCGAAACCCCCTGGCTGACCACCCAGGCGATGGAGTTTATCACTCAGGCCGAGGCGAAGGGCGATCAGCCCTGGTGCGCGCACCTGAGCTATATCAAGCCGCATTGGCCCTATATTGTCCCGGCGCCCTATCACGACATGTACGGCCCCGAACACGTGCTGCCTGCGGTGCGTTCGGAAGCGGAGCGGGAAGATCCGCATCCGGTCTTTGGCGGCATGATGAACAACCGTATCGGCAAGACATTCTCGCGTGATGAAGTGCGCGAGCGGGTGATCCCCGCCTACATGGGGCTGATCAAGCAGGCCGACGACCAGATGGGTCGGCTGTTCGCCTGGCTAGAAGAGACCGGGCGGATGAAGGACACGATGATCGTGGTGACCTCGGACCATGGCGATTATCTGGGCGATCACTGGATGGGCGAGAAGAACCTGTTTCACGAACCGTCGATCAAGGTGCCGCTGATCATCTACGATCCGCGCGCCGAGGCCGATGTCACCCGGGGCACTACCTGTGATGAGCTGGTGGAGGCGATCGACCTGTTGCCCACCTTCCTTGAGGTCGCAGGCGGCGCTCCGGCGCCGCATATCCTGGAGGGGCGCTCACTCATGCCGCTACTGCGCGGGGAGGAAACCGAGTGGCGCGATCATGCGGTGGCCGAATTCGATTACGCCACCAACCCGATCTGCGAGACGCTGGGGCTGGCGCCAAAGGATGCGCGGCTGTTCATGGTGGTGGACCGGCGCTGGAAGTTCATGCATGCCGAGGGCGGCCTGCGCCCGATGCTGTTCGATCTGGAAACCGACCCGGACGAGCTGGTGGATCTGGGCGCCAGCGCCGAGCATGCCGAGGTGATCGACCTGATGTATGACCGGTTGCTGGCCTGGGGGCTGCGCATGTCCCAGCGCATCACCCTGTCGGATGAACAGATTGCCGCACGCCGTGGCAAGGCGCCGCGCAAGGGCATCCTGCTGGGCGTCTATGAACCGGATGAGCTGGCGCCCGAGCTGACGGCGAAATACAGGGGCGCTGTTCCGTCAGAATAGGGCAGGCAATACGGGGAGGCTCCCGCCCGGCCGGGTCCTTTTGAAAAAGGACGCAGGCCCGTTGGGCCGGGCGCCGCGCAGGGCGCGGCGCTGCACCGTGCAAAGCACGGTGCCATGCCCAAGGCCGCCAGGGACGACCCGGCCCCGCCGGTTGTCCTGCGGGCGCGGGAGCCTGCGCTCCCTTCGTGAGGAGAAATCACATGCGCACATTCTATGCCGTTTCAGCCATCATCGGCACGTTGGTGCCTTGGCTGTTCTTCGGCTCCTTCTTTGCCCTCAACGGGATTGATATCCCGGCCTTTCTGCGTGGGCTGTTTGCCAATCGCGCGGCGGCAGGGTTCTCTGCGGATGTTCTGCTGTCGATGCTGGTGTTCTGGGTCTGGAGCTGGCGGGACGCCCGCGATCTGGGCCTGCGCCGCTGGTGGTTGGTCCTACCTGCAGGCTGCACCGTCGGGCTATCCCTTGCGCTGCCGCTGTATCTCTGGATGCGCGAAGGGCGGATGGGCGCCGCCTGATCTTGTCAGCCTGCCGGGGCCGGGCGCCGTTGCCTCTGGCCGGGGGGCACCCTATCCTGCGTCAAAAGCCAAAGAGGCGGGAGAACGGAACAGGCATGGCCGGGCAGAGCGAGCAGCTACTCAATGCGATCCTCAGCGATATCGACGCAGGGCGGCTGAGCCCGGGCGATGTGCTGGACGAAGCCGGTCTTGTGGCCCGCCACAATGTCTCGCGCACGCCAGTGCGGGAGGTGCTGATCCAGCTGGAAACCGCCGGGCTGATCCGCCGTCTGCCGAGGAAGGGCGCGGTGCTGTTCAAACCGACGCTGGAGGAATTCCTCGCCATCCTCGAAGTGCACGCCAAGCTGGAAGGACAGGCCGCGGGCCTTGCCGCGCGCCGCATGACCAAGGCTCAAGCCGCGGAACTGGAGCGTATTGTCTCTGCCTGCGAGGCGCACGCGGCCGAGAAGGGCGACGGCGATCCCGATGGTTACTATCAGCTAAACCTGCGCTTTCACGAGGTGATCGCGCTTGGCTCGGGTAATCCCTTCCTTGTGGAGATGATCAAGACGAACGCGCGCAAATTGATGGCCTATTACCGGGCGCGCTATCGCTATCCCGGCTCCATCGCGCAATCGGCCAAGGATCACCGCAGGCTGGCGGGGCTGATCCAGGCCCATGACAGCGCCGGGGCCGAGGCCGAGATGGCTGCCCATGTGCAGTTCGACCAGGTGACGGTGATGGATCTCTTGGCGGCGCTGGGCTGAGCTACGTCAGCCGATGCCCTGCTCGAAGAACCGCGCCAGCGCCTCGGCGAAGCGGGCCTGATCGGAGGTCTCCGCAAGGCTTGCCACAGCCTGCGCATGCACATCTTCCGGCAACATGCCCTTCATTTCCTCGGTCAGGGCGGTGATGAAGCCATGGCTCATTTCCGGGTGATGCTGGGTGGTCCAGATGTGGCGGCCGATGGTGAACCCCGCGATCATGCCGTTGCTGGTGGCTGTCCGCACCGCGCCCTGCGGCATGGCGCAGACGCATTCCTTGTGAGACCCATAAAGGCGCAGGGGATCCGGCAGCTCCCGCGCCCAGGGCGGGGTGTCCTGCAAGGCGTTGAACGTTAGCCCCTGCACCCAGCCGCAGGGGTTGCCGCCAAGGCTGCCGCCAAGGGCAAGTGCCACGGCCTGATGGCCAAAACAGGCGCCGAACAGCGGCTGTTTGCGGGCGTTCATGTCCCGGATCAGATCCATCAGCGGTGCGATCCAGGGCAGATCATCGCGGACCGAGGCCGGGCTGCCGGTGATCATCGCGCCGTCAAAATCCGCGATGTCCTTGGGGAAGACACCGTCCTTTACCGAAAAGACCGAAACGTCCCAGCCGGGGCGGGCCATATGGATGAGGTCCGTGAACTTTTCTCCATCCTTGGGGTGGTGCGCGGCAAAGTCGCTCTCGTCCGTGTTGGTCATCAGAATGGCCAAGTGCATGATATGCCTCGCAAGATTTTCGTTTACATATTTATGGGGTCTAATAATATACACAAAGCAACCATTCGGGAAGCCCCTCATGACGATCTGGACACCGCAGGACGACGGCTTTGCCGATCTCAGCAGCCACGACACCTTTGCCAATGGCGCGCCGCACAACACCTTTGCCCGGCTGCGCCGCGACGATCCCCTGCACTGGACGGACTATGCGGGCGGTGAAAACTACTGGTCCGTCACCCGCTATGAAGACATCACCGCGATGAACAAGAACACCGAGGTGTTTTCCTCGGCGCGCGGTATCCGGATGGAGGATCAGTCCTACGAGGAATATCTCGCCCGCCGCACCTTTCAGGAGACTGATCCGCCGGAGCATTCCAAGGTGCGCATGAAGCTGATCAAGGCCTTCTCCAAGACCACCATGGCGCAATACGAAGAGGATATTCGCACGCTCTGTGCCGAGATCCTGGATCAGGCGCTGGCGAAGGGCACATTTGACGCCACCAAGGAAATTGCCCGGCAATTGCCGATGCGGATGCTGGGGCGCGTCGTGGGCCTGCCGGAGGAAGACCTGCCTTGGCTGGTGGAAAAGGGTGATGCGCTGATTGCCAATACGGACCCGGATTTCACCACGCATGTGCTCGACAAGATGGACACGGATGAATTCCGCATGATGCCCTTCAACTCCCCCGCCGGGGCAGAGCTTTATGTCTATGCCAAGGAGTTGATGGAGGCGAAGGCGAAGAAGGGCGACACCTCTGGCGTTTTGAACCTGATCCTGGAGCCGGCCAAGGATGGATCGACCATCACCGAGACCGAGTTCCGCAATTTCTTCTGCCTGCTTGTTGCAGCGGGCAACGATACTACGCGTTATTCGATTGCCGCGGGTATTCAGGCCATGTGTCATCAGCCCGAACTGCTCGCGCAGATGCAGGCTGGCGGCGCGGTGTGGGAGACGGCGGCGGATGAGATCATTCGCTGGGCCACGCCCGCGCTCTACTTCCGCCGCACCGCGACCCGCGACGTTGAGATGCACGGCAAGACGATCCGCGCAGGCGACAAGGTGCTCTACTGGTTCATCTCGGCCAACCGGGACGAAAGCTATTTCGGTGATCCCTTCCGCGTCGACCTGATGCGCAGCCCCAACCGGCATGTGTCCTTTGGGCAGTTCGGCCCGCATGTCTGTCTTGGCATGTGGTTGGCCCGGCTGGAGGTCACGGTGCTGTTTCAGGAACTGGCCAAGCGGATTTCGCATATCGAGGCGGCGGGGCCGCATAAATTCCTGCGCTCCAACTTTGTCGGCGGCATCAAGGAATTGCCGGTGCGGGTTAAGGCGGCATAGGCTGGGATAAACCTTTGGTCCGGGGCAAAGGCCCGGACAGCGCCCGACCTCCCGCACGGGAGGGCGCTTACGCACCCACCCGAGGTCGGCGGCTGTCCTCTGGTGGTTGGGTGAAATGATATGGGCATAACGGCACGCAAAAGATGCCGCAGCCCGTCCAACAGGAAGGACCTTGAGCTATGAAGACCCGCCTGCGCGCGATGTTCTGCGATCACCTCAGCATCATGCGGGGAAAATACCTCCCCAATTCTAAGATCGGTGACGATGCCACGCGGTTCTGCCGCTCGGTCTTTGGCACCCATTACGACAAGGACCTGCTGGATGCGCCCGGCTCCATGGTGAAACAGGGCCTGCCCGATATGGAGCTGAAATGGCTGCACGATGATATCCGCGACAGCTGGCATGCCTCGACCAAGGTGGTGCTGGGTGACCTCTACGACGATGCGGGGGAGCCACTCTCCCTTTGCCCGCGTGGGGCGCTGAAACGGGCGGTGGCGGCCTGGTCCGCCAAGGGGCTGCAGCCCAAGGTGGGGATCGAGCTTGAAGCCTTTGCCCTGCAGGCCGATGAGAACGGCCGTCTGATGCCATACGATGCGCCAGGTGGCGTGGTCTATGGCACCGGCCCTTTTGCTGACCCCTTGCGGTTCAACGACCGGATCTGGGCGATGGCGGATGAGATGGGCTTTAGCCTGGATATGATCACCGCTGAATTCGACAGCCCCCAGTTCGAATATACGCTGACCTTTGATGATGCGGTGAAGGCAGTGGACGATATCGTGCTATTCCGCCTGATGGCGCGGGAGATCGCGCTGGAATACGGCATCGTGCTGACCTTCATGCCCAAACCCATCGCCGAGGCGGGCGGATCGGGCATGCATATCAATTATTCCTTCGTGGACGAGGCGGGCGGCAATGCGCTGTCCTCAGGCCCGCGTGGCGGGCCCGAGCACATGAACGATCTGGCGCGCGGCTGCCTTGCTGGTGTGCTGCACCACCACAAGGGGTTGGCCGGTCTGATTGCACCGACCGCAAACAGTTACATGCGGCTGCAGCCGGGGAGCCTTTCGGGTTACTGGCAGAACTGGGGCGGCGATCACCGCAACGTCACCACAAGGATCAGCTCCGAAGGCGGCGCCAAGGCGCGGCTGGAACACCGGATGGCCGATGCCTCGGCCAATCCCTACACGGCGGTGGCGGCGGTGCTGCAGGCCTCCCTTCTGGGGGTCGAGAAGGGTTACTCCCTGCCGCCGATGGAAACCGGCGACGGTTTTGACCGCACCGATGCGCGCGAGGGTACGGCGATCGACCTGAAAGGCGCGGTGACGGATCTGGAGCGCGACACGGTTCTGGCAAAGGCAGTCGGGGAGGAACTGGTGGCAAACCACGTCTTCATGAAACGTAAGGAAGTGCGCAAGACCCGCGATCTGGAAGGCGACGGGATGCGCGATTTCTATGTGCATTTTGTCTGACTGCGGCAGGCGGGACCGAGTGGGGGAGAGATGACAGTGAAAGTGACCTGGAAACTGCCGGATGGCACAGAGATCACCGGCGCAGCGGAAAACGGGCAGAACCTGATGCAGGCCGCACTGGCTCATGATGTGCCGGGGATCATCGGTGAATGCGGCGGCACACTCAGCTGCGCCACCTGCCATGTCTATGTGGATCCGGCCTGGTCCGACAAATGCGGTGCGCCCGAGGATTTCGAGGACGCGATGCTGGATATGGCCGAGGAACGGCGCGACAGCTCCCGCCTCAGCTGCCAGATCGAGGCGCATCCAGATCTGGACGGGCTGGTGCTGATCGTGCCCGAAGAGTAACGCGCCCGGCGAAACAGCGGTGCCCGGCGCGGCTGCTCTTGTTTTTGGTCCGGGCGCTGCGCAGGCTGCGCCAGACCAACAACGGGACGAGGGCAAGCGCGTGGCGGAGACAGGGCAGAGGGCAGACGATTTGGAATTGCAGCCCGATGTCGTGGCGGCCAATTGTCTTGGCGTTCTGGTACCGCAATCACGCTTCCTCAATGAAAAGCGCATCGCCCGGATCAACGCGGCCCGCTATGAGGGGCAGGAGATTGCCGGTGCGCTGCATGTGATCGAAAAGGGCGACCGGGTGCTGGAAATCGGCGCCGGGATCGGTGTCGTCGGTGGCGTGATGGCGCGCCACAGTGGGGCAGAGCGTATTCTATCGTTCGAGGCCAACCCGCAGCTGATCCCGGTGGTTCGCGCGCTTTATGCGATGAACGGGCTGGAAGAACGGATCGAGGTGCGAAACGAAGTGCTGGTGACGGCGCCCGATGCGCCGGAGGCGATGGAATTCCATGTGCGCAGCAGCTACCTCGGCTCTTCCCTGCTGAACCCGGAGGGACGCCCGTCGGACCTGGTCCGGGTGCCGACGCGGTCCTTTGCAGAGGTTTGCGCCGAGCTGAAACCCAATGTTCTGATCATGGATATTGAGGGAGGCGAGCTGGAATTGCTGCGCCACATGGATCTGTCGGGTTTCCGGGGCGTGGTGCTGGAATTTCACCCCGAGGCCTATGGCATCGGCGGCATGCGGGAATGCAAGAATGTGCTGCGGGATGCCGGATTTACCCGCATCGCGGAGAAGTCGACCCGCATCGTCTGGACCTGTCTGCGGATGGAGGCAAAGGTCGAGGGCGATGGGGCCTCTGTAGCGGAAACCACCTGAACTCTCGAAATAAAGTGTGCTGGCTGTAGCCCGGTGCCGCGCCGCGTCAGCGGCGCCACCGAGAGATGCGGGCCCGAAGCGAAGGCTTCGGGCCCGCCATGGTATCTGGTGGCCTGTGCCGGGCCATTGGCCCGGCACAGGCGCCCGCGCACGAATGCAGAGCAGAGCGCAGATCAGCTGGCGGCAGCAAGGCCCGCATCAAGGGCCGAAAGGATGGTGCTGACATCGGCGGCCTCCAGCACCAGCGGCGGCGACAGGATGATATTTGGGCCAGAGACCCGCACCATGGCGCCCGATTGATAGGCAACCTCCTGCACCATGCCGATGGTCTTCTTGTCGATCGGGGTCTTGCTGACGTGATCGCCAACCAGTTCCAGCGCGCACATCAGCCCGTGGCCACCACGCACATCACCGATGAGCCCGTATTTGTCCTTCAGCGCCAGAAGACCCTCGTGCAGTTCCGCGCCGCGCGCTGCGGCGTTTTCCGGCACGTTCAGACGCTTGGTTTCCGCAAGGCAGGCGAGCGCCGCCGCCGCCCCCACCGGGTGGCCGGAGTAGGTGTAGCCGTGGCCAATGGCCGCCTTGCCGCTCTCGTCGCTCTCAAAGACCTCGGCCACCGCATCGGCGATCATCACCGCGCCAAAGGGGAAATACCCATTGGTGATCGCCTTGGCGGTGCACATCAGGTCGGGCTGCACCCCCCAGTGACGCGATCCGGTCCAGGATCCCGTGCGGCCAAATGCGGTGATCACCTCATCCGCGATCAATAGAATCCCGTGTTTCGAGCAGATCTGCCGCACGCCGGGCATGAAGCTTTCATGCGGCGGGATCACCCCGCCGGCGCCCAGGATTGGCTCCATGATGAAGGCGGCGATGGTGCCTGCGCCCTGAAAGGCGATCTCCTCCTCCAGCGCCTGCAGGCAGAGCTGGGCCAGACGCTCAGGATCACTCTCATTGAAGGGGTTGCGATAGGTATGGGGCGCCGGAATATGGTGGCAGCCGGGTAGAAGCGGTTCGTACTGGGTGCGGAAATTGGCGTTCCCGTTGACCGAGGCGCCGCCCATATGGGTGCCGTGATAGCCCTTCTTGAGGCTGAGGAACTTGGTGCGCCCCTCCTGACCGCGGATCTTGTGGTACTGGCGCGCCAGCCGCAGGGCGGTTTCCACCGAATCCGAGCCGCCCGAGGTGAAGAACGCGCGGCTTAGGCCGTCGGGGGCAAAGAAATCCTTCAGCTCTTCGGCCAGTTGGATCACCTGATCATTGGTGGTGCCCCGGAAGGTGGAATAATAGGGCAGGACATCCAGCTGCGCGGCGATGGCATCCTTCACCGGCTGGCAGGAGAACCCGAGGTTCACGTTCCAGAGGCCCCCGACCGCATCCACGACCTCGTGCCCGTCAACATCGGTGATCGAAACGCCCCGGGCGCCGGTCACGATGGTGGGGGGATTGGCAAGGCTGTCGGCCGGATGCGCCATCGGATGCCAGAGCGATTTGGCGTTATGTTCTTTGAGGAAATTGGAATCTTTCATGGAACGAGCTCCTGATTGCGGGGCCATCCGGCGGCGCCGGTGGGGGAAAGGCGGAAAAACGGGATCATATGCGGCATCATGCGGCGGCCTCTTGGGGGTAGTCGGCCGGGGCGGCGCCGCCGATACGATGGGTCAGGGTCTGACCGGCGCGGTGCAGGGCGGCGGGGATCAGAACGGCTTGTTCTGGCGTCATGCGGGACACCGGCGCGGCCACGGCAAGGGCGCCGATCACCTGACGGTCGGCGCCAAAGACCGGCACCGCATGGGAATGTACTTCGGCTTCGAAGCCGCCGACGGATTGTGCCATGCCGCTGCGGCGGACCTCTTCCAGCTGGCGGCGGATCGCCTCTGGATCGGTGACGGTGGCGGCGGTGTGGCTGTGCAGCGGCCCGGACAGAACCGCATCGACGAACTCGGGATCGGCATAGGCCAGCACGGCCAGGCCGGAGGCGGTGCCGTGATAGGTCAGAACCTCGGCATCCTCCATCATCACCCGGGCCGCGTGGCGCGGCGAGTAGGCGTGGCTGAGCGAGTTGAGCTGGGTGCCCTGCACCAGCGACAGATGGGTGGTTTCCCCGGTTTCCTCGCTCAGATCCTTCAGCACCCGGCGCGAGACGGACAGGATCGGAACCGCGGCTTCGCGTAGGGCGGCGAGGCGCAGGACCTGCGGACCCAGCCGGTAGGACCGGTCGCCATCGGCCTGTTCGACAAAGCCTGATTCCTGCATTTCACCCATCAGCCGATAAACAGTCGCCTTGTTCATGCCTGACAGGCGCGTGAGATCGCTGAGGCCGATCTCGGTGCGGCCATGATTGAAATATGTCAGCAATGACAAGGCTTTGGAGACTGTACCCATGTGGTTCGGCGATCCCGTAAGTGCTGTGTGATCAGGCAAAGTCCAGGAATTTCTGCCTCTGCCTTTCAAATTTGTTGACAGATAACCGGGGAGGCTGTCAATCTAAATTCAAACCAACGGTTCGAATAATGAGCCACCATGACCCAACAGAGTCCAACTGACAGCAACCGGGAGACTTGCAATGAAACTGACCACCATCGTCAAAGGCGCAGCGGCGGCCACCGCCCTTGGCCTCAGCGCCGCCTCTGCGCAGGCCGAGTATCCGGAAAAGCCGGTGAACTTCATCGTGCCTTGGCCTCCGGGCGATCTGGAAGACGTGCTGACCCGGATGATCGCCGAGGATTTCCAGAACGAATACGGCGTTGCGGCGGCGGTGGTGAACAAGCCCGGTGGCGGTGGTGGACCCTTCCCCGGTGCGATCGAGGTCGCCAATGCGCCCGCTGATGGTTACACCATCGGCTCCTTCGTGATCGGCGTGCCGGTTGTTGGCCACCAGATCGACATCCCGCCGCTGACCCCGGCCAAGTTCGACCCGCTGGGCATCTTCCTGACCTATCCCTTTGTCATCGCAACCTCGGGCGATGCGCCCTATTCCTCGATGGAGGAACTTGCCGCATACGCCAAGGAAAACGACGTGGCGCTGGGCCATTTCGGCGACGTGCTGACCCCGACACAAGTGACCAAGGCCTTTGCCAAGAACGCCGGTTTCGAATGGGGCTCTGACGCGGCCTTTGACGCGCTGGATTGCAACACCCTGGCCTCGGGCGATGCGGATGTGATCAACACCACGCTGCAGCTGATCCTGCCCTGCCTTGATGACGTGAAGGTGCTGGTCTCGATCACCGATGAACGCATTCCGCTGGTGCCCGATGCGCCTGCGATCGGCGAGCTGGACGACAGCCTCAACATCGCGCTGTGGAATGGTCTCTTCGTGACCAAGGACACACCGCAGGACGTGCGCGACAAGATCATCGCGGTGGCCGAGAAAACCGTGATGAGCGAACGCGCCCAGAACGTGGCCAAGGAAACCGGCGCGCTGATCTACTGGCAGAACGCCGAGGACAGCGCCGCCCGTGTGGCCGCTGACATCGACACAATGGCGCGGATCGGTTCGATCCTCGAATAAGCCATCCTCCCGGATCGGGGCGCCTCGCGGGCGCCCCGGACCCTTGTTTCCTGCGCGACAGAAGTTCCCCTCCATGACGACAGAACGCGAACGCCGTTTCCCCGGACCCCGGCGCGGACAGCTGGTTTTTGCCCTTGGGTTTCTTGGGCTCTCCGTGCTGCTGCTGGTGCTGATTGGTGATCAGACCGCTTGGGTGAAAAAGACCAAACTCTTTGCCCAGCCCCGGTTCTGGCCCGGCGTGGCCCTGGGCGGCATGGTTCTGATGGGGGGCTTGCATCTCTACCGGCTGCCCTGGCGGCGCACGACGCGTTTCGACCTGAACGAGGCCCGGCGTTGGGGGCAGGCGGTGGAGTACGTCGCCTGGTTCATGGGCTACGTGCTGCTGGTGCCGCTTGTGGGCTATCTGCCGGTGACGCTGGTCTTTGTTCCGCTGCTGACCTGGCGCATGGGCTATCGCAGTCGCCTGATGCTGTGGACCAGCGCTGGTTTCGCCCTTGCCGTGGTGCTGGTGTTCAAGGGGCTGCTATCGGTGAGGATCCCCGGCGCGCTGCTCTATGAATATCTGCCGGGGTCCCTGCGCAGTTTTGCCATCCTCTACCTCTAAGCCTTCAGTTTAACGGGATCCCCGATGGACCTTATTCTTTCTGCAATCGAGATCCTGATGCGCTGGGACGTGGCGCTGGCGCTGCTGGCCGGGTCGGTGGGCGGCGTGCTGATCGGTGCCATCCCCGGCGTCGGTCCGGCGGTTGCGATTGCCATCCTGCTGCCCGCGACATTCTCGATGGATCCCATCGTGGGGCTGACCGTGCTGCTCGGCATCTACGGCTCCTCCATGTACGGTGGCGCGATCCCGGCGATCCTGATCAACACACCCGGCACGGCGGTCAACGCGCTGACCACCTATGACGGCTACCCGATGACCGCGCGGGGAGAGCCGCGACGCGCGCTCAGCCTTGCCTATTCCGCCAGTTTCTTTGGCGGCGTTTTCTCGGTCATCTGTCTGATCCTTTTTGCGCCGGTGCTGGCCAAGGTGGCACCCATGTTCGGCAGTCGCGAGATCTTCCTCGCCGCGCTGCTGGGCCTCTTGCTGGTGGTGGTGGCCCATCGCGGGCAGGCGCTAATCGCAGGGGCGCTCGCTTGCTTTGGCATTTTCCTCAACACCATCGGCATGGAGCCGGTGAAATACACCCAGCGATACACCTTCGGGCAGGATTTCCTGGGCGGTGGCATCAACCTGATCGTCGTGGTTCTTGGGCTGTTTGCGATCTCTCAGGCTTTTGTGCTGCTGACGGATGAGGACGAGAAAATCCGTCTGACACGCCTGCGCGGCGGCATGTTCCAGGGCCTGCGAGAGCTGTCGCGCCATCCCCGTGTGGCGTCAGTCTCAGCCGGGTTTGGCGTCCTGATGGGGATGATCCCCGGCGTCGGCGAATTCACTGCGCAGTTCATGTCCTACACCTATGCGCAGAAGACTTCCAAACGGCCGCAGGACTTCGGGCGCGGATCGTCCGAAGGGCTGATCGCCGCCGAGACCGCCAATAACGCCGTGCCCGCCGCCGCCATGGTGCCGCTCTTGGCGCTGGGTATTCCGGGTGAGGCGCTGACGGCGATGATGCTGAGCGTCTTTTACGTCCATAACGTGGTTCCGGGGCCGGGGCTGTTCCAGAACGACATGGATTTTGTGGTGGCGCTCTATCTGGCGCTCTTGATCCTCAACGTGCTGGTGCTGATCTTCCTGCTGTTTGCGACCCGCAGTCTTATTCAGGTGGTGAAGATCCCCAATCGCTTCCTTGGGGTCTGTATCCTGACGCTCAGCTTTGTCGGGGTCTATTCCTTGCGCAACTCTGCCACTGACTGCGTGATGGCGGCGGCATTTGGTCTGGTGGGCTATGTGTTGAAACGCCTGTCGCTGCCTGCGGTGCCGATCATCCTTGGCATGGTTCTGGGCGGCATCATGGAGGTGAAGTTGCGCGCGGCCATGGCGCGGGTCAAAACCCCCTTTGATTTCATCGACCGCCCGGTGGCGTTCATCCTGTTTTCCATCATCGTATTGGTCCTTGTGATGCATACTGTGCGCATTCTGCGCGACCGCAAGGAGCTGAAGGAGGCCGAATGGCAGACCAAAACCTCATCAACGAACTTCGGCGGGCTGATGTGGCGCCGCAAAAACTCTTTCTTGAAGGATCGTGGCAAGCAGGTTCGGGCACGCCATGCGAAGTTACTTCGCCGATTGACGGATCTGTTCTGACCACACTCGAAGGCGCGTCAGCGGCGGATGTGGAGCGTGCGGTGGCTGCTGCCCGCGCCGCGTTTGAGGATGGCCGCTGGTCACGTCTGGCGCCTGCTGCCCGCAAGAAGGTGCTGCACAAGATCGCTGATCGGATCGAGACGGAGGCATTGTCGCTTGCGGTTCTTGGCGTGCGCGACAATGGCACCGAAATGGGCATGGCGCTGAAGGCCGAGCCGGGATCGGCGGCGGGCACCTTCCGTTATTACGCCGAGGCGTTGGACAAGGTCGCGGGAGAGGTTGCTCCCACCGCCCCCGATGTGCTGGGGCTGGTGCAGCGCGCGCCAGTGGGCGTTGTCGGCGCCATCGTGCCGTGGAATTTCCCGCTGATGATCGGCGCCTGGAAACTGGCGCCTGCACTGGCAATGGGCAATTCGGTGGTCTTGAAACCCGCCGAGACCGCCTCGCTGTCGCTGTTGCGTCTGGCCGAGATCTGCGCCGAATGCGGCCTGCCGGATGGGGTGCTGAACGTGGTCACCGGCGCGGGCGCGGAAACCGGCGCGGCGCTGGCCGAATCCATGGGCGTCGATGTGCTGGCCTTTACCGGATCGGGCGGCACCGGGCGCAAACTGCTGGAGGCCTCGGCGCGCTCCAACCTCAAACGCTGCTATCTGGAGCTGGGCGGTAAATCCCCCAATATCGTCTTTGCCGATGCCCCCGATCTGCGTCACGCGGCCAAGGTTTCGGCGGCGGGAATCTTCCGCAATTCAGGGCAGGTCTGCGTGGCTGGTTCACGCCTTCTGGTCGAAGCCTCGGTGCATGATGAATTCGTCGCCATGCTGATCAACGAGGCCGAGGCGCTGCGGGTGGGCGATCCGCTGGATCTGGGCAATCACATCGGTGCGGTCAATTCCGAGGACCAGCTGCGGCGCAATCTGTCTTTCATGGATATGGCCCGCGCCGAGGGTGGTCAGGTGGTGACCGGCGGCAACCGGATCCTGCAGGAGAGCGGCGGCACCTATATGGCGCCCACCATCGTGACCCACGTTGCACGGGACCATGCCCTGTTCCAGCGCGAGGTCTTCGGACCGGTACTGTCAGTGACCAAGTTCGAAACCGAGGAACAGGCGCTGACGCTGGCGAATGGCACCGATTTCGGCCTTGCCGCCGGGGTCTGGACCGCCAACCTGTCCCGTGCCCATCGCATGGTCGCGGGCATCCGCGCGGGGGTGGTCCATGTGAACACCTATGGCGGCGCAGATAATACGGTGCCGCTGGGCGGGGTCGGGCAGTCCGGCAATGGCCACGACAAATCGCTGCACGCGCTCGACAAATACGTCGATCTGAAAACCGCCTGGATCCAGCTTTAACCGGAGGCAATGACAAGATGCCCGATAAAACCATTCTGATCGCCGGGACCTATGACACCAAGGATGCCGAGCTGGCCTACCTGGCGGATGTGATCCGGGGGCAGGGCGGCGGCGTCCTGACCATGGATGTCAGCGTCTTGGGGGATCCGAGCCAGCCCACCGACATCAGCAAGCATCAGGTGGCCGAGGCAGGCGGCAGTTCAATCCAGGCCGCCATCGACAGCGGCGATGAAAACACCGCCATGCAGATCATGGCGAAAGGATCGGCAGCCAAGGCGCTAGAGCTCTATCGTGCCGGTTCCATCGACGGGGTGATCGTGCTGGGCGGCACCATGGGCACCGATCTGGCGCTGGACCTTTGCGCGGCGCTGCCGCTGGGGGTGCCGAAATATATCGTCTCCACCGTGTCCTTTTCACCCTTGATGCCGCCGGAGCGTATCCCGGCCGATGTCCAGATGATCCTCTGGGCCGGGGGGCTTTATGGTCTGAACTCGGTCTGCAAGGCTTCGCTGAGCCAGGCGGCGGGCGCGGTTCTGGGCGCGGCCCGTGCGGTGGAGCCGCCGAAACGCGAACGCCCGCTGATCGGCATGACTTCCTTTGGCAAGACGGTGCTGCGCTATATGGTGACGCTGAAACCGGCGCTGGAGGACCGCGGCTATGAGGTGGCCGTCTTCCACGCCACTGGCATGGGCGGGCGGGCGTTTGAAAGCCTCGCCAGCGAAGGCGCCTTTGCCGCGGTGATGGATTTCGCCCCGCAGGAGGTGACCAACCACCTGTTCGGCGGTCTGTCGGCAGGCGCGGACCGGATGACCAATGCGGGCGCTTCGGGCACCCCGCAGCTGGTGGCGCCGGGCTGTTATGATCTGGTGGATTTTGTCGGCTGGCAAGAGACCCCGCCGCAGCTACAGGGGCGGCCCAGCCATGCCCACAACCGGCTGCTGACCTCGGCGGTTCTGGACGCCGACGAGCGCCGCCTCGTCGCCCGTACCATCAGTGACAAGCTGCAAGGTGCCTCCGCCCCGGTTGCGGTGCTGCTGCCCGAGCAGGGCTGCAACGAATGGGACCGCCCCGGCGGCGATCTGCACGATGCTGAGGGGTTGTCGGCCTTTTGCGATGAAATGCGCGCCGCCTGCCCGGGCAATGCGACATTGCACGCGCTGGACTGCCATATCAACGACGCAGCCTTCGCTGAGAAGGCGCTTGAGATCTTCGACGGATGGGTGGCTGAGGGACTGATTCCGCAAGGATAGACGTCTGCGCGCCTGCCGGATCACCAAATCTTGAAAGCGATACAGGGCGCCCGCGACAGTGGGCGCCCTTGTTGCGCGTTAGGGGGAATAGAATAGGTGTTCGGTGTTTTGCTGCCGAAAATACTTCCTGCGCGCAATGATATTACTTGCCAGGCGAAGGGACGCGGCCTAGTGTGCTGTCGAATTAGTGGAACAATGTTCCACATAGTGGAATATGGGTTGACAGTCAGACCGCTGGCCTGAATTCTGCGGCTCCGCAGATGACGCCGGGTTCTGGCAAGGGCGGCAAAGACCGGCCTTGGCGCGCGGAGGAGGGCGTGGCTAGATCCCGACAGGAACAGGGGGCGTGTGCAAAAGGCCAGAGGCCCGCAGCCCCGCCAAGGAGAGGAAAATACGGATGACGGATGCCATTGGATATGAACGCGTTGGGGATATTGCGGTCCTCAAGGCGCAGAACCCGCCGGTAAATGCGCTGGGCCTGGACGTGCGCCAGGGCCTGGTGGACGGGATCGAGCGGGCCGAATCGGAAGGCGCCAAGGCGGTGCTGATCTACGGTGACGGCCGCACCTATTTCGCCGGCGCCGATATCCGCGAATTCGGCAAGCCGCCGCAGGGGCCGTTTCTGCCCGATGTCTGCACCCGCATCGAATCGTCGCCGCTCTTGGTGATTTCGGCGCTGCATGGCACCGCGCTGGGCGGCGGGCTGGAAATCGCGCTTGGCTCGCATTATCGCATTGCGGTTCCTTCCGCGCGTATCGGTCTGCCGGAAGTTCTGATCGGCGTGATGCCGGGCGCCGGTGGCACCCAGCGTCTGCCGCGCCTCATTGGTATTGACGCCTCGGTTGACGTGATCACCTCGGGCCGTCAGGTCGGGGCCAAGGAAGCGGTGGAACTGGGTATTCTGGACCGCGTCGAAGAAGGCGAGCCACGCGAGATCGGTCTTGCCTATGCGCAGGAGCTGCTGGATCAGGGCGCCCCGCGCCGCGCCATCAGCGAAATGCCCGCGCCTGAGGCGGTCGATTTCGATGCGCTTTATGACTCTGTGCTGAAAAAGGGCCGCGGCCTGCTGGCGCCTGCGGTTGCGATCCGCGGCATTCAGGCCTGCTGCGAACTGCCCTTTGACGAGGGCATGAAGCGCGAGCGGGAACTCTTCATGGAACTGATGAGCACCGATCAGCGGCAGGGCATGATCCACGCCTTCTTCTCGGAACGCGCAGTCAGCAAGCTGCCGGAACTGAAAGGCGTTGAACCGCGCGCGCTGAACAGCCTCGGCGTTATCGGTGGCGGCACCATGGGGGCAGGCATCGCCACGGCAGCGCTGCTGGCCGGTCTGCCTGTCGTGATGCTGGAGATGACCGCCGAGGCCGCCGAAGCCGCCAAGGGCCGCATTTCGGGCAACCTTCAGGGCGCGCTGAAGCGCGGCAAGATCAGCCAGAAGAAATTCGACCACCTGACCGGTGAGGCGCTGACGCTCGCCACCGATTACGACGCGCTGAGCGATGTCGATCTGGTGATCGAGGCCGTCTTCGAAGAAATGGGTGTTAAGAAAGAGGTCTTTGGCAAGCTGGACGCGGTTTGCAAGAAAGGCGCGATCCTGGCCTCCAACACCTCCTACCTGGATGTGAACGAAATCGCCGCCAGCACCTCGCGCCCCGAGGATGTGATCGGGCTGCACTTCTTCTCTCCGGCGCATGTGATGAAGCTCTTGGAGATCGTCGTTGCCGACAAGACGGCGCTGGATGTGGTTGCCACGGGTTTCGAACTGGGCAAGCGGCTCAAGAAAATCTCGGTCCGCGCAGGTGTCTGCGATGGTTTCATCGGCAACAGGATCCTGGCGACCTATCGCAAGGCGGCCGATCACATGGTGCTGGACGGTGCCTCTCCGTACCAGATTGACAAGGCGCTGACCGATTTCGGTTTCGCGATGGGACCCTTCGCGGTGGCGGATCTGGCGGGGCTCGACATCGGTTGGGCCGTGCGCAAGCGCAAGCGCGCCGAGGGCATGGACCCGCGCGAGCGTGACAGCAGCTACATGGACAAGATCTGTGAGGCGGGCAACTTTGGCCAGAAGACCGGCAAGGGCTATTACGTCTACGAGGCAGGCAAGCGCGGCGGCACCCCGAACCCCGAGGTGACCGAGTTGATCGAGGCCGAGCGTGCCGAGAAGGGCATCACCCCGAAAGAGTTCACCGATGAGGAGATCGTGACCCGCTACATGGCGGCCATGGTCAATGAGGCCGCCAAGGTGGTGGGCGAAGGTATCGCGCGCCGTCCGCTGGACGTCGATATGACGCTGCTCTTCGGCTACGGCTTCCCGCGCTATCGTGGCGGGCCGCTGAAATGGGCCGACATGCAGGGGCTGGATACGCTTCTGGCGAACATCAAATCCTACGCCGAGGAAGACGATTATTTCTGGCAGCCCGCGCCGCTGCTGGAGCAGTTGGTTGCCGAGGGGTGCACATTCGACGATCTGAACAAGGAAAACAGCTGATATGAAAGAAGTCGTTATCGTCTCTGCCGCCCGCACCGGGCTGGCCAAATCCTTTAGGGGATCCTTCAACATGACCCACGGCGCCACCATGGGCGGTGCCGCGGTCGAGGCCGCGATGGCCCGCGCCGGGATCGAAGGCGCCGAGATCGAGGATTGCATCATGGGCTGCGGCGCTCCCGAAGGGGAAACCGGCGCCAATATCGCCCGCCAGATCGCCCTGCGCGCCGGGCTGCCGGTCACCGCATCGGGCATGACCGTGAACCGCTTCTGCTCCTCCGGTCTGCAGACCATCGCCTTGGCGGCGCAGCAGATCATCTGCGAAGGCGCAGGCCCGATGGTGGCAGGCGGGGTGGAAAGCATCTCGATGGTGCAGCCGAAACTGCGCCCCGTGCAGGAAGCCTGGCTGAAAGAGCACAAGCCTGCCGTCTATATGACCATGATCGAAACCGCAGATATTGTCGCGGAGCGTTACGGCATCAGCCGTGAGGATCAGGACGCCTATGGTCTGCGCAGCCAGCAGCGTATCGCTGCAGCGCAGGAAGCGGGCCTGTTCAAGGATGAGATCATTCCCGTCTCCACCACCATGGCGGTGAAGGACAAGGAAACCGGCGAGATCTCGATGAAGGACGTCGTGGTGGACCGCGACGAATGCAACCGTCCCTCGACCACGCTCGACGGTCTCGCTGGTCTGGCGCCGGTGCGCGGCGACGGCAACTTCATCACCGCAGGCAACGCCAGCCAATTGTCCGATGGCGCCGCTGCCGTGGTGCTGATGGAAGCCAAGGAGGCCGAGAAGCGTGGGCTTGAGGCTATGGGCGCCTTCAAAGGCTTCTGCGTTGCAGGCTGCGAGCCGGACGAGATGGGCATCGGCCCGGTCTTTGCCGTGCCGCGCCTGCTGGAGCGCCACGGGCTGACGGTGGATGACATCGATATTTGGGAGCTGAACGAAGCCTTCGCGAGCCAGGCGCTCTACTGCCGGGACCGTTTGGGCATCGATGACGAGAAATGCAACGTCAACGGCGGCTCGATCGCCATCGGCCATCCCTTTGGCATGACCGGCGCCCGTATGACCGGCCACATCCTGCGCGAAGGCAAGCGCCGGGGCGCCAAGCTGGGCGTCGTCACCATGTGTGTCGGCGGCGGCATGGGCGCAGCGGGCCTGTTCGAAATCTACTGAACCGCAATCAAAGACCACGCGGCACCCGGAGGGCAGTCATCGCCCGCCGGATGTCGCCCGGCCCGGTTGGATCGTGCCAAAGGGCCATGAGGAGAATGAAATGGATCTGAGTTACACCCCCGAAGAACAGGCCTTCCGCGAGGAGGTGCAGCGTTTTCTGGACGAGAAACTGCCCAAGGAAATGTCGGATGCGGTCCGCGAGGGACGCAGCCTCGGCAAGGAAGGCCACGAACGCTGGCATGCCATCCTGAACGAACAGGGCTGGCTGGCGCCGAATTGGCCGCGCGAATTTGGCGGCTGCGAATGGAATGCCGTGCAGCGCCATATCTTCGAAGAGGAATGCTGCCGTGCCCATGCGCCGCGCATCGTGCCCTTTGGCCTGACCATGCTGGCGCCGGTGTTGCAGAAATTCGGATCCAAGGAACAGCAGGATTACTACCTGCCCAAGATCCTGAGCGGCGAACACTGGTGGTGCCAGGGCTATTCCGAACCGGGCGCAGGGTCTGACCTTGCCAGCCTGAAAACCAAGGCCGTGCGCGAAGGCGACCACTATATCGTCAACGGCCAGAAGACCTGGACCACGCTGGGCCAGCACGCCAACTGGATCTTCTGCCTGGTGCGCACCGACCCAGATGCCAAGCAGCAGGAAGGCATTTCCTTCCTTCTGATCGATATGGACACGCCGGGCATCGAAGTGCGCCCGATCATCCTGCTGGACGGCACCCACGAGGTGAACGAAGTCTGGTTCACCGATGTGAAAGTGCCGGTGGAAAACCTGGTGGGCGAGGAAAACAAGGGCTGGACCTACGCCAAGTACCTCCTGACCCATGAACGTACCAATATCGCCGGTGTCGGCTTCAGCCAGGCCGGTCTGGATGCGGTGAAACGTCTGGCGCGGGTGCAGATGCACAAGGGCCGCCCGCTGATCGAAAACCCCTATTTCGCGGCCCGCATGGCGCAGGCGGAGATCGATCTGATGGCCATGTCTACCACCAACCTGCGCATCATCTCGGCGGCGGCCTCCGGTCAGGCGCCGGGCGTCGAAAGCTCGATGCTGAAGGTGAAGGGCACCGAAATCCGTCAGGAAATCAACGATATGGCGCGCCGTGCCGCGGGCGTTTACGCGATGCCCTTTGCCTCCGAAGCGGTGGAGGGCGGCAATGAACCGCCGGTCGGCCCCGAAGGCACGGCTGCCGTTGCCGCGCAGTATTTCAACAACCGCAAACTGTCGATCTTTGGCGGTTCCAACGAAATCCAGAAGAACATCATCGCAAAAGTGAAAATGGGAGGCCGGGCATGAACTTCGACCTGACCGAAGAGCGGCAGATGCTGCAGGACAGCCTGCGTCGCTTCCTGTCGGACCGCTATACGACATCCGTGCGCAACGACATCCTGGAAAGCGAGACCGGATTTTCCGCCGATATCTGGGGCCAGCTGGCCGAACTGGGTGTCATCGGCGCGCTGTTTTCCGAGGAGGACGGCGGGTTTGGCGGCGCCGGTTTCGATATCTCCACCGTTTTCGAGGAACTGGGCCGCGCCGGCGTCGTTGAGCCGCTGCTGGACACCGCACTGCTGGGCGGTGGTCTGATCGCAGCACTGGGCAATGACGATCAGAAGGCTCTCGTTGAAGAGGTGATCGGCGGCGCCGTACAGCTGGCCTTTGCGCACGGCGAGCCGAACAGCCGCTATGAGCTGTCGCGCGTGGAAACCACGGCTCAGGCCGAGGGTGATCAGATCGTTCTGAACGGGCGCAAGGCTGTTGTCGTCAACGCCGAGGCTGCCGATCACCTGGTGATCTCTGCGCGCGAAAGCGGCGCAGCGGATGCGACCGATGGGATCTCGTTGTTCCTGGTGCCCCGCGATGCCGAGGGCCTGTCGCTGCGCGGCTATGCGCTGCTGGCTGGCGGTCGCGCTGCCGAGGTCGAGCTGGATAACCTGCGCCTGCCTGCCTCTGCCCGTCTGGGCGATGCTGGCGCCGCATGGTCTGCCATGGCCGGGGTCTTTGCCCGCGCCGAGGTGGCGCTGGCTGCCGAAACCCTGGGCGCGATGGAAACCGCGACCGAGCTTACCCGTCAGTACCTGCTGACCCGCAGCCAATTTGGTCGCCCGATCGGCTCCTTCCAGGCGCTGCAGCACCGGGTGGCGGATCTGCTGATCGAGATCGAGCAGGCGCGCTCGGCCGTGATCAACGCGGCCGGCCATCTGGAAGGCGACGCGCGGATGCGCGATCTCAACGTGGCGGCGGCGCGCAACCTGATTGGCCGTGCAGGTCGTCTGGTGGCCGAGGATTCGATCCAGCTGCACGGCGGTATCGCCATGACGCAGGAATACGAACTGGCCCATATCGCCAAACGGATCGTCATGGCGGAGCACCGCTTTGGTGATGCGGACACGCAGCTGGAGCGTTTTCTTGACCTCAGCGCCGCGTGATACCGGCGAGGTCCGCCTGATCGAGGAACCCGGTTGCCAGCAGATGGTTGGCTACCGGACCGAGGTCGATACCCGGGATGGCTCCTGCACCGTGACGCTGGAGCTGGAGCCCCGGCATATGAACCGCCATGGCATCGTCCATGGCGGCATGGTGGCCACGGTTTTGGATGTGGTCTGCGGCAATACTGCAATGCAGTTCTTCGATCCGGACGGAAACGCGGACCTGGTCACCGTTTCGCTGAACCTCTCCTATGTGGGGTCGACGCGAACCGGGGCCATTGCGGCCCGCGCCCGGCCTACGGGGGGCGGCAAAAGCATCGCCTATGTCTATGGCGAGCTGTTTGATGACACCGGCCGCCTGCTGGCCACGGCAAACGGAATTTTCAAGAGGATACGGAAATGACCCGACGTGCACGGATGGACGATCTTGGCGACCGCGCGGTTGTCGTGAATATGAACCCGGATCGCCGGGGCGCCCTGTCGCAGGATCTTTACGACGCCATTCAGGCGGCGCTGGATCTGGCGCAGGAGCCGCGCATACGTGCTGTGCTGCTGACCTCGGAAGGTGGGTTTTTCTGCGCGGGCGGCGATCTCAACGTGCTGATCGAACGTCGCGGCCTCAGCGAGGACGAGCGCCGCGCCAAGGTCAACAACCTGCATGATCTGATGCGCGGGATCCGGGACTGCTCGGTGCCGGTGATCGCCGCCGTCGAAGGCGGCGCGGCCGGGGCCGGTCTGTCGCTGGCGCTGGCAGCGGATCTGATCGTGGCCTCTTATGGGGCGAAATTCACCGCCGCCTACGTCAAGGCGGGACTGGTGCCCGATGGCGGGCTGACGGCCTCGCTGGCGCGGATGCTGCCGCGTCCGCTGGCGATGGAAATGTGCCTTTTGGGTCGGCCGGTGACAGCCGGACAGATGGCTGCGCTCGGCGCGGTCAATCAGGTGGTGGCGCCGCAGCGCGTTCTTGGCGCGGCGCACAGCCTTGCCGATGCGCTGGCCCAGGGCCCGCGCGCGGCGCAGGGCACCATCAGGCATCTGGTTTCCAGCGCCTATGAGGCGGCAGAAACTGCACAGCTTGATGCCGAATGCGCCGCCATGGCCCGTGCGGCTGGCGGCGAGGAGGCAGGCGAGGGCATCGCGGCCTTCCTGGAAAAACGCGCGCCGCAGTTCAGCGGCTAGGGTCCGGCCCGCACAGGGCCTGCACCCACGACATAACCGGCGCCGGATTTGGGAGGAGAGGGCAATGGAACGATGGCATGATTTACTGGCCGCGCAGGTGGCCGAGCGGCCGGAGGCTGCGGCCTTTTCCGACAGTGGCGGTACGGCCTGGAGCTATGCCGAGCTTTCGACAGCCGTAGAGGCGGTGGCCGAGCATCTGCGGAAGGTTGGCGTGCAGCCGCGTGACCGGGTCATGGTCTTGTCGGAAAACTGCTGCGCGGCGGTGGCGGCGATGCTTGGCGCCTCGCGGATCGGGGCCATAGCCGTGCCGGTCAATGCAAGGATGAGCGCGGGGGAAGTGGACCGGATCCTGTCCCACGCGCGCCCGGCGGCGGTGCTATGCACCTCCGCAATTTCCCCCGAGGCCGAAGCCCATGCCGCGCGGATTGAGGCACGCGAGATCAGTGGCGCCTTTGGCGCTCTGCATCTGGCCTGCCCCTATGCCTCAAACCCCGATGCACCGGAGGAGGTGGCGGTTCTGCTTTACACCACTGGCACCACCGGCGCGCCAAAAGGGGTGATGCTGACCCATGCGAACCTTCTGTTTGGCGGCAAATCTTCGGCCGAGCTGCGCGATATGGCGCCGGGCGATGTGATCTATGGTGTTCTGCCGATGACCCATGTCTTTGGCCTTGCTTCGGTGATGACGGCGGCGATCCTGTCCGGGGCCGAGGTCTGGCTGGAGGCGCGTTTCTCGGCGGCGAAACTCTATGAGGCGCTGCGCCGGGGCGTAACGCGTCTGGCGGCGGTGCCGCAGATGCACGCGCTGGTGATGCAATACGCCAAGGAACAGGGGCTGGAACGGCTTGGCAGCGAGGTCTTGCAGTACGTTTCCTCCGGGGCGGCGCCGCTGGATCCCGAATGGAAGCGCAAGGCCGAAGGGTTTTACGGGGTGGCCCTGCAGAATGGCTATGGAATGACCGAGACCACTGCCGGGGTCTGCGCCACCAAGAACAGCCAGCTGGGGGATCCTGACATTTCCACCGGCCCGCCGATGCCCGGAGTCGAGGTGCGGATAGATGAGAGCGTTCCGGGCGGCGGTGATGGGCTGGGGGAGGTTCTGGCGCGTGGGCCGAACATCATGCTGGGCTATTATCGCAACCCCGAGGAAACCGCCAAGGTTCTGGACGCAGAAGGCTGGATGCACACCGGTGACATGGGCCGTCTGGACGCCCGCGGGTTCCTGCATATCGAGGGACGCTCGAAGGAGTTGATCATCCACGGTGGTTTCAATGTCTTCCCGCCCGAGGTGGAGGCGGCGCTGAATGCCCATCCGCAGGTGGTGCAATCCGCTGTGGTCGGGCGTAGGGTCAGCAGCGATGAAGAGGTTCTGGCCTTTGTGCAGGTGGTGCCGGGGGAGGCGCCGGATCCGGCAGAAATGATGGCTTTCGTGCGCGGTCAGCTGGCCGGATACAAATGTCCGGCGCTGATCGTCCCGGTCGAAGCCTTGCCTGCGGCCCCGACGGGCAAGATCCTGAAGCACAAATTGCTGGAGACTTTTGCGGACCGTCTGGAAGAGGCGTGAACGGGGCGCTCCCGTCCCCAGACGGGCGGCCTGCGGGGCAGGCCTTGTGCGGGGTTGGGCGTGGCGCCGCTGCGCGGCGCAGGGAAAAATCTGCTGAGAGGCGTTTCAGGGGCAGGTCTGCCCTGAAAGCGCGACGTCCAGTGTTGGGCCGGGACAGCGCCGCCTCAAGGGTAAACCGCGCCTGTGGCGCGGCTGCAGGCGCAGCCCTTGACCCGCCGCTCTCCCTAAGATGCCGTCTCCGGTGGAGACGGCGGCGGGAGGGGAGGTTCCCTCAGGTCCAGGTGCCTTCGGCGGCGGCGCGGATGGCGCGGATATTGTCGCCATAGACGCCCGGGTTATCGACCGAGCCGCCGCGGAAGACCGCGGAGCCGGCCACCAGCACATCGGCGCCGGCCTTGGTCACCAGCGGTGCGGTGCTGGGATCAACACCGCCGTCGATTTCAATATGCACGGGCCGGTCGCCGATCATCTGGCGCAGGGTTGCGATCTTGCCGGTCATGTCGATGAATTTCTGCCCCCCAAAGCCCGGATTTACCGTCATCACGCAGATCAGGTCGGTGAGGTCGAGAAGATGCGCCACAGCCTCGGCCGGGGTGGCGGGATTGAGTGCAACGCCTGCCTTCATGCCTGCCGCGCGAATGGCTTGCAGAGTGCGGTGAATATGCGGGCCTGCCTCGACATGGGCGGTCAGAACATCGGCGCCCGCATCGGCATAGGCGTCGATATAGGGATCCACCGGCGCGATCATCAAATGCACATCCATCACCGTTTTCACATGCGGGCGGAAGGCTTTGACCGCTGCCGGGCCAAAAGTGAGGTTCGGGACGAAATGGCCATCCATCACATCCACATGCACCCAGTCTGCGCCTTCGGCCTCGATGGCCTGAATTTCCTGCCCGAAGTTGGCGAAATCGGCGGAGAGGATGGAGGGGGCGATCTTAACACTGCGGTCAAAGGACATGGGAGGGGTTCCTGCATACTGGGGCGCTGGTGGAGGGTCTTCTGCGCATATAGACCGGTGTGGGCGCGGTTTACAGAGGGCAGTTTGTCCTTGCCCGCTATTTCCCCCCGTTGCCCTGTGGCCCGTGACCCCCGGTGCGTTCTGTGACGCAGGCATGACGGTTTTGGCGCTGCTGGGCGGTCCGCGTTACAAATAATTCACCGCGATTACACAAATGATTTGAGGAGCACCGTTAGGCAGTCCCGGAAACGAACGGGGGCCGATTGTGCTGCGCATAGAAAAACTCACCAAACGCTTTGGCGACAAGACCGCGGTGGATACCGCGACTCTCGACATCGACAAGCCCTGCATGATCGGCATTATCGGCCGCTCCGGCGCGGGAAAATCGACCCTGCTGCGCATGATCAACCGTTTGGGCGATGCCAGTGAAGGGCAGATCCTGTTCGAAGGGCGCGATGTGACCCGGCTGAAAGGGCGTGAGAAGCGCGCCTGGCAGTCGGACTGCGCGATGATCTTTCAGCAGTTCAACCTGGTGCCGCGCATGGATGTGGTGTCGAACGTGCTGCATGGCACGCTCAACCGCCGCTCGGCGCTGGCGACCATGTTCAACCTATATCCGATGGAAGACATCCACCGGGCGATCGACATTCTGGACCGTCTGGGCATTGCCGAACACGCGGCCAAGCGGGCCGAGGCCTTGTCGGGCGGGCAGCAACAGCGCGTCGCCATCGCCCGCGCCCTGATGCAGGACCCGAAGATCATCCTGGCGGATGAACCCATTGCCTCACTCGATCCGATGAATGCCCAGACCGTGATGGAGGCGCTGCGCCGCATCCACGAAGAAGACGGGCGCACCGTCATCGCCAATCTGCATACGCTGGATACCGCGCGCCGCTATTGCGACCGGGTGGTGGGGATGCGCGACGGGCGCATCGTCTTTGACGGGCTGCCCGAGCAACTGACCACCGGCGTTGCCCGCGAGATCTACGGCGCCGGCGCCGACTTCTCTGAAGCCGCGACATCCACCGAGATCGAAACGCTGACGCGTACCGAAAGCCCCATCCGAGAGGCCGAGGCCGCCGCGCTCTGATCTTCACCCTCTTTCATCATCCCAAAGCACGAGGCTTTGGGCCCAAACCAAACCGGAGTGACCTAGAGATGAAAAAACTGATTGCTGCCGCCCTGATGACAACTGCCCTGACCACACCGGTCATGGCCGAGGACATTCAGGAATTCCGTATCGGCATCCTTGGCGGTGAAAACGCCCAGGACCGCATGAACAACAACGAGTGCCTGCGCGCCAAGACCGAAGATCTGCTGGGCGTCGAAACCAAGCTGTTCGCCCCCGCTGATTATAACGGCGTGATCCAGGGTCTGTTGGGCGGCACCATCGACATGGCCTGGCTGGGCGCCTCTGGCTATGCCAAGACCTTCCTGTCCGACCCCGAAGCGGTTGAGCCGATCCTGGTGAAAGTGAACAACGATGGTGGCTACGGCTACTACTCGGTTGGTTTTGCCCGCAAGGACAGCGGCATCACCGCGCTGGAAGACGTCAAAGGCAAGATCTTCGGTTTTGGTGACCCGAACTCCACCTCCGGCTTCCTGATCCCCTCGATCGAGATCCCGCAGGCAACCGGCGCCAGCATGACCTCGGGCGACTACTTTGGTGAAGTGAAGTTCACCGGCGGTCACGAGCAGACCATCGTTGCGGTCAACAACGGCGACATCGATGCCGGTGTGACCTGGGCCGACGGCCTGGGCAACTGGGAAGACGGCTACAACTCCGGCGCCCTGCGCAAGGCGGTTGATGCCGGTCTCGTCGACATGAACGACCTGGTCAAAATCTGGCAGTCCAAGCCGATCCCGGAAGGCCCCGTTGTTCTGCGCAAGGACCTGCCTGAAAACGTCAAGGTCAAGATGACCGGCCTGATGGCAAGCCTCAAATCCATGGATGCAGATTGCTTCTACGGTGTGGCCGCGGGTGAAGCCAAAGGCTTCATGCCGATCACCCACGATGCCTACGAAGTGATCATCGAAGCACGCAAATTGAAGTCCAACTGATTTTAGGACCAACGCGGCGAGGTCCGGTCTTTGTGCCGGGCCCCGTATTCCTCTGACGCGCGCCCTTGCAGGGGCGTCCCTGCGATCAGAGGCCCATCCGAACACCAATATATCCCCAGGAAACCCCATGGCAGATCTGACAGCGGCCCCGCCTTCCGGTGCCTCCTCGACCGAGGCCATCCGCGCCGAATATGTCGACCTCACCCGGCGCAAGCGTCTTTACGGGACGATCCTCCTGATCGTCTTTGTTGCCATGATGGTGGCCGGGTTCCGCACCGCAGATGACCGCAATGCCGGGTCCTTTTCTGATGGGTTTACCCGAATTTTCGACTACCCGGCCGAGGTGCTGAGCGAAGCTGCCGAGAAGGTGACAGAGCTGCCCGGCCAGGTGGTGCATTTTTTCCCGGCGCTGCTCGAGACGCTGAATATCGCGGCGGCCTCTACCCTGATCGGTGCCATCTTCGGCACGCTTCTGTCGCTCTTGGCGACACGCGGCATGGCGCTCTGGCCATCGCTGATCCCGGTCTTTCGCCGGGTGATGGATATCTGCCGGGCGATCCCGGAAATCGTCATCGCGCTGGTGCTGATCTTCCTTTTGGGTGGTGGCCCGGTGCCTGCCATGATCGCCATTGCCATCCACACGGCGGGGGCATTGGGCAAGCTGTTTTCCGAGGTGAACGAAAACGCCTCGCTGAAGCCGGTCGAAGGCCTGTCCTCGGTCGGGGCCACCTGGGCACAGCGCATGTGGCTTGGCGTCATCCCGCAGGTGGGGCCGAACTATGTCAGCTATGCGCTGCTGCGGTTTGAAATCAACATTCGTGCCTCGGCGATCCTCGGCTTCGTCGGCGCGGGCGGCATCGGCTACGAGCTGAAGAACGCCATGTCCTGGGGCAAGGGCCGCTACGACGAGGCCGCAGCCATCTTTATCCTCCTGTTCGTCACCATCGTCGTGGTCGATCAGATCTCTGGCAAGCTGCGTGACCGGCTGATCAATGGAGCCAAACAATGACGACTCTGGATGTGAACCCGGGTGCAGGCGCGCGCCGTGACGCCGCCGCGCTGAAGCAGGAGATGGCGGGGCTGTTCCGCACCAAGGAGCTGATGGCCTTTGCCGTGCCGCTGGTGGTGCTGGTCTATATGGCCTACGTCTTTTTCGCCTTCGACGTGCCGGGCCTGTGGGAGCGTGCCAGTCTTGAAAACGCCCGCACGCTGGTCAGCGACAGCTACAGCTACAAGACACATGTAACCCGCGACAACCGCGATGCCTCTGTCTCGGTCGCTATCGAAGGTGAGCGTAAGGGCAGCTATCCCGAAGGCGAGGCGCCGGAATGGGTGAGCCTTGGCGAAATCACGGTGATCGATCTGGAAAACGGCCATACCGTGCGCTTTGGACCTGAAACTGTGGAATATGACATTCCCGGCTACGGCACCGTGCGCGCCACCCCCAGCCGAAGCGCCGGTGTGCAGGCCGAGTTTCCCGCGGGCGATGTACCGGACTGGATCAGCTCCTCGAAGAACCGTCTGGCGATCAAGACCGACGCAGGCCGTCTGACGGTGACCCGCAACCGCTCTGAAGTGTTCCGCTATTTCACCGGCTGGGAGCTGTTCTTCTTCACCCTCGACAGCCCCTATCACGGGATGAGCGCCTCTGCGCTGTTGGGGCGGGCGGCCTCGGGTGAGGCAGGTGCGATCTTCAACGATTTCTGGACCAACAAGATGTGGCGCCATCAGGATGTGGCCTGGGCCATTGGGGAAACGCTGCTTATGGCCTTCCTCGGCACCATCGGTGCGGGCATCGTGGCGCTGCCACTGGCCTTCCTTGCGACCCGCAACTTTATGCCGATCCGCACCCTGCGCTTTGCCACCCGCCGCCTGTTCGATTTCGTGCGCGGGGTGGACAGCCTGATCTGGACCGTGGTTCTGGCGCGCGCATTCGGACCTGGCCCTCTGACCGGTGCCCTGGCGATCCTGGTGACCGATACCGGCACCTTCGGCAAGATCTTTTCGGAGGCGCTGGAGAATGTCGATGAAAAGCAGATCGAAGGCGTGGCCTCGACCGGTGCCAAACCGGTGCAGCGCTATCGGTTCGGGGTAATCCCGCAGGTGACCCCGGTTCTGCTGTCGCAGCTGCTCTACTTTCTTGAATCCAACACTCGCAGCGCCACGATCATCGGCGCCATCACCGGCGGCGGTATCGGTCTGTTGCTGACCCAGGCGATCATCACCCAGAAGGACTGGGAAGAGGTGGCCTATTACATCGTGCTGATCATCGTGATGGTGATGCTGATGGACTGGTTCTCGGGCATGTTGCGCCGCCGCCTGATCCAGGGCGATCCCGGCAAGCCGCGCCGGGACAAGGCGAAGAAGGGCGAGAAGAAGAACATGCCCTTCGTGCTGCCCTGAGTATGCAAGAGATCGGAACAGGAAAACAGACCATGGCCCGCCTTCAGGCAGATCAGCCCTTCATCCATCCCGATTGCCAGATCACCGGCAGCCACTTCGGTGCCTATGTGGAGATCGGCGCAGGCAGCCGCATCGCGAACAGCCGCTTTGGCGATTACAGCTATTGTGACCGCACCTGCGATATCGCCAATGCTGAGGTGGGGAAGTTCGCCAATATCGCCAGCTTCACCCGCATCGGGGCGACGGATCACCCGATGGAGAAGGCGTCATTGCATCACTTCCTCTACCGCTCAGCCGATTACTGGGATGATGCGGAGGCGGACGCCGGCTGGTTCGCCCATCGCGCCAGCCGCATGGTCCATATCGGTCACGACACCTGGATCGGCCACGGGGCGATGATCAAGCCCGAGGTGACCATCGGCCATGGCGCGGTCGTGGCGTCAGGTTCGGTCGTCACCAAGGACGTCGCGCCCTACACCATTGTCGGCGGCAACACCGCCCGCCTGATCCGCCGTCGCTACCCCGAAGCGGTGGCCGAGGCGATGATTGAGCTTGCATGGTGGGACTGGGACAATGCCACCCTGAGGGCCGCGCTGCCGGACTTCCGCGCGCTGAAGGCGGAAGAGTTCCTAGAAAAATACGCTTGAGTTTAGATGGGCGGGGTGCTCCCGCCCGTGTCTGGCCCTTCTGTGAGAAGGGCCGTCCCGGTTGGGCCCGGCGCCGCTGGCGCGGCGCGGGGGGATTGGGGGGGCGTTGTAGACGTTTGCAGAGTGTGTTGGGCGGGTTTGAGCACGGCGGAGATCACGATGCATACGGCACCGTTTTTCATGTGGATCGAAGAGATGCGATCAACGCGCTGACCATCTCGGATGCGTTGTGTTTCAAAGGGTCTCTCACGCTGTCGGCAAGCCCGAACATGAGCAGCAATCCCAGTACCGCCGAGTGTATTGCCAAGGCTTCCTGACGCACGTCTTTTGCATTGCCGTCCAGCCTATCCGCAAGGGCGCCATACATCCTATCGGTCACAGGGTGAATCCTGTCTAGCAGCGCAGCACCGTGAGAGGCTTTGGCGCTTTGCTTGAGGGTCTGCGGCAACAGGTACATCATCCGAAATCGCTCGAGGTCCTCAAAATGAAATCCGGCGATGGCTCTGACAAATGCCTCGACGGCCTCATCGCGCCTCGTGGTCCCGGACACCGACTGTATTGCGGTCTCCGCTTCAGCCTCAAGCCACGGAAGAAACATCGCGGCGAGCAGGTTATGCTTGCTTGGATACCAGTAGAGCACCGCTTGTTTCGTGCACCCCAGACGACGGGCTATCGCATCGAACGATACCGCCGCCAGACCTTCGGATGCCAACAGGTCGCGAGCGGTTTCCAAAATCTGATCACTTGTATTCTTGTGCGGCATCGACACGATCCTTGACTGCTTACCAATGGTAAGATACTTTGTTTACCAATGGTAAGGAAGGGTGAGAACCTTTGCCAACCAAAGGCGCCACATGGGGAGCCGAAAGATGACCGCACTCACTTTGGAAAATCCGGTCTTCGTCACCTATGTGATTGCCGCTGCGCTCCTGGTGCTCAAGGTTATGGCCCAGGGTTGGATGACAGTTCACCGAATGATGAAAGTCAGGGCGGGCTGGGCGAGTCCCGAAGACCTTCAAAAAGGGCTCCTCAATACAGCTCCCGATCCGTCGCAACTGGACGTCAATGAATACGTTGACCGATCCCGTCGGATGCACCGGAATGACCTGGAAAACATACCGGCCTTCTGGGCGGCAGGCCTTCTGTTTGTGGCAATCGGCCCTTCTGTCTGGCTGGCGCATGTCCTGATGTATGGTTTTGTTGCGGCGCGGCTGGCGCACTTCTGGGCCTACACGACGAAGCAATCCCATGAAATCCGGGCGACATTCTACACCGTCGGGTCCCTAATCGTCATTTACATGGCGTGCCATGTGCTCTGGGTTGCGATCACGTAGGCACACGCGTTCACCCGCGCCGCGTCAGCGGCGCCCGGCCCAACGGGAGCGGATCATACCCATGATCCGGCGACGGGCGGGAGTGCTTCGCCTCAGCCCTCGATATCACCGTGGATGGCGAATTGCTCAAGGCCTGCCGATTGCGCCTCGATCATCCGGTAGCTTTCGCGCACGCCCGCATCGGTCAGCTCTCGCATCACCGTCAGCAGGGTGTTGGGCGCGTGATCGGCGCAGAGGTCGGCCATGTGGGCGATCTCCTCGGCCGCCACGGGGCGGGCGGCGGCCACATCCGGCGCGCCGTAGTAGCTGACAAAATGATGCGCCAGAAGGTCGGTCAGGGTTTCCAACTCGGCCTCTTCGATCTTGGTCACCGCGACGAAGGTCACCCGCCCGCCGGTTTCCAGCCCCATCCAGCCATTGGAAAAGGCCTGACGCTGCTTGCCGGTCAGATCCGCCTCGCCCCAGTTGGAAAATTCAAAACCGCCCGAGATGCACCATTCGCCGGTGCGGGCCGGGCTGGCAAAGACGTTTTGATCGCTCTCGTCGAAATGGATGGCGCGGGCCAGTTGCATCACGGGGTCTCCAGAAGCGTTGTCAGGGGGATCAGATGGGTGGTGTCGCCGTCGCGCAGCAGCATGCCGAAATCCTCGTCAATGCCAAGGAAGGTGCCGCTGAGGTCATTCTGCCGGGTCTCTTCGCCGATACCATGGGCGAGGCCACGCCATTCTTCGTGCAGCGGTTTGGAGCCGTCCTCTTCCCAGCGGGTGATCCAGTGCAAGCAGTGGCGGGCCCAGCTTTCGACCAGCGCAGGCGCCTCCACATCGGCGCAGCCTTCGGCATAAAGCGCGGTGTCCTCGGGCGCGGCACCGCCATCCTCGTCTTTGGGCCAGAGCGGCAGCTCCAGCCCGATCACCAGCCAGTCGGGCTCTGCCGCCGGATCGCTGGTGCTGGCGGCGGCGCGCAGGCGGCCGCAGCGGGCGCCGTTGATGCGGATCGCGCCGCCCCATTCCAGATGCACCGCGACCTCGGGCGGGGCCAGGGCGCCAAGCGCGTTTTGAAAACCGACGCCGCAGGTGGGCAGCATCGCCATGGCGCGCGCGAGCGGCACTTCGGGGGCAAAGACCAGTGCCGCGCGCAGGGTGTCATGCGCCAGATTATAAACCACCAAGCCGGCATCACAGCCCAGGACCGCCTGTTTGCAGGCGGTCTCGAACGGGTCCTCAGGGCCGGTCACCGCCTCGCCGGACATCAGCGGCGGAAAGGACAGGGCAGGGGTGGCCTCGCTCATGCGGCGCCCCGTTGGATAAGACCGAGTGCCACCTCCTGGAATGCCTTGGCCTGCGGGCTGTCAGGTTTGCTGACCACCACCGGCGCGCCGCCATCAGCGGCAAGGCGCACGTCCAGATGCAGCGGGATTTCGGCCAAAAGCGGCACGTTCAGCTTCTTGGCTTCGGCGGCGACGCCCCCATGGCCAAAAATATGTTCCTCATGGCCGCAGTTGGAGCAGATATGGGTGGACATGTTTTCGATCAGCCCGACGATCGGCACGTGCAGCTGTTTGAACATGTCGATGCCCTTGCGCGCGTCGATCAGCGCAACGTCCTGCGGGGTGGAGACCACGATGGCGCCATCCACATGGGCCTTCTGCGCAAGGGTCATCTGCACATCGCCGGTGCCCGGCGGCAGGTCCACGATCAGCACATCCAGCGCGCCCCATTGCACCTGCATCATCATCTGCTGCAGCGCGCCCATCAGCATCGGACCGCGCCAGACCACAGCCTGATCCTCGTTTGTCATCAGGCCGATGGACATCATGGTGACGCCGTGGTTGCGCATCGGCAGGATGGTCTTGCCATCGGGGCTGGCGGGACGGCCGGACACGCCCAGCATGCGCGGCTGCGAGGGGCCATAGACATCCGCATCCAGCAGACCGACACGGCGGCCTTCGGCAGCTAGCGCGCAGGCGAGGTTCGCCGAGACGGTGGATTTGCCAACGCCGCCCTTGCCCGAAGCGACCGCGATGATGCGATCCACGCCAGGGATCTTCTGCGGTCCCTGCGGCTGGGCGGCTTTCTTCGGTTTCAGATCCGGCGGCGGCGCCTTTGTGGAATGGGCGGTCAGCAGGGCCGAGACCTTCTCGACCCCGGCAAGGGCGGTGACCTTGGCCTCTGCCGCGTCGCGCACGGGGGCGTAGGCCTCGGCGCGGGCCGGATCGACTTCCAGCACGAAACGCACGGCGCCGTCTTCGATATTCAGAGCCCGCACGATGCCGGCGGCGACGATATCGCTGCCGCTGACGGGGTCGGTGATGGTCTTCAGTGCCTCGAGGACAGTTTCACGGGTGAGGGACACGCCGGTCTACTCCTTTGGTGGGTTCGTTTGCGTCTGTGTACGGAACACTTGACTGAAATGTAGGTTGATCCCTAGCATTTCGAATGGTCCGTTTGTCTTTTCTCTATCCGATCCGGCCAGAGCGTGCAGCGCTCAATTTTACCGGGGTGCGTGCAGCGCTCAGTTTTGCAGGAGTGCCTGCATTGCTGCACTGGATCAGGACTGCGGCGGCGGGCCGGGCTGCGTTGATCCCGGTGCTTGTGCTCTGGCTGCTGACGGTCGGCAGTCCTGTTCAGGCCGAGGATCGGTTGGTCCGGCTGGCGGTGCCGCAGGCGCTGGTCGAAACCGGATTTCTGAAACATCTGCTGCCGCGGTTTTCCCTGAAAACGCAGGTGCGTATCGAACTCGTCACGCCCGGCGCAGCTGCCGAGGCCGCGTTTTCCGACGTGCCCAAGGGAACGCCGGTGTTTCAGGATGCGGCCGCGCTCTGGCACATGCAGGTGCTGGATGGCGCCCATCCGGGCACGGCGCGGTTTGTCGACTGGCTCGGCTCGGACGTGGGCGCGCGCACGATCACCGCCTATGCGCCGGATGGGGTGCAGATGTTCACCCTGCCGCAGATCACCGCCGAGGTGGAGGAAGAAATCGTCTTCGAAGGCGACGCGATGAAAGGACAGAACCTGTCGCGCAGCAAATGCGGGCGTTGCCACGCGGTGGCCGAGGACATGCGCATGACCGATATCGGATCGACGCCGTCCTTTTTCGTGCTGCGGGCGCTGCCGGATTGGGACTACAGGTTCCAGGCCTTTTATGCGCTGAACCCGCACCCCTCCTTCACCCAGGTCGCCGATGTGACCGAGCCCTTCCCCGCGGACCGCCCGTCTCCTATCGTGCCCGTGGCAATGACGCTGGACGAGCTGGAGGCGATCCTGGCCTATGTGTCCAGCCTCACCCCGGCAGATCTGGGAGCTCCCTTGCAACATCAGTGATCGCGTCGCTTGCTGAGGTAATCCGCCGTGGTGCGCACGCGCGGGCGTTCCTTGCCTTCGAAGGGATTGTTTTCCTGATGGAACTGCGCGTTGACCCGGCAATCGTCGCACATCTGGATCATCCGTGCCGCATCCGAGGTGGCGAACATCGCGTGTTTTCCGGCCAGTTTTTCGGTGATCCGTTCGATGGTGGATTTCACCCCGAACAGCGTGCCGCACTCGACGCAGGCAAAAGGTTCCTCTTCGTGCACCACCACCTGGCTTAGCGCTTCGGGCTGGAGGTTCAGGCGCGGTTCATAGCTGATCGCCTGTTCAGGGCAGACATTGGCGCAGAGGCCGCATTGCAGGCAGGCGTCCTCTTGGAACCGCAGCTGTGGCAGGTCGGGATTGTCCCCCAGCGCGCCGGAGGGGCAAAGGGAGACGCAGGACAGGCACAGGGTGCAGCTGTCGGTATCGACCAGCACCGCGCCATAGGGCGCATCATCCGGCAGGGGCAGCATGTCGGCCTCAGGCGCCAGCGCGCGAGCGGCCTGACGGGTGATCTGGCGGCGGGTGCCCATGGGGCGCAACGGCTCATTTATCGGCGCGGGCACTTCGGCGCCAAACAGCGCATCGCTCAGCGCGTCAGGGTCGTTCAGGTCCAGCAGCGTGGCCTTGTCGCCCGCGATGGCCTGGGCCAGGGTCAGCTCACGCTCCTGCACTGCGCGGTCCACCTTGGGCGACATCAGCAGCGACACATGGGCAAATCCGGCGGCCAGTGCCGCGAGGATTTCGGCATGACCAAAGGTATTCATCGCTTCCAACTCCAGCGGCAGCACATCGGCAGGCAGCCCGCGACCGAACCGGGCCGCAAGGCGGATCATCTCGGCGCCGTGTTCGTTCACCACCAAGAGGCGCGGGGCGCTGCCCCCGGCATCGAGATAGGCCTTTGCCAGCACCTGAATGCGGCGCATCAGCGTATCGGTGGGCGGCGCGTCATAGGTGATCGAGCCAGAGGGACAAAGCGAGGCACAGGCGCCGCAGCCGGCGCAGATCATCGGGTCGATGCTGACGTGATCGCCATTGGGGCTGATGGCGCCGGTAGGGCAGACATCAAGACAATTGGTGCAGCCGGTCTGGCTGGCACGTGAATGGGCGCAGAGCAGCGGTTCGCTGCGCACGTAGAGCGGTTTTTCGAAGGTGCCGACCAGTTGGCTGGCCTCCAGCACCGCATCGGCCACCGCCTGCACGCCCTTGGGGTCGGCGCGCAGGTATCCTTCGCGTTTTTCATGGGCCGGGAACAGCGGCGTGCCGCCGGTCAGGTCCAGAATGATATCGCATTCCGAGTGACCACCATCGCGGGGGGCTGTCCAGCTCCAGCTGCGGCCGGTGGTGTCGAGCTGCTGCAAGGCGTCGATGGTGACCTGAAACTGGCCAAGCGCGCCAGAGGCCTGCCGCAGCTGTCCCCGCACCACGTCGAAGTCGCGGCTCATCGGCGGTTCGTCTTCACCTGTCAGCAGCACCGTCACGGCCAGACTGTCCTGCAACCGTTTGGCGGCGGCCAGCGCCACATCGCCCGAACCGACGATCAGGCACAGGCCCTCGGACACCACATCGACGGTCTTAGCCGCCGAGGTATCTAGCGCCGCCTCGGCCACGAGGGCGGACATTTTGGGTAGCAAATCGCCCTCATCAGCGGTCCATCCGGCCCTGTCCCTGAGGTCAAGGAAGGCCGGAGAGGGGGCACCGATTTCGCCCGCGATCTCCTCGAAAAGGCGCTGTTCCTGAGTGCAGCAAATGACCGCGTCTCCGGCACCGATTGCAGCGGCAGCGCTGTCGGTCTGGCTGGTGCAAAGGGCCGAATGCATCTTTGAACATGACAATCCCGTGACGTCGGAAAGTCGCTCCGAATCGATCTCCTGGGATCCGGAACAATCGCATAGAATCAACTGCTTGGCCATTCTTTCCTCGCTTGCATCAGGGCTGGCGTGACGGGCGGATAACCGCCATCCGGGCCACAGATTAGGCATGATTCTGAAGCCACGTAAACCGGTTTGCACCCCGCAGCAGGCCCCGGATGGGGCGCAAAATACCGGGGTGATTCGCGTGGTTTTGTGTACAGCGGTATTCCGATTATTTTTGTCGACATAGACAATTCGACCAAGGCGGAACTCTGCCCCCCTGCGTCTGCCCCAATTTGTCCGGGTTGCGGGAAATTTGCAGATGGGGCGCAGAGCAGGCTTTCACGAAGGCGTGACCTTGCGGCACACTTGTCCGACGCAGGGAGATGTAGGGTGCGCAACCAGTGAGCCGTAGTTTGGACAAGACCGACGTGATGCCGCTTGGCATCGTACTTCGCCGGACCCCGGGGGTGACCCGCTGGGCACGATGGTCTTGGAAGGTGGCAGGCGTCTTGCCCGCAGCCCGGTCCGCAGACTGGCAATTGCTGCGCGAGGAAGACGGCGCCAGCGAATTCCACGCCGCGACACTGCCGCTGGAACTGCACCGCGCCGATGCCGAAGCCTATATGCACGGGCTGACCGCCGAACCGCCCTGTGTCTACGTTGTGATGCGTGAAAGCGATGATGCCGACCGCCCGCTGGAAATGACGCTGGTCACCGCCTCTCCTTACGAGGCGCAGGACTATGCCGACAGCGGCGAGGAACTTGTGGAGAAGGTGCCGATGCCCTCTGGTCTTGTGGCCTGGGTGCGGGAATTCGCGCTGGCGCATTTCAAGGAAGAGGAATTCAAGAAACGCCGCCGTGACAAGCGCACCGTGGGGGAGGCCGAGGATGGCATTGGCGATCCGCGCATCGCGCAGCTGACCGACGTGTACCGCTCGCCCGCCCTGGTCAAGAAGGGGCGCCTGCAATGAGCCGCGATTTCTGGTCCCGCCGCAAGGCCGCCGTAGAGGCCGAAGCCGCAGCCGAAGCCCGCGCAGAGGCTGCTGTTGAGGCAGCAGAACGCGACGCGGCGCTGGAGGAAAAGAGCGACGCCGAGATACTGGCTGAGCTGGAATTGCCCGATCCCGACACGCTGGAGGAAGGCGACGATTTCAAGGTCTTCCTGCGTGACGTGGTTCCGGCCCGCATTCGCACCCGCGCCCTGCGCCGCCTGTGGCGTCTGAACCCGGTGCTGGCCAATATCGACGGGCTGGTCGATTACGGTGAGGATTTCACCGACAGCGCCATGGTCGTGGAGGGCATGCAGACCGCCTATCAGGTGGGCAAGGGCATGACCAAACACGTCGAGGAACTGGCCCGTCAGGCAGCAGAAAAGGCCGAGGCCGAAGCGGCAGTCGCCGCTGCACCCGCCGAAGGCGCACCCGAAGAGGGCGCAGAAAGCGAAGAGCAGGGCACAGACATCGCCGCAGAGACCTCTGAGGTCGTCGCTGCCGGGCCTGCACAGACCGCCGACGACTGGAACGCCACCCGGCAAGAGCAGCAGACCGAGGCTGACCCGAGCGGGGATTCCGGTGATACTGCCCCCGGGAACATGATGCCGCGCCGGATGCGCTTTTCCTTTGATGGAAGCCAGAGCCAAATCCGGGGCACGGCATGAACAAGGAGCAAGACATGACAGCCACCGCTGATGCCGCAGCGCCGTTGGTAAGCGAAGAGGACCGCCTGCGCGCGGATCTGTATAATTTCCTGGGTCTCATCCTGGCGTCGCCGCCGGATGAGTTCCTGCTGGGGCAGACCGCTGGTCTGCAGGGGGATGACACCGATCTGGGCGTGGCGATCAACGCGCTGGCCAAGATCGCCAAACTGTCGAAGCCGCCCGCGGTGGAGCGAGAGTTCAACAAGCTGTTCATCGGCCTCGGCCGGGGTGAGTTGCTGCCCTATGCCAGCTACTACCTGACCGGGTTCCTGAATGAAAAACCGCTGGCGCAGCTGCGCCGGGACATGGCGGCGCGGGGCATGACCCGGGCGCAGAACGTCTATGAGCCCGAAGACAATATCGCCTCGCTGATGGAAATGATGGGGGCGTTGATCGCGGGCCGCTTTGGCGAACCTGCCTCGCTGGCCGATCAGAAGACCTTCTTCAACACCCATATCGGCCCCTGGGCCGGTCACTTCTTTTCGGATCTCGAGAAGGCAAAGAACTCGGTTCTCTATGCCTCGGTCGGCGCTGTCGGCCGGGTGTTCATGGAGATCGAGGCCGAAGGGTTCCGGATGAGCGCGGAGAAATCCGCATGAGCCGGGGCGGCAAGGTCCGCCCCACAACCGTGAGCGATCACCAAGGAGGAGAGACTCACATGACCAAGAAAGCAGAGGCAGCATCGAGCCGCCGCGACTTTCTGAAGATCGCCGCAACCACGGCGCCGCTGGCAGCGGTGGCGGTTGCGACGACCGGGGGCGAGGCCGAGGCCGCCGCACCTGATCTTGCAAAGGAGACGATGCAGGATACCGCGCATACCCGCGCCTATTACGAAAGCGTCCGGTTCTAACGCGCCGCATGCATCCCATGACCGACGGCAACTGGTTGCGTGACGCCCGACCGCCAGAGGTTTTTCGTTAACCCAGCGCGCTTTCTGAGGAGGAAGCAAGCAAGGGAGGTTCTAAATGCTTAGGAAAAAGACCAACGGGGTTGCGAGACGCCCCCAGCGGACCAGTATCCTGTCCAACGTCGCGGAAACATCCGTCGACCGCCGCGCCTTTTTGCGCGGCTCCGGCTTGGCCATCGGCGGCCTGGCTGCCATCAGCGCCACCGGCGGGTCGGTGACCCAGGCCAATGCGGCCACCGCTGCGGCGGGCGCTGTTGAAACCGTAAAATCCGTCTGCACCCACTGCTCGGTCGGCTGTACCGTCGTGGCAGAGGTTCAGAACGGTGTCTGGGTCGGGCAGGAACCCGGCTGGGACAGCCCGTTCAACCTCGGCGCCCATTGCGCCAAGGGTGCATCGGTGCGCGAGCACGCCCATGGCGAGCGTCGTCTCAAGTACCCGATGAAGAAAGAGAACGGCGAGTGGAAGCGCATCAGCTGGGATCAGGCCATCAACGAGATCGGCGACGGCATGATGCAGATCCGCGAAGAAAGCGGACCTGACAGCGTCTACTGGCTCGGCTCGGCCAAGCATAACAACGAACAGGCCTACCTGTTCCGCAAGTTCGCCGCCTACTGGGGCACGAACAACGTGGATCACCAGGCACGGATCTGTCACTCCACCACCGTTGCGGGTGTTGCAAACACATGGGGCTACGGCGCCATGACCAACAGCTACAACGATATCCATAACTCCAAGGCGATCTTCATCATCGGCGGCAACCCGGCCGAGGCGCACCCCGTCTCGCTGTTGCACGTGCTGAAGGCCAAGGAGCAGAACAACGCGCCGCTGATCGTCTGCGATCCGCGTTTCACCCGCACCGCGGCCCATGCCGACGAATATGTGCGCTTCCGTCCCGGCACCGATGTGGCGCTGGTCTGGGGCATCCTGTGGCACATCTTCGAAAACGGCTGGGAAGACAAAGAGTTCATCCGTACCCGTGTCTGGGGCATGGACCAGATCCGCGAAGAAGTGGCCAAGTGGACCCCCGAAGAGGTCGAGCGCGTCACCGGCACGCCCGGCAGTCAGCTGCGCCGGGTTGCGCGCACCATGGCCAACAACCGTCCCGGCACCGTGATCTGGTGTATGGGCGGCACCCAGCACACCACCGGTAACAACAACACCCGCGCATACTGCGTGCTTCAGCTGGCGCTGGGCAACATGGGTGCATCGGGTGGCGGCACCAACATCTTCCGCGGCCATGACAACGTGCAGGGCGCAACCGACCTTGGCGTTCTGTCGCACACGCTGCCGGGCTACTATGGCCTGTCCAAAGGCGCCTGGGCGCATTGGGCGCGGGTCTGGGAAGAGGATCCCGAATGGCTGGCAGGCCAGTTCGACACGCTGAAAGGCGCGGACGGCAAAGACAAGAGCCTGCAGAACCTGACGGGTATTCCGGTCAGCCGCTGGATCGATGGTATCCTTGAAGACAAGGAAAACATGGATCAGCCGAACAACGTTCGGGCCATGGTTCTGTGGGGCCACGCGCCTAACTCGCAGACCCGGATGACGGAAATGAAGACGGCGATGGAAAAGCTGGACATGCTGGTCGTTGTCGACCCGTATCCCACCGTTTCCGCCGTGCTGCATGACCGCGAAGACGGTGTCTACCTGCTGCCGGCCTGTACCCAGTTCGAAACCCGCGGTTCCGTGACCGCGTCGAACCGGTCGTTCCAGTGGCGCGACAAGGTGGTGGATCCGCTGTTCGAAAGCCTGCCCGATCACGTGATCATGGCGAAATTCGCCAACAAGTTCGGCTGGGCGGATCGGCTGTTCCGCAATATCGAGATGGAAGACGCGGAAACGCCGAACATCGAGAGCATCACCCGCGAGTTCAACAAGGGGCTGTGGACCATCGGCTATACCGGTCAAAGCCCGGAACGGCTGAAGAAGCACATGGCGAACCAGCACACCTTTGACCGCACCACGCTGCGCGCGGTGGGTGGCCCGGCCGATGGCGACTACTACGGTCTGCCCTGGCCTTGCTGGGGAACGCCCGAGATGAACCACCCGGGCACGCCGAACCTTTATGACATGTCCAAACCGGTCTCCGAAGGTGGTCTCACCTTCCGCGCCCGTTTCGGCGTGGAGCGGGACGGTGACAACCTGCTGGCCGAAGGCGTCTATTCCGTGGGCTCTGAAATCCAGGACGGCTATCCTGAATTCACCATGCAGATGCTGATGGATCTAGGCTGGGACAGCGACCTGACCGACGAGGAACGCGCCGCGATTGATGCTGTGGCGGGTCCCAAGACCAACTGGAAAACCGACCTTTCCGGCGGCATCCAGCGGGTCGCGATCAAGCACGAATGCGCGCCCTTCGGCAACGCCAAGGCCCGTGCCGTCGTGTGGACCTTCCCGGATCCGGTGCCGGTTCACCGCGAACCGCTCTATACCAACCGCCGGGATCTGGTTGCGGATTATCCAACCTACGAGGATCGCAAATTCTATCGTCTGCCGACGATGTATGCCTCGATCCAGAAGAAGGATGTCTCGCAGGACTTCCCGATCATTCTCACATCCGGCCGTCTGGTCGAATACGAGGGTGGCGGCGACGAGACCCGCTCCAACCCCTGGCTGGCCGAGCTTCAGCAGGACATGTTCGTGGAAATCAACCCGCGCGATGCCAATAACCTTGGCGTGCGGGATGGCGAACAGTGCTGGGTCGAAGGTCCCGAGGGCGGCAAGGTCAAGGTCATGGCCATGGTCACCGAACGGGTCGGCGAGGGCGTTGCCTTTATGCCGTTCCACTTCGGCGGTCATTTCCAGGGCGAGGATCAGCGGCACAAATATCCCGACGGCGCTGATCCATATGTGCTGGGCGAAAGCACCAACACGGCTCAGACCTACGGGTATGACAGTGTGACCCAGATGCAGGAGACCAAGTGTACTCTCTGCAAAATCATGCCAGCGTAAGGAGATAGAGTAATGGCAAGAGCGAAGTTTCTCTGCGATGCCGAACGCTGCATCGAATGTAACTCCTGTGTCACCGCCTGTAAGAACGAGCATGAGGTGCCCTGGGGGATCAACCGCCGCCGCGTTGTGACCATCAATGATGGCAAGCCCGGCGAACGGTCGATCTCGGTCGCCTGTATGCATTGTTCGGACGCGCCCTGTATGGCCGTTTGCCCGGTGGACTGCTTCTACCAGAACGAGGAAGGGGTGGTTCTGCACTCCAAGGACCTCTGCATCGGTTGTGGCTACTGCTTCTACGCGTGCCCCTTTGGCGCGCCGCAGTACCCGCAGGCAGGCAACTTTGGCAGCCGTGGCAAGATGGACAAATGCACCTTCTGCGCCGGTGGCCCGGAGGAGAACCACTCCAACGCGGAGTTCTCCAAATACGGTCGCAACCGGATCGCCGAGGGCAAGCTGCCCATCTGCGCCGAAATGTGCTCGACCAAGGCGCTGCTCGCCGGTGACGGCGACGTGGTGTCTGCCGTCTACCGCGAACGCGTCGTGGCGCGTGGGTTCGGCTCGGGTGCTTGGGGCTGGGGCACGGCTTACGAGCAAAAGGGCGGCTAAACCCGTCTTTTCAGCGTAAAGCTGGGGATGGCCTGCCGTGCGCGGGCCATCCTGACCTATCTGTTATACATACGACAAACCCGAAGGAGTGTGGCACATGCTGCGCATGGCTTTCGCATTTGTTCTGCAACTTACGCTGCTGGTTGGCGCGGTGCAGGCCCAGGAGGCGGCTGTACCAGCGCCTGCGGACCGCAGCGCCACAGGTGGTGCGCAGACGCTTGAAGATATCCTCGCCCGGCAACGCGGCGAGAAACTGGATGACTCCTTCCGCCGCGACGCAACCGGAGACCCGGATGCGGCGGCAGGGATTTCCCAACAACTTGGCACCCTTGGCGGTGTCTCCGACCCCGAGGTTTGGCGCCAGGTGCGCTATGGTTCGGCCGAGGTTACCGTCTCTGCCGGGGGCGAGGTCGCCAGCGTCCTGATGCAGGATGGCGGCATGACCTGGCTCTCCTTCCGCGAGGGGCCGCTGCGCCAATACGGCGGCTGGCTGCTGCTGGGCACCCTTGGGGCGCTGGTGGTGTTTTACCTGCTGCGCGGACGTATCCCCGTCGACGGAGAGCTGACCGGCCGCACCGTCACGCGATTCAAATTCATCGAACGGATGGCGCATTGGACATTGGCCGGATCCTTCATCCTGCTGGGGATCACCGGCCTTCTGACCCTGTTTGGCCGCGCCTTCATCGCGCCCTATCTGGGCAAGGATCTGAACTCCTTCCTGCTGATCTATGGCAAATGGCTGCACAACTCGGTCGCCTGGGCCTTCATGGTAGCGCTGGTATTGGTCTTCGTGATGTGGGTGATGCACAATATTCCCAACCGCACCGATCTGGTCTGGATCCGTCAGTTCGGCGGTATCATCGGCAACAAGCACCCGCCCGCGAAGAAATTCAACGCAGGTCAAAAGGTGATCTTCTGGTCGGTGATCCTGTTCGGCGCCTCGATTTCGGTCTCGGGTCTGTCGCTGCTGTTCCCCTATGAGCTGCCGCTTTTTGCCAAGACATTTGCGGTGCTGAACGACATCGGTCTGCCGCAGTGGGTCGGGCTTGGCACCCTGCCGGAGCAGTTGTCTCCGCAAGAGGAAATGCAGTTCGCCCAAGCCTGGCACGCGATCATGGCCTTTGTGCTGATGGCGATCATCATCGCGCATATCTACATCGGCTCGGTCGGGATGGAAGGCGCCTATGATGCCATGGGAACGGGTGAGGTGGATGAGGCCTGGGCCCATCAGCACCATTCGATCTGGCTGGACGAGGTGCTGGAGGAAGAAAAGGCCAAGGATGCCGGACGCGCCAAGGGCGCCACACCGGCGGAATAGCCTCTGGGGAGCTGCGGCACCATGCGTTTCCTTGCCAGCCTGAGCCTTGTTGCAAGTCTTTGCGCCGGAGCGGTTGCGGCGCAGGGCTTCACCACGCTCAAAGGCCACGGCGGCCCCGTGATGGGGCTGGCGACCGCGCCCTCGGGGCAGGTGGCCAGTGTCAGTTTCGACAATTCTGCGGCCCTGTGGCAGGACCGGCAGCCGCTGTGGCTCGAAGGTCATAATGCGGCGGTGACGGCGGTGGCCTTTGCCGGGGCAGGGCGTCTGGTGACGGGCAGCGATGATTTCACAGTCCGCCTGTGGGAGCCGGATGGCGGTGTGCGCCTGTTAGGCACGCACAGGGGCAAGGTGCGCGGTCTGGCGATTTCGCCTGACGGGCGATCTGTCGCCTCGGCGAGTTGGGACGGCAGCGTCGGGATCTGGCCGCTGGTAGGCGGTGCGGGGCGCAGCCTCAAAGTTGGCAGTGGTGTGAATGACGTAGCCTTTGGCCCCGAGGGCAGCCTCTTTGCCGCCACCATGGATGGCGGGGTGTTGCGGTTCGATGCAGAGCCGGGCACAGCGCCGCGCCCGCTGGTGCAGCAGGGGTTTGGTGTCAACCGGCTGATCGTCGACGCTCGGGCAGGCTGGCTGGCCTATGGCGCGGTGGACGGGGCGACCCGCATCATCGACATGGAGAGCGGCGCCCCGATTGCCGATTTCACCCTCGACCGTCGCCCGATCCTGGCGATGGCCTATCACGCCTCCACCCGCCAATTGGCGGTGGGGGATGGTCATGGCTACATCATGATGATCGACACTGGCAGTGATGGGAACGGCTGGCGCATCGCCCGCGATTTCCGTGCCACGCGGCAGGGGCCGGTCTGGGCCCTTGCCTTTTCGCCGGATGGCAACACCATTTGGGCGGGAGGACTTGATGATGTGGTCTATGGCTGGCCGGTGGCGCTGATGAATGAATTTGACCCCGCGATGGGGCAAGAGCGTACATTCCTGCGTCCGGCCGACAGCATGCCCAACGGCGAGCGGCAGTTCATGCGCAAATGCTCGATCTGCCACGCGCTGACTGGCGGGGAGAGCCGCAAGGCCGGACCCAGCCTGCACGGGCTGTTCGGACGCCGCGCCGGAACGCTGCCGGGATACCGGTATTCGCCGGTGCTGCAGGGTTCTGATATCATCTGGAACGACGACACGATCGATGCGCTGTTCGATCTGGGACCGGACCACTACATTCCGGGGTCGAAAATGCCGATGCAGCGCATCACCACCGCCGAGGACCGCAAGGACCTGGTGGGTTTTCTGAAACACGCAACGCAACCGGAGAAGTGACAGGATGAAAGCGATGTTTGCAGGCTTTGCGGCGATTGCCGTGATCGCCGTAGGAGCGGATCTGGCTCTGGATCGCGCAGGATTTGCCGCGGATGAGAAATTCGCAGGCCAAGCGGTGCGCCTGGATTGAACCAGCCCGTCATCTCTGCCGTCCCGCGCGATGAATACGGCGAAAACCTTGCCGGTGCTTCGATCCTGGTGATCGATGACGAACCGGGTATGCGCAATTTCATGACCAAGATCCTCAGCCCGCGTTGCAAGCGGGTCGAGCAGGCGGCATCGGCGGCGGAAGCCTCCGCAATCCTCGATCAGTCGCATTTCGATCTGGTGATCCTCGACAATATCATGCCGGGCAAGACCGGGCTGGAATGGGTGCAGGAACAGCGCCGGGTGGGGCTGTTTGCCGATACCATTCTGGTCACCGCCTATGCGGATCTGGAAACCGCGATCATGGCGCTCCGGGCCGGGGTGGCCGATTTCGTGCTGAAGCCGTTCCGGGCCAATCAGATCCTGAATTCGGTGGCGCGGGCGCTGGACCGCAAATACCTGCGCCGGGAAAACTACCTGCTGAAACACGAGTTGTCGGCCGAAGGGTCTGCGGCGCGCGGGCGGCTGCTGGGCAAATCGGCTGCCATCACCCAGGCGCGCGAGATGCTGACCCGGCTGGCGCCCCTGCCAACGCCGGTGTTGTTCACCGGCGCCAGCGGCACCGGCAAGGAAATCGCAGCGCGCACGATGCATTCGCTGTCGGATCGGGCGCAGAAGCCGTTTGTAGCTGTCAATTGCGCCGCCATCGCCCCGGACCGGATCGCGCATGAGCTGTTCGGCGTTCTGGACGACCAGGACCGGCGCCGAGACGGGTTGTTCCTGCACGCGGATGGCGGCACGCTGTTCCTTGATGAGGTGGCGCAAATGCCCGATCAGGTGCAGGCGGCGCTGTTGCGGGTGCTTGAGGACCAGCGGGTGCGCCCCGTCGGCGCCGAACGGGACATCCCGCTGAACTTGCGGTTCCTTTTTGCCACCAACGCGGACCTTGAGGCTGCGGTGGCCGAGGGCCGGTTCCGCGCCGATCTTTATCATCGCATCAACGTGGTGAAGATCGAGATGCCCCCGCTGCGCGAGCGGATCGAGGATATCATCGAACTGGCAGCGCTGTTCATGGAGCAATTCTCGGCGACGCTTGGCATGCCCGCGCTCGAGCTGAACGAGGAAACCTTGCTGAAGTTTTCCCGCTATGACTGGCCCGGCAACGTGCGTGAGCTGCGCAACCTGATCGAACGCTCGGTCATTCTGGGGGAGTTCCCGGAAGAATTCTCTGGCAAGGGATCGGTCACCGGCCCGGCAGCAATTGAAACGCTGGATCTGGTGACCCAGCGCCACATCATGCACATGCTGGACGCCTGCGATGGCAACCGCGCCGAAGCCGCCCGTCGCCTGGGCGTATCGCGCAAGACCATCGACCGCAAATGCGCCTCCTGGGGGGTGTAAAGAGGTTCAAGGACTGGCCGGGGAAGCGCCGTTTCAGTCGCGGCGCTCCGGCAGCCAGATCGCAAAGGCGGCGCCGCCTTCCTCGCGGTTTCGCACCGTGATGATCCCGCCTGCGTGCTGGATCAGGGTCTGGCTGATCGACAGGCCCAGCCCGGTGCCTTCGCCCGGTTTGGTGGTGTAAAACGGGTTGAACACCTCTGAAATGTGATCCTCGCTGATGCCCGGGCCGCTATCGACCACTGTCAGGCAAGCCCCCGGCGTGCCATCGCGCTCTTCTGCCTTGAGTGTCAGGGTCAGCGTGCCGGTTTCCTTCATCGCCTGCGCCGCATTGATCACCAGATTGATGATCACCTGCTGCAACTCACCGGGATCAATACGCACCGCCGGGGCGACATCGAAATGACCATCGACCACGATGTTATGCTTGCTGAGCACGTGATCCACCAGCACCAGGCAATCGGTGACCACATTTGCGATATCGACGCTTTCCTTGAATGTGCCGAATTCCGAAGGCCGGGCGAATTGCAAGAGCTTGCTGACGATGGCGCCGATCCGCATGACCTGATTGTCGATGAGATCCAGCTCGGTCTTCACCTCTGCGGCGCCCGGTCCCAGCGTCATCCGCATCACGTCGACATTGCCCTGGATCACCGCGACCGGGTTGTTGATTTCATGCGCGACCCCGGCGGTGATTTCCCCGATCGAGGCCAGCTTTTCGCTCATCACCAGCTGTTTGTAGGTGTCTTCCAGTTTCTGGTTCGCGGCCCGCAGTTCCGCGGTGCGCTGATCGACGCGGGCGTTCAGCTCTCCGGCCCATTCGCGCAGCTTCTGATCGCGGTCCTGCAACTGATCCAGCAGGGTATCAAGGTGCGATGCCACCTGTCCGATCTCGTCGCGGCTGCCCACATCGCCGTTGCGCGCGGTCAGATCGCCGCGCTCCACCCGTTTCATGGTCACGGTCATCCGCTCCAGCGGTGAAAAGATGCCCTTGGCCAGCCACAGGAACAGCGGCGCCGACAGGGCCAGAACCATCAGGAAGGCGCCGACAATGGTCCAGTACGCCTCGGATTTGGCCGCCATATAGGGCGCTTCGAGGAAGCCGACATAAAGCATCCCGACCCGTTCTCCGAAACTGTCGGTCAGCGGCAGATAGCCCGAGATATACCAGTCGTTGACCACAAAGGCGCGGTTCAGCCAGGTGCGGCCCTCCTCCAGAACCACGCGGCGCACCACCGCCGAGACCCTTGTGCCAAGGGCGCGCACGTCTTCGAACAGGCGCACATTGGTCGACACCCGCGTGTCCTCAAGAAACAGGGTGGCGGTGCCCTGCCGGTTGCCGCCGTCCTCGTCGCTGAGATAGACCAGCGCGTTCAGCGTATCGATGAAATCGAGGTTGCGGTTCAGCAGGAGCCCGCCGCGCAGCACCCCGTTATGGCCGGGCATGATCACCGGGGCGGCAGTGTGTACCACCATGCCGCGATCCTCGACCTTGCGGGTGGTCGGCGCGGCGGCTTCTGTTTCGATCAGGGTGATATTGGCGCGTTCCTGCAGGGCAGGGGAGAGAAGGGACAGATCATCAGAGGAGAAAATGTCGATCTCCGAGGCCAGCTGCCCGGTGGCAGCCGTGCGGATCACTGGCCATTTCTGCTGTGGCCCTTCCAGTTCGGCAAGCGGCAGATATTCGAGGAAATCGAGCTGCAGTTGTTGTCTGCGACTTTCAAGAAGACGGTTCACCGCCTCGGAGCCATCGTTCAGCGCGGCCTGAAAGGCGGTGGATTGCGCCAGGTTCAGCATGCTGTTGGCGGTGCCGGTCTGCAGGTGGCCCAGATATTGCTCGGCGATGCGCAGGTCGCTGTCGACCTTGGCAATCAGGACGGCATCGTAGTCGGCATTCCAGCGGGTCATTGCCAGAATAAGCATCAGCGGCATCAGCACGCTGAGCGGTAACAGCGCCAGCAGCAACAGGCGTAGCCGAACGGATTTCAAAGTATGCCCCTCCCATGCCGTGCCATTGCTGCCCGGATCATGCTCGCATCACTGTGGCACCTCACGGGTCAGCGGGGCAAGGGGGGCTTGGCAGGTTGCGGAGGTTCCTCACAACCCGGTGATCCGTTCAGGCATCGGGCCGTGCCTTCAGGCCGGGACAGGTTTTCCGGCCCAGTCAAAAACCATGCCGCTGTTCTCGGGTGACAGCCCCGCGATAACCCCGGCCAGACAATCCGCAGCATAGGCGGGGGTGAACAGCTTGCCTTCGGGCACCGCGCGGCTGAAGGGGCGGGACAGATCAGTGTCTACGGTGCCGGGATGCAGGCCTGCACAGACGAAATCGGGATTGAGCCGCGCCATTTCGATGGCGTAGTTGCGCAGCAGCATGTTCAGCGCCGCCTTGGAGGCGCGATAGGCGTGCCAGCCGCCCAGCCCGTTGTCAGAGATCGAGCCGACCCGCGCCGACAGCGCCGCAAAGATGGTGCGCCGGTCCCTTGGCATGCGCGGGATCAGGTGACGCGCTGCCATGGCCGGGCCAAAGGTATTGACAGCGAAGACCTGTTCGAAGGCAGACAGGCTTTGCTGTTTCAGGGATTTTTCGGGCCTGAGCGCGGTTCCGTCCGACAGGATTCCAGTGGCCAGGATGATCAGATCGGGCGCCTCCAGCGCGTCAGCCAGCGCGATCAGGCTGGCCTCGTTTGTGATGTCGGCGGCATGGGGCACCACGGGTCCACCCTCGGGAGTCTCACCCTGACGGGATACAGCGTGCACGGTTTCGACATGGGGCTGGGCGGCGTAATGCGGCACCAGCGCCGCGCCGATGCCGCCACTGGCGCCAAGGATCACAACCTGTTTCGGGGGGGCGTGGTTGGGCATCAATCCCTCGCTACATCAGTTTCAGGAACAGGCGGCGCGGCAGCAAGCGGCCAAGGGTGAAGACCCAGGAAAACGGCGCCGGAAAGCTGGTGCTGAAGCGCCGCCCCTGCATGGCGCGCAGGCAGCGCCGGGCGGCGTCTTCCGGCTCAAGGATCTGCGGCATCTTGAATTCGTTCTTCTGCGTCAGCCGGGTACGGATAAAGCCGGGGTTGATCACCTGCACCCGCACATTGCTGCCGCGCAGATCAGCCTGCAGGTTTTCCCCCAGATGCATCAGCGCCGCCTTGGAGGCGCCATATCCGATGGCACCCGGCAGGCCGGTAAACCCGGCGAGCGAGCCGATCAGCACGATATGGCCACTGTCCCGGCGGCAAAACTGCTGCACGATCTGCCCCAGTACCCGCAACGCGCCGGTGAAATTAACCGCGCACATGGTCTCGACTGCCTCCGGCTGCCAGTCCTGCGCGCTGAGCGGATCATAGGCCCCGGCGCAGTAGACCACACCGTCGACAGGCCCCAGATCTGCCGTGGCGCGGATCACATCATCCGGGTCCGTCACATCCATCGGTAGCGCCCCGGCATTGGACAGGCCGTCGCAAAGGTGCTGCAGCCGCCCGGCATTGCGGGCGGACAGGATCAGCCGCGCGCCCGCGCCGTCCATCTCCTTGGCCAAGGCCCGGCCCAGCCCTTCGCTGGCGCCGACGATCCACCAGGTCTGCCCTTCGAACATCTCAGCCCTCCGCTGGGCGCATGGTGGCGATCAGCTCGGCGACCTTAATCCCGAACTTGCGCATTTCCGAGCGGTTCAGAATGGTGCCGTTGTCCATCAGATACATCCAGTCGGTGACGTCCAGCACGTGGCCTCCGGCATCTTCGGACAGACGGATGCGATAGGTCAGCCGCACGGTGGCGCCCATCTGCTGGCCCTTGCCCTCGCCGATGATATCGTCGGCGGTGGCGGTGAAATGCCCGTCCTCGCCCATGGTCAGATACCATTTGCGCGCCTGGGTGCTGCCATTGGCATAGGCGAAATCCTCGCTCAGCGTGCCGGTGGCGCCGTCCCATTCCCCGTTCATCCGCGCAACAAAGCGCGACACAACGCGCCCGCGCGGCCCGTAGATCATGCCTTCGGAGATCAGTGTGCCGGAAAGACGCTCCTGAATGTCAAAGGCGGGGCCGGTGTCTGCGTAATGCGCCAGCCGCTGGGCGCGAAAGCCAAATCCGGGCCGCCAGAGGGGGAGCACAAGCACGGCAACAAGAAGCAGGAGAACCAGTTTCATGACAAGGAGACCTCTCGCGGCAGGCGCATCACCAGGGCGATCGCCAGCAGTTTGATAAGACAGGGCAAAACGGCATAGGCCAGGGTCAGCGCCATCAGGGCGCTGGCATCATTGGGGCCGCCGGGTTCAAATCCACTCAGTTGCAGCGCGGGCAGCAGGATCACCGCAGCTGCGGCAAGGGACAGTTTGGCGGCGAATGTCCAAAGGCCAAAAGCCTGCCCGCCGCGCAGCCCGGCCCGCGCCAGCGCCGTCGAGAACAGGACTGGAAGGATCACCATATCCGCGCCAAGAGCGGCCCCCGATCCGATGCAGATCGCGGCAAAAGCCCAAGCTGCGCCTGTGGGCAGGAGTGCTGCCCCGCTGAACGACAGGATGGCCAGGGCCATGGCCGGAACCAGTACCTGTCGGGCACCATAGGCAGCACTGGCCCGGGTCCAGACCGGCACCGACAGGCCCGCCGCCAGAAAGAACAGGATCAGGAACGGCCCGGCGAGGTCCGGCAGCGCAAGTTTCTCATCGACAAAGAACAGAAACAGGGTCGAAGTCATCGCCACAGGCAGGCTGTTGACCAGGGCGAGCACCAGCAGGCGCAGGCCCCCGGCACGGCGAAGGGCGGCCCAAGTGACCGGTGCCTCGGGACTGCTGGGAATCTGCCACAGCGGGCGGGTCAATGCCCAGACGCCAACGCAGATCAGGGCCAGCAGGATACCAAAGGCGGCATAGCCGCCACCATTGGCCCCGGCCTGCTGCAACAGCGATGGCGCCAGCGCGGCGAGGATGATCCCGGCCAGCGTGCCGCCTTCGCGCCAGCCTGCCAGCCGGATCAGTGCCTCAGGCGATCCCGCCAGGCTGGTGCTGTGGCCATAAAACAGGATGGTCCCCAAGCTGTAGGCGCTGAACAGCAGCACCAGTGCGGCGATGAGCCAGACCAGCCCTCCCGCGGCGGGTATCAGGGTGTAGAGCATCAGGAACCCCGCTGCCATGCCAAGGCAGGCGAGGGCGGCAAAGGCGCCGCGCGCATGTTCATACCGGTCAATCAGCCAACCAAGCGCTGGATCCTGCACGAAATCCACCACCCGGATCACCGCCAGAATGGCGCCAAGGGTGGCAAGGCTCATCCCCAGCTCTGCCGAGGCATAGCGCGGCAAATGGATATAGAGCGGCAACCCCGCTGCTGCCAGCATGAGCGCAAAAAGACTGATCCGGGCTGAGTGCATCAATCGCCTCGCAGCCGCGCCGACAGACGCGCCGAGCGGCTGTTGTCCGAAAGCCAGATGCCAAGGAAGCGTTTGCGCAGGTCTGGGTGACGGATGGCGCAGGTCTGCTGCCCGTTGAGATGCAGAACCAGACTGTCTGGCTGGGTCGATACAGCCGTGAATACATCACCGCGCGCCACATCGCGGAAACAGCTGGCAAGTTTTTGCATCATCGCGGCCTGATCCGCGCGCGGCCCTTCGATCCGCTGGATCTCGACGCGGGTGGATTTCGTCAGATCGTCCTGCGAGATGCTGCGGAAATATTCGATCTGCAGGGCCAGCGGCTGGCGCCAGCCAAACCGGGACTCCCCCTCTGTGTGCAGGCTGGCGCGGTAGATCGGCAGCCCCAGCCAGCGGACCATGACGGTGCCCAGCTCAACCGGCTGCGACAGGCCAAAGCCGCGCAGGTTTGCCGCTGCCGCGCCGGGCAGCAGCAGCGCCGCGATCAACAGCGCGGCGGCCAGAGGCGGGAACCGTTGCTCAGGCATGGGTCAGCTCAACCTGCACCACATCGGTCTGGCCCACGGCAAAGGAGCCGGCGCAGATCTCCAGATAATAGCGCCAGTTGCGCAGGAAGGCCGCGTCATAGCCCAGCTCCATGATCCGGGGCGCCCGTTTCGCCAGCTGCTCGGCCCATATCCGGCAGGTGCGGGCATAATCCTGCCCAAAGGCGAAGGAGTTCGTCACCTGCAGCCCGGCCTGCCGCGCCTGATGGGCAATCACCGCATCCGACAGCAGCATGCCACCGGGGAAAGTGTACTGGCGAATATAGTCCGAGGAGTTGCGGTAGATGTCGAAATAGCTGTCCTGCACGGTGATCGCCTGAATGACCGCCTTGCCGCCCTCTGCCAGACGTGCCTTGACGGTCTGGAAATAGCTGGGCCAGTAGCGCTCGCCCACGGCCTCGATCATCTCGATCGAGACGATATTGTCGTAGGTGCCGGAGGATTTGCGGTAGTCGCACAGCTCGATCGAGGCGCGCCCGTCCAGCCGCGCGTCGGCATAGCCGTGCTGGCTGGGAGAGATGGTCAGCCCAGTGACATCGCGCCCGGCATCGGCGGCGCGTTCGGCGAAACCGCCCCAGCCGCAGCCGATTTCCAGCACCCGCTCGCCCCGTGTCAGCCGGTTCAGCACCCGGTCGTATTTGCGGTTCTGGGCGCGCTCCAGATCATTGTCGCCGGGGGCAAACAGCGCCGAGGAATAGGTCATGCCGCTATCGAGCCAAAGCTGGTAGAACTCGTTCCCGACGTCGTAATGCGCCTTGATGTTGCGGGCCGAACCACGGATCGAATTGGCGCGCAGGATCTTGTCGACGGCGCGGAACTTCAGCCCGCTCCAGAAGCTCGGGTAGGCAAAATCGGTCAAATAATCGAGGTTCAGGATCGCCACCTGGATCAGGGTTTCGATGCTGGAGGTCTCCCACATGCCTTCGATGTAGGTTTCGCCCAGCCCGATATCGCCGCGCGCGGCCATGGCTGAAACGGCGGCCCAGTCGAACAGCACCATGTCTGCCGCCGGGGCGCCGCTGCCGAAATCATGCACTTCGCCTTCCGGGGTGGTCAGGCGCAGGCTGCCCTTGCGGATCTGGGCGCAGCTGTCGAGAAAATCGCGTTTTACACGGTTGGTAATGAAAAGCATCAGCTGACCTCCTGCTTTGGGGGGAGGGGGCGGGATCTGTATGGCGCCCCTTTGAGTTTCAGTTTCAGGGCCTGCCAATGGATCAGGGCGATGGTGCGGAACGCGCCAAAGGGCCGCCGCAGGGCCGCCCGAAGGATCGAGCCGTTGCTGAGCTGTCGCCGCCGCCCGGTCAGGGTGGCAATCACGCCTTCAGCGCCATGTTCCAGCACAATGCGGATGGCGATCCGGTCCGGGCGGATATCGTAGTGGAACCGGTAGTCCCCCGCGATCTGCTGGAAGGGCGAGACGTGAAAGATCTTGCTGGCGGTGATTTCGTCACCGGCCGCAATCGGCGCAAACCCGTCAAGATGGCACAGGTAGCTGTGACGGTCGCCAAAGGTGTTGGAGACCTCGGCAATCACCGCCCGCAGCGTGTCACCCTCCATCGCCAGCCAGAAGCTGACTGGGTTGAAAGTGTACCACAGGAATCCCGGTTGCGTCAGCAGCAGAATCTGAAGGCCGTCCAGCTCCAGACCGGCCCCGGCAAAGACCTCTTGCGCCCAGGGTAGGCCGCGCCCCGCGCCCGGCGCGCCGCCATGGTTGTGGTCATTGACCGAAGACAGGTTGAAGCCATTGCGTGAGAACAGCCCTGGTCGCGCCTCTGACAGCGGGTCGATCAGCACGTAATCGACACCATAGCGGAAGGCATTGCGGATGCCGCCGCGGCGCGCGTGGCTGGTGTGGCCTGCGATATGGTCGGGCCAGAGGGGAGCGGGGCTGTCGCTCATGCCAGCACCTGCGCCAGGCTGCGGGCGTCGATGCCGCGGGCGACGCGCACCGCGCTGGCAAATCCGTCCTCGTGGAACCCGTGGCGCAGATAGGCGCCCGCGAACCAGGTGTTGTTGTCGCCCTGGATGTCGTGGATCTGTTTCTGGGCGCGGATGGCGGCCTGATCGAACACCGGATGGCGGAAGGTGTTGGTGTCATAGATCGTCTCGTCGCGCACCGGTGTGACCGGGTTCAGCGAGATGAACAGCGGATCACTCTCTGGAATATTCTGTAGCCGGTTCATCCAGTAGGTCACGCCGATCGCCGGGCGGCTGTCCTGCGCCGCCGCCTTGTAGACCCAGGAGGACCAGCAGGCGCGCCGTTTCGGCATTTGCCCGGCGTCGCGGTGCAGGATCACCTCGTTATCCTGATAACGCATATTGCCGAGGATCATCTCTTCATGCGCGGTGGGAGAGGACAGCAGCCGCAGCGCATCGTCGGAATGGCAGGCCATGATGACCTGATCGAAGTCCTGCGTTTCGCCATAGGGCAGGCGGATGGTGATGCCTGCCTCTGTGCGCTCCACCGCCTGCACCGGGGTGCCGGGGCGCAGGGTGCAGCCATTGGCCTTCAGATGGGCCTCCAGCCTGCGGACGTATTCGATGCTGCCACCCTTTACCGTCCACCACTGGTGCTGCCCCGTGGCGCTGAGCAAGGCGTGATTGCGGAAGAACTGCACCAGCGATCGCGCCGGAAAGCCGCGGATCTCCTCCATCGGGGTGGACCAGATCGCGCCGCAGATCGGCATCAGGTAATAGCGCTGGAACCAGTCGCCAAGGCGCAGCTCGTCCATTAGATGGCCGATGGTCACATCGTCACTGCGGGCGGTTTCGACCGCGCGGGCGTTGAACCGCAGGATGTCGCGCACCATGCCGTGAAAGGCCGGGCGGGCCACGTTGCGGCGTTGGCCGAACAGGGATGTGAGGCTTTTCAGCCCGTATTCGACGGCGCCGTCATCAATGCTGGCGCCAAAGGTCATATCGCTTTTGATGATGGGCACATCCAGATCGCGGAACATCGCGGTCAGATGCGGGTAATTGACAAAGTTGAACACGATGAAGCCGGTATCGACCGGCTGAGTCCCATGCATCCCCGCCTGAACGGTGCGCGCGTGCCCACCAAGGCGCGGCGCGGCTTCGAACAGGGTCACGTCATGGCCGGGTGCCAAACGATAGGCGGCGGCGAGACCAGAAATGCCACCGCCAACAATAGCAATGCGCTGGCGACGTAGGGGTGGGACATCAAATGACATGTGTTCTCCGTTTCTTTTCAGGGAGTACGCCGCCATTCCCGGGCCGGATCAAAAGTTTTCGCCTTCTTGGGATGAAATCGACGGGGTGCGTTCGCGCAGAAAAAATTCTGGTGGCTTTTGATCCAGTCGCAGCGGCGCCACGTAACACTGGCATGTTGGAACTTGATGCAGATCCCGCTCTTGATGCGCCCGCGCTACCGGTTACGGTAGGTGAGGTGACCGCCGATGCGCGGGAAAGGAAACAAGTGGATACCAACAGCTTATCTGAGCAGACCCTCTGGATGCTTGCGGTGCGGGACCAGCGGGACCGGGCCGCCTTTGGCTTGCTGTTCGACCACTTTGCGCCGCGGCTCAAAGGGGTGATCTGCCGCTCGGGCATTTCGCAGGGCCAGGCCGAGGATATCGTGCAGGATGTGATGCTGACGGTCTGGCGCAAGGCACACCTGTTCGACCCGCAGCGGGCGCAGGTGTCGTCCTGGATCTACCAGATTGCGCGAAATCGTCAGATCGATGTGATCCGAAAGGAACGCCGCCCCGTACCCGAAGAGCTGAAGCAACCCGAAGAGGTGCAGGAAGACGCGGCGCAGATCGTTGCCCTGGAGCAAGAGACGTCGCGCCTGAGGGAGGCCTTGAAGCGGCTGAAGCCCGCGCAACGCGAGATGGTGGAAAAGGCTTACCTCGGGGAGCTGAGCCATTCGGACATCCGCGCTGAAACGGGTCTGCCGCTTGGCACGATAAAATCCCGCATCCGGCTTGGACTGGAACGGTTGCGGCACGAATTGAAGGGAACTGAAACCTCATGAGCAGCATCACCCATCATATCCCTGATGAGCTGCTGATCGCCTATGCCTCGGGGAGCCTGGAACAGGCTTTCTCGCTGGTGCTGGCGGCGCATATCTCCATGTGCGACGAGTGCCGCGCCCGGCTGGGCGCGCATGAGGCGGTTGGCGGCGCCATGCTTGAAAATGCCTGCGGCACCGAGGCTGGAATGGCCGTGTCGACCGATCTGAAGGCGCGGCTTCTGGATGCGCTGGACGATCCTGTTGAACCTGCGCCCCCGGTCTATCACCGCTCTGGTGTGTTTCCCGGACCGGTGATGGAGGCTTTGGGCGGGTTGCCCCCGAAATGGAAACCGCTCGGCATGGGCGTGCGCCAGTCGATCTTGTCTCATGGCAAGGGCGGCAGCGTGCGATTGCTATATATCCCCTCGGGGCAGGCGGTGCCGGACCATGGTCACAACGGGCTGGAGCTGACGCTGGTGCTGCAAGGTGCGTTCCACGATGAAACGGGGCGTTTTGGCGTTGGCGATGTGGAGATTGCCGACAGCGATCTGGAGCATACTCCGGTGGCCGAAGAGGGCGCGGCCTGTATCTGCCTGGCCGCTACTGATGCGGCGCTGCGGTTCCGTTCCTTCATCCCGCGCCTGCTGCAACCGGTGTTCCGGATCTAGACGGGAAGATCAGATATCTCCGCCCGGTTGGGCGGATTGAGGCAAGGGCCGCGCATCGCGTGGCCTTTTTTGCTTGTACCAGTCAGGGCGACGCATATGGTTGTAACGGCACACCTCTGGACTTTGATTTTGATATTTCATATATCACTATACCTATATGGAATCCTCATAGTGTAATTTCAGGTATGCTGCATGATTACCGGCCCCCAGATGCGCGCGGCGCGTGCCCTTCTTGGTATTGATCAGAAGACCCTCGCGGAACGCGCCGGGCTTTCGGTGCCGACGATCCAGCGCATGGAGGCCAGCGCCGGCAACGTCCGGGGCGTGGTCGACAGCCTGACCAAGGTGGTCACTGCGCTGGAACAGGCGGGTATCGAGCTGATCGCCGAAGGCGTGCCCAGCACGGCTGGCGGGCGCGGTGTGCGCCTGAAATCTCCACCCCAGACCCCTTAAGATCCAAATCCGCGACGGCGACCGCCGACGTTATGCCGACGATCCCGCCGCACACCAACCAAAGGTGCGGCCCAGATGAAAGACCAGACCAGCAGTGCGCATGAAGCGCCAAGCTTTGCAGAGCTGTTTACCCCGAAACTGATTACCGTGCTGCGCGAAGGCTACGGTCTGGCGCGGCTGCGCGGCGATGCCATTGCCGGGCTGACGGTCGCCATCGTGGCGCTGCCCCTGTCGATGGCCATCGCCATCGCCTCGGGGGCGACACCGGCGCAGGGGCTTTATACGGCGATTGTCGGCGGATTTCTGGTCTCGCTGCTCGGAGGGTCGCGGTTCCAGATCGGCGGCCCGGCGGGTGCCTTTATCGTTCTGGTCGCTGCAACGGTGGCGCAGCACGGGATCGAAGGGCTGATACTGGCGACCTTCCTGTCGGGGCTGATGCTGCTGGCGGTGGGGTTCCTGCGGCTGGGCACCTTTATCAAGTTCATTCCCTTTCCGGTCACCGTGGGCTTCACGGCGGGGATCGCGGTGATCATCTTTGCCAGCCAGATCAAAGAGCTGTTCGGGCTGACCTTGCCTCATGAACCGGGAGAGCTGCTGGAAAAACTCCCGGCGCTTTGGGAGGTGAGGGACAGCATCACCCCGGCGGCGCTGGGCCTGTCGATTGTAACCGTTGCCGTGATCCTTGGCCTCAAACGCTGGCGCCCGCATTGGCCCGGCATGCTGATCGCAGTGGCGTTGGCGGCGACGGCCACGGCATTTCTGGCACTGCCGGTGCAGACCATCGGCACCAAATTCGGCGGCATTCCCGCCTCGTTGCCTGCGCCGCGCCTGCCGGATCTGTCGCTGGATCGTATCCTTGCGGTGCTGCCCTCCGCCCTGTCCTTTACCCTACTGGGGGCCATTGAATCGCTTTTGTCGGCAGTGGTGGCCGATGGCATGACCGGGCGCCGACATCGGTCTAATTGCGAGTTGGTCGCACAGGGCGCGGCCAATATCGGTTCCTCCCTGTTTGGTGGCTTTTGTGTCACCGGCACCATTGCCCGTACCGCCACCAATGTGCGCGCCGGGGCACATGGTCCCATCGCAGGCATGCTGCATGCGGTGTTTTTGCTGCTGTTCATGCTGGTCGCTGCGCCGCTGGCCTCCTTTATTCCGCTGGCTGGGTTGGCCGGGGTGCTGGCCGTGGTGGCGTGGAACATGATCGAACGGCCCGCCATCGCCATCCTGCTGCGCTCGGGCTGGGGTGAGGCGACGGTTCTGGCCGCGACCTTCTTCCTGACCATTTTCCGCGATCTGACCGAGGCCATCGTTGTCGGTCTTGCCCTGGGATCGGTGCTGTTCATCCAGCGGATGAGTCGGGCAACGGCGGTGTCCCGGCATACGCCCCTGGTCGGGCGGGACGAGGCCGATAGCGCCGATGGGCGCGGCGAATACCACGAAGAGCAGGCCGCGAACCCGGATGTCGTGGTCTACCGCATCACCGGGGCGCTGTTCTTTGGCGCTACTGCCTCGATCGGGTCGGTGCTGGACCGCATTCAGGACAGCCACAAGGCGCTGATCGTGGATTTCTCGGCGGTGCCGTTTCTGGATTCAACCGGTGCCAATATGATCGAAGGGCTGGCGCACAAGGCCCAAAAGCAAGGCGTCGCCCTGTGGCTGACAGGGGCGGGGCTGGATATCCGGCGCGTCTTTGCCACCCATGGGCTGCGCCACCCGCTGGTCCATGATGCTGCCACAGTAGAGGCGGCGCTGGCCACGATCACAGGCGCCGCCGACGAGGCCCGCAAGGCCGGGTGATCGGAGCCTTATACGGCACGAAAAAGGGGCCGCTGCGTGCGGCCCCCGTGCAATCCCACCCGCCATGATCTGCCGCGTGGGTCAGTGATTGCTTGATCTTTTGCGCTCAGCTGGCGAGCGCCATCTCTTCTGGCTTCATCAGGCGGCCCATGTGGCGGCCGGTGTCCAGCATGCGGTTGGAAAAGCCCCATTCGTTGTCATACCAGCTGACCACCCGCACCAGCCCTTCGCTGGTGACAGCGGTCTGCGCGGCGGCAAAGCAGGACGAATGCGGGTCGTGGTTGAAATCGACCGAGACCATCGGATCCTCTTCATAGGCCAGAATGCCCGCCAGCCCGTTCTCCGAGGCTGCGCGCAGGGCGTCATTGACCTCTTCGACCGTGGCAGCGCGCTCGGGCACAAAGCTGAGATCGACAACCGAGACGTTCGGCGTCGGCACCCGGATGGCGGAGCCTTCCAGCCGTCCTTTCAGATGCGGCAGCACCTCTGCGATGGCGCGGGCGGCGCCGGTGGAGGTCGGGATCATCGACAGGGCCGCGGCGCGGGCGCGATAGGGGTCCTTGTGCGGGCTGTCGTGGGTCGGCTGGTCGCCGGTATAGGCGTGAATGGTGGTCATGTAGCCAGTCTTGATGCCAAAGGCCTGATCCAGCACCTGCGCCACTGGCGCCAGGCAGTTGGTGGTGCAGGAGGCGTTGGAGACCACCAGATCGTCCGCGGTCAGATCCATGTGGTTGACGCCATAGACCACGGTGCGGTCGACCTCCTTGCCGGGGGCGGAGATCAGGACGCGTTTCGAGCCATTGCCCAAATGCGCCGCCGCCGCATCGCGGCTGGTGAACAGGCCGGTGCATTCAGAGGCGATGTCGACGCCTTCCCAGGGCAGATCCGCCGGATTGCGCTCGGCGCTGAGCCGGATGGTGTGGCGGCCCACCCGCAGGATCCCGTCCGAGAGAGAGACAGGCGCGCGCAGGCGACCATGAACGGAATCGTATTTCAGCAGATGCAGCAGGGTTTCGGCGGGGGCCAGATCGTTGATCGCCACCACGTCGATGTCGGTGTCGCCGCGTTCCAGCAGGGCGCGCAGAACGCCACGGCCGATGCGGCCAAATCCGTTGATTGCGATCTTCAGGGTCATGACATCTGTCTCCGTGCAGTGGGCGTGTTCAGAATCGCCCCTTGGTTGCGGTATCGATAGCGGTGGCGCTAACATTTGTGTATTCGTTATCGATAACGATCAAGTAAATCAACCCTGCCTGAAATCATCGGCCAATCCCGGCCCGCTGCCTCTTGCGGCTGGGCGCGAAGTGCTGGACCATGCGCGCATGACAAAGAAGCTGCTGCTCAAGGACGTCGCCCGTCTGGCCGGGGTCAGTGAAATGACCGCCTCCCGCGCGTTGCGCGGGACTACGGATGTGTCCAAGGCAACCCGCGCGCGGGTCGAGGAAATCGCCCGTGCCCACGGCTATGTGCCCAATCGCATCGCCGGATCGTTGTCCTCGCAATCGGTCAATCTGGTTGCGGTGGTGGTGCCGTCGCTGAACAGTTTTGTCTTTCCAGAGGTGCTGTCGGGGATTTCCCACGTGCTGAAGGAAACGCAGCTGAAACCGGTGGTTGGCGTATCGGGCTATGAACTCGATGAAGAAGAGGCCGTGATTCGCGAAATGCTGAGCTGGCGTCCCTCGGGGCTGATCGTGGCGGGGCTGGAGCACACTGAGGCCACCCGGCGCATGCTCGAGCAGGCGGATTGCCCGGTGGTGGAGGTGATGGATGTGGATGGCACCCCGGTGCGCCACTGCGTCGGCATTTCCCATCTGCAGGCGGGGCGGGACATGGCGGCGCAGATCCTGTCGCAGGGTTATCGGCAGATCGGCTTTATCGGCACCAAGATGCCGCAGGATTTCCGCGCGCGTAAACGTTTTGACGGCTTTGTCGAAGGGCTGGCAGAGCAGGGTGTCACGCTGATGGACCGAGAGCATTATGCTGGCGAAAGCTCGATCCAGACCGGGCGCCAGCTGACCGCGCAGATGCTGGAGCGCACGCCGGACCTGGAATGCATCTATTATTCCAGCGACGTGATGAGCGTCGGCGGTCTGATGCATTGTCAGGCCGAGGGGCTGTCGGTGCCCGGCGACGTGGCGCTGGCGGGGTTCAACAATCTGCAGATCCTGCAGGGGCTGCCGCTGGAGCTGGCCACCACCGATGCCTGCCGCCGCGAGATCGGTGAGCGCGCGGCCCGTATCGTGCTTGAGGCGCGGGAGGCGGATCAGCCAAAGCCGCCGGTTTGCGTACAACTGAGCCCGACCATCAGCTTCGGGCAATCCCTGTAGCTCTGGTTACGGCCCGTCTTACGGTTGGATGGGGTCCGCTGTCAGGATCGCCTCCATTCCTGCGGTGCAAAAGGCGATCAGCTGGTCGACCTGCGCTTCGGCGGCGCCGGGGCTCAGCGCCTCGATCCGCCAGCCGGTGTTGAGAAAGGCGAGCATCGCAGCCACGGAATAAACCTGACCGGTGGCGGCGGCCTGACGTTCAGCCTGCGGATAAAGCGCCAGAATCTCCTCGATGAACCGGTTGGCCGTGGGGTCGAAACACTGCGCCGCCAGCGGCCGCCAGCGCGGATCAGCGGACACATGCGCCACCAAGCGGCCATAGTGCTGCCAATGGGGGCCGCCGGTGCGCGCCAGCGTCACATAGGCCCGCATGAAGACATCCAGAAGCCCGCGCAGCGACAGGGCACCTTCGGCCCTGAGGCGTTCCAGCCCTGCCAGACGCACGTCAGCCAGTTCATCGGCACGGCGGGTGACGGTCTGGTGAAACAGCTCTTCCTTGCCGCCACCGTGATGGTGCACCAGCCCGACCTGTACTCCGGCTAGCGCTGCGATATCGCGCAGCGAGGCGCCTTCGAATCCGCGCTCGGCAAAAAGCGCTTCGGCGGCGTCCAGGATCCGCGCCTTGGTCTGCAGTGACCGCGCCGAAGGGGCGCGTTTGCGTTGTTTTTCCACGAAAAACTCCCGTTGGTGAAAATATCTTGCCTTATTTTGAACGTTTGTTCAATCTAATCCCGGAGGACAGGGAGGAATTATGACGGAAACGCGCGGGCAGTATGCCCTCATCGGCGCCGGACCGATGGGGCTGGCCATGGCCAAGGTATTGGTCGAACAGGGCATTCCCTTTCAGGGGTTTGAGTTGCATTCGGATGTGGGCGGTTTGTGGGACATCGAGGGGCCGAACTCCACGATGTACGAAAGCGCCCATTTGATCTCATCCAAGCGGATGACGGAATTTGCGGATTTCCCGATGAAGGACGAGGTGGCCGAATACCCCTCGCATCGGGAGCTGAAAAACTATTTCCACGATTTCGCGGATCATTTCGGCCTGCGGGAGCGGTATCACTTCAACGCCGAGGTCCTGAAGACCGAACCATTGGGCGGTCCGGGCAAGGGCTGGCGCGTCACCTGGCGCGATCCTGAGGGCGAGCATAGCGCCGAATTTGCCGGTGTGCTGATCGCCAATGGCACCCTGTCCGAGCCGAACATGCCGACATTCCCAGGCGACTTCACGGGCGAGCTGATCCATTCCAGCCAATACCGCAAGGCCGAGCAGTTCGGCGGCAAGCGCGTGCTGGTGGTGGGCGCGGGCAATTCGGGCTGCGACATCGCGGTGGATGCGATCCACCATGGCAACAGCTGCGATCTGTCGATGCGGCGCGGCTATTACTTCGTACCCAAATACGTCTTTGGCAAACCGGCAGACACCATGGGCGGGCTGATCCAGCTGCCGATGTGGCTGAAGCGGCGCATCGATGGCCTGATCCTGAAATGGTTCGTGGGTGATCCGCAGAAGTACGGATTTCCGAAACCCGATTACCAGCTTTACGAAAGCCATCCTGTGGTGAATTCGCTGGTACTCTACCATGCGGGCCATGGCGATCTGAAGATCCGGCCTGATATCGAGCGGATCGACGGCAAGGTGGTGCATTTCACCGATGGCAGCAGCAGCGAGTATGACATGATCCTCGCTGCGACGGGCTACAAGCTGCACTATCCCTTTATCGATAAGGAGTTGCTGAACTGGCAGGGCGATGCACCGCATCTGTATCTCAACGCGATGCACCCTGCGCGCGACGATCTGTTCGTTCTCGGCATGGTCGAGGCCAGCGGCCTTGGCTGGCAGGGACGGCACGAGCAGGCCGAGATGGTCGCGCGCTATATCAAGGGGCTTGAGACCGGCAATGCCGGGGCCAAGGCCCTGAAGGCGGAAAAGGCCGCGGGATTTGAACGCGCAACCGGCGGTATGGCCTATCTGAAACTGGCGCGGATGGCCTACTACGTGGACAAGGCGACCTATCGCAAGGCGGTCACGGGCTGGATCAAGAGGCTCTCCGGGGCGGGCGCATGAGCGGGATTGACGAGATCACGCTGAATTTCAGCCCCGCCTCTCTGACGCTTCTGAATGGGATCCTCGCGGTGGTGATGTTCTCCATCGCCATCGATCTGAAGCCTTCTGATTTTCACCAGCTGCGACGGGCGCCCAAACCGCTGATCGTTGGGCTGCTGTCGCAGTTCATCGTGCTGCCGGTGCTGACCTTTGCGCTGGTCTGGCTGACCGCGCCGCGTCCCTCGATTGCGCTCGGGCTCATTCTGGTGGCGGCCTGTCCGGGCGGTAGTATCTCCAACTTCATCACCCATCGCGCGGGCGGCAACTCTGCCCTGTCGGTGTCGATGACGGGGTTTGCCACCGTGGGGGCGATCCTGCTGACGCCGATCAATATCGGGCTCTGGGGCGGGCTTTATCCGCCGACGCGGGCAATCCTGCAGCAGACCGAGATCGACCCGGTGCAGATCGCCATCACCGTCGGTCTGATGCTGATCCTGCCCCTTGTGTTGGGGGTGCAGCTCAATATGCGGGCGCCCGATCTGACGGCACGCATCCGGCGGCCCCTGCAATGGCTGTCGATGGGGATCTTCGTTGCCTTTATCGTGCTGGCGCTGGCGGCCAACTGGGGCTTCTTCCTGCAATTCGCAGGCGCGGTCGCCGGGCTGGTGATCCTGCACAATACGGTGGCGCTTGGCGGGGGCTGGATCACCGCGACGCTGGCGCGGCTGTCGCCTTATGACCGGCGCGCGGTGACGATAGAGACCGGCATCCAGAACTCGGGCCTGGGTCTGGTGCTGATCTTTGCCTTCTTCGGGGGCTTGGGCGGCATGGCCGTCGCGGCAGCCTTCTGGGGGATCTGGCATGCCATATCGGGGTTGGCTCTGGCCGCTCTGATGTCCCGGACGGAGGCAGCGCGATGACCGAGGATGCAAAGACCAAAACCGTTCTGATCACCGGCGCTGCTGGCATGGTGGGCCGTGCCCTGCTGTGGGAGCTGCCCGCCTGCCGGGTGATCGCCTCGGATCTGGCGCCGCCTGCGGATCTTCCCAGGGGCGGAGAGTTCTGCCGTATGGATGTCACAACCGATGATCCCGCCCGGGTCATCGGCGAATATAAGCCCGACGTGATTGTGCATCTGGCCTCCATCGTGACCCCGCCCAAGGGCAGCAGCCGCGATTTCGCTTATGCCGTCGATGTCGCGGGCACGCGCAAGGTGCTGGAGGCCGCCGTGGCGCATGGGGTGGAACGTATCGTCGTGACCTCCTCTGGCGCGGCCTATGGCTATCACGCCGACAATCCGCAGCCGCTGCGCGAGAACGACAGCCTGCGCGGCAATCAGGAGTTCGCCTATTCCGACCACAAGCGTCAGGTCGAGGAAATGCTGGCCGAATACCGCCGTTCGGCGCCGCAGCTGCAGCAGGTGATCCTGCGCGTCGGCACGGTGCTGGGGGCGGGCACGGAAAACCAGATCACCGCCCTGTTCCGCCGTCCGCGCCTGCTGGCGGTGACGGGCAGCGAAAGCCCCTTTGTCTTTATCTGGACCCGCGATCTGGCCCGCATTCTGGCCCGCGCGGCAACCGATGGGCCAGAGGGAGTCTTCAACGTCGCCGGGGATGGCGCCATGGGCGTCACCGATCTGGCGCAGGCGCTGGGTAAACCGGTTCTGCGCCTGCCTGCTTGGGCGCTGAAGGCGGCTCTGGCGCTCGCGAAACCCCTTGGCCTCAGCCAATACGGGCCGGAACAGGTGCGGTTCCTGCAATACCGGCCGGTGCTGGACAACAGTGCCCTGAAACGGGACTTCGGCTATACGCCCGAGCTGACCAGCGCCGAGGTGTTCGATCTGTGGAGGCAGCAGGCAGGCCTATGACGAAGAAGAAAACAGCAGTCATTTCCGGCGGCGCCGGTGGGCTTGGCCGGGCCTTGTCCACGGCGCTGCAGGCGCGGGGCTGGCGGGTGATCCTGCTGGATCTGGATATCTCGGGGCTGGACAGTAGCGAGACCCAGATCCCGATCCGCTGCGATCTGACTGATGCGACCCAGTTGCGCAGCAAGGCCGAGCAAATCGAGCAGCAGTATCCGGTGATTGATTTGGTCATCTACAACGCCGGTATCACCCAGATCGGGGGCTTTGATACCATCGACGAGGCCAGTCACCGGCGGGTGTTCGACATCAACTATTTTGCCGCCGTCGCCATGGCCGGGCATTTTCTGGCGGCGGTCCGGCGGGCATCGGGGACGCATATCGCGGTGTCTTCGGTGGCGGGGTTTGCGCCGCTTTATCATCGTACCTCTTATGCGGCGTCAAAACACGCGCTGGAGGGGTTCTTCAAATCCCTGCGCTCGGAAGAGCGGCCCTATGGCGTCGATGTGCTGATCGCGGCGCCGTCTTTCGTGGCCACCAATATCGGCAACGACCAGCGCCAGATCGACGGCATCGCGCGGCCGGGATCGGCCACAGACGGGATGGATTACATGACGCCCGAGGCCGCCGCCGAGGAGATCCTGCGCGGGCTTGGCCGACGGCAGCCGATGATCCCGGTGGGACGGGTGGCGCGGCTGGCCTGGTGGGTGAACAGCCTGGCGCCGCGCCTTTACCAGCGGCTGATGGAGCGGCAGATCGGCGGCCACGAGGGCTAGGCGCCGTCGCCCTCTGTGTCCGCGTCCGGCAGGATCGGCAGCGAGAAGCCTGTTTTCACCCGGTTCATCACGACGGAGGTACGGAACCGGGTGATATTTTCTTCGTCAAAGAAATGCCGCCGGGTGAAGGCTTCGAAATCGGGCATGTCGCGGGCGGTCAGGATGACGATGAAATCGGCATTGCCGGTCACATAATAGCACTGCATGACCTCGGGCGCCTCGACCATGCGGCGACGGAAGCGATCGATATCCTCGGCGCGCTCGCTGTGCAGGGTGACCTCGACGATCAGCATCAGCCCACGGCCCAGTTTTTCAGGATTGAGCATCGCGATATCGGCATCGACATAGCCCTGCGCGCGCAGCCGGGTCAGCCGCTTGCGGCAGGCATCGGGGGAAAGCCCGGCGATATGCGACAGGGCCTCGGCTGTCAGCCGGTTGTTGTCCTGGATCGCGGCAAGGATGAGCTGGTCGAATCTGTCCATGTCACGCCTCCTTAGGGCTGCAAGTTTGTCCGTTTTTCCGTGACTTGCACAGCCGGAGTGCTGCCATTGTCCGGTATTCTGCATCAAATGTGAAAAGTCATCAGAAAATCGGCCTGCAGGGCGGCGAAATTTCTGAGAAACCGATGGCGGTGCAGATTAGGTTGGGCAAAAATCGAACAACAAAAAGAAGAGGAGGTCGATCCATGGATGGGGCGTTGAGCAAGACACTCGATAACATGTGGCGGGGCGGCGCGTTGCCGGTCGCGGGAACTGAGCCTCAGCTTTATCCCAGCGTTGCCGCCGATGCGGTGGCCAAGCTGCTGACACTATGTCCGCGCCACGCGATCACACCGCTGATCGAGGCGGATGAGCTGGCGAAAAAGGCCGGGGTGGCCAGGATCTGGATCAAGGACGAGCGCGCCCGCATGGGCCTTGGCAGTTTCAAGGCGCTGGGCGCGGCCTACTGCATTGCCAGCGCAGCGGGTGATGCATTGAAGGACAAGATCGGCGCCTCTCAGGTCTGGGAAACGGCTCTGCACGGACAAACCTATGCCACGGCAAGCGCTGGCAATCACGGGCTGTCCGTTGCGGCTGGGGCGCGGCTTTTCGGGGCCGAGGCGGTGATCTACCTGTCGCGGGCGGTGCCCGAGGCCTTCGCCCAGCGGCTGCGCGACAAGGGCGCCCGGGTGGTACGCGCCGGTGATGATTACGAGGCCAGCATGGCCGCCGCTGCGGCGGATGCCGAAGAGAACGGTTGGACGCTGCTCTCCGACAGCTCATGGCCCGGCTACAGCGCCCCGGCCATCGCGGTGATGGAGGGCTATCTGCAACTGGCCGCCGAGGCTGTCGCCCAGATCGACGGGGTGCCGACGCATATCTTCCTGCAGGCGGGTGTCGGCGGGCTGGCGGCTGCGGTGGCCGCCTATGCGCGGCAGGTCTGGGGGAATGCGCCACAGATCATCGTGGTCGAACCGGACGCGGCGCCCGCGCTGATCGAGAGTATTCGCAGCGGCGAATTGCAGGACACGCAGGGGCCGGTGTCCTCCATGGGGCGGCTCGATTGCAAGACCCCGTCGATGGTGGCGCTGAACGGGCTGGCGCGCGATGCTGATGTCTTTGCCACCATATCCGAGGAAGAAGCTGCCGGAGGGGTCAGGACCCTTGCCGAATATGGCTATGCAACGACGCCATCGGGCGGCGCCGGTCTGGCAGCGCTTCTGGCGGGGCGTGTGAAGGATCTGGGACCCGATGCGCGGGTGCTGACCATCCTTAGCGAAGGGCCGGAAGATGGCTGAGCCCGCCCGCGGCTTTGACCGGGGTGAGTTCCTGCGGCGGCGCGATGCCCTGCAGGCGGGCATGGCGGCAGCGGGCATGGAGGCGCTTCTGCTGACTACGGCGGCGGACATCTTCTATGTCACTGGGTTCCTGACGCGGTTCTGGGAAAGCCCGGCGCGCCCCTGGTTTGTGGTGGTCCCGGCCAAAGGTGACCCGGTTGCGGTGATCCCCGCCATTGGCGTGGATCTGATGCGGCAAAGCTGGATTTTCGACATCCGCTGTTGGGATGCGCCGGATCCGAAGGATGATGGCGTTAGCCTGCTGGCGGCGACCCTTGGCGATCTGGTGCCGGAAACCGGGGCCATCGGCACGCCGATGGGACTGGAGACGCAATTGCGCATGGCGCTTGGCGATTACATGGCGCTGACCGCACGCCTGGCGCCGCGCCGCATGGTGGATGCCACGGATGTGGTGCAGCGGGTGCGCGAGATAAAGTCAGATCCCGAAGTGGCCAAGATCCGCGCCGCCTGCGCGGTGGCGGATCGTACATTTGCCCGGGTGCCGGAGTTCGCAGGCCCCGGCAGGCCGCTTGATGCGGTGTTCCGCGATTTTCAGCGGGTGCTGCTGGAAGAGGGCGCCGATTGGGTCAGCTACACGGCGGGCGGCGCCGGGCCGGGCGGCTACGGTGATGTGATCTCTCCGGCGACTCCGCAGGCGTTGGCGGTAGGCGATGTGCTGATGCTGGACACTGGCGCGGTGCGCGATGGCTATTTCTGCGATTTCGACCGCAATTACGCCATCGGTCTGGTGGCGCCTGAGACCGCGCAGGCGCATGCGTCGCTTTATGCGGCCACGGATCTGGCGCTGGAGAAGCTGCGCCCCGGCATGACCGCCGCGGATGCGCACCGGATTCTCTGCGAGGGGCTGCGCGCCCATGGCGCTACGCCCGGCGGCGGGCGGCTTGGCCATGGACTGGGGGTGACGCTGACTGAATGGCCCTCGTTTACGCCCAAGGATCAGACGGTGCTGCGCGCCGGGATGGTGCTGACGCTGGAACCGGGCGCCGAGATCGCCCCGGGCCGCATTCTGGTGCACGAGGAAAACATCGTCCTGCGCGACAGCGGCCCCGAGCTTTTGTCCACCCGTGCCCCGGCAGAGCTGCCGGTTCTGGAGTAGATCATGCAGACTTTCCCCTATGAGCTGACTGGCCCGATCGGCAGCCGCGCAACCTTTGGCCATATCGTGCTGCAGGTGGATGAGACGCTGGAGCAGGACATGCGCCGCCTGTTGCCGGGAGGCGAGGTCGCCCATCATGTCAGCCGTATTCCCAGCGGCGATGAGCTGACCCCGGACACCATCGCCACCATGAAAGAGACGCTGCCAGCGGCTGCCGCGCTGTTGCCCCCGGCGACGGAATTCGACGTGATCGGCTATGGCTGCACTTCGGGCACCACCCTGATCGGTGCGGACCGGGTCGCGGATCTGGTACGGCAGGGCGCTGCCTCGACCCATGTCACCGATCCTCTGACTGCAGCTCTGGCAGCGCTTGCGGCGTTGGACGTCCGGTCGCTGGCCCTGGTGTCGCCTTATGTGGAAAGCGTCAGCGCCCCGGTCCGACAGGCTTTTGCGGCGCGGGGGTATGATGTCAGCGGCACCGTGTCGTTCGGGGAAGAGGTGGAGGCGCGGGTGGCACGGATCGATCCAGCCTCGATCCACGCGGCGGCCCTTTCCGTGGCCGGGGACGCCGATGCGGTGTTCCTGTCCTGCACCAACCTGCGCACGCTGGATATCATCGACGATCTTGAGGCGCGGCTGGGCAGGCCGGTGCTGAGCAGCAATCAGGTGCTGGCCTGGCATATGGCGCAGCTGGCGGGGGAGCCCGAGCTGTGCCGCGGCCCCGGTCGCCTGCTTCGGCACTGAGCAGGGATCAGGGTCGACTGTGGATCGCAGCGGGATCGTGTCGGATAACATCAAAAAATCGTACTCCGTGATGCGATTCGTCTGAGGATGGCATCGATCGCTTGGGCTGTGTTCCTTCCCGGACGATTTGGCCGGGAACGGGTTGTACAAGGCCCGGAGGTTGTGTTTGGGACGGTAAATATGCCCCGAGTGATCCGCGGAATGGGCCTGATGCAGATGGTATTTGACCGCGAAATGAGCGGTCCGGGCGGTCTGGTCATGGCGTCGCCCGAGTGGATGGGCACGAAAGCATGGCTTTGCAATATTTGAATTATATCAATTGATTGAGTGTTGGTTGCGTATCTTCTGGCGCGCCTGAATGTCGCGAAACCCTTGGGCGGTGCGGCCCCTGCGCCACCCTGGTCCTAAATTATGTTTTTGGGTTTAATATTTTAATCTTGAAATAAAACAGAGAAGCCGCCTAGAGTTTTGAGGTCAGCCACCAGGCGGTGGGCCTGCCGGATGCGGCAGCCTTGCCCCGGGCGGCGGATGAAACGTCAGGATGTGAAATCCACCACTGCACGGCAAACGGCAGAAGGTGTCCCCGTCAGAGGGAAAAGGCGATCAAGGACTGGCGCCACCCGCGCGAAGCGGAAATAGTGGGGTCACAGGAATAACCGCGGCCAACGCGGATCCGGTCGATAACTGCAATAGGGAGACTATAGGAAATGAGAGCAATCAAAACACTGGCGCTGGCAACAGCGGTGTCCGCTCTGGCCGTCGCGGCGCAGGCCGAGACCAAGATTGGCATGATCACCACCCTGTCCGGCGGCGGCGCCAGCCTTGGCGTGGATACCCGCGACGGGTTCATGCTTGCGATGGAAAACGCCGGGCGCGATGACGTCGAAGTGGTGATCGAGGATGATCAGCGCAAACCTGCAACCGCAGTCCAGATCGCCGATCAGATGATCCAGTCCGAAAAGGTGGATATCCTGACCGGTGTCGTCTGGTCGAACCTGGCCATGGCCGTGGTACCCTCGGCGACCGGGCAGGGGCTGTTCTACCTGTCGACCAATGCGGCGCCGGCGCAGCTGGCGGGCAAGGGCTGCAACCCGAACTATTTCTCGGTCTCCTATCAGAACGACAACCTGCACGAAGCGGCCGGTGCCTATGCCACCAGCGCCGATTTCAAGAAGACCTTCATCATGGCGCCGAACTATCCGGCCGGGAAGGATTCCCTCAACGGGTTCAAGCGCTTCTACAAGGGTGAACTGGCGGGTGAGATCTACACCAAGCTGGGTCAGACCGATTATGCTGCCGAACTGGCGCAGGTCCGTGCCAGCGGCGCCGACTCGGTCTTCTTCTTCCTGCCCGGCGGTATGGGGATCTCCTTCCTCAAGCAATACGCCGCCAGCGGTATCGATCTGCCCGTAGTGGGTCCGGCCTTCTCCTTTGACCAGGGTATCCTGCAGGCCGTTGGCGATGCGGCGCTGGGGGTAAAGAACACCTCGCAATGGAACAAGGATTTGGACAATGCGGCCAACGCCGAATTCGTTTCGGGCTTCCAGGAAAAATACGGCCGCCTGCCGTCGCTTTATGCGGCGCAGGGCTATGACACCGCCAACCTGATCCTGAGCGCGCTGGACAAGGCCGACGTGTCGGACAAGGACGCCTTCCGCGCTGCCCTGAAAGAAGCCGATTTCGCATCGGTGCGGGGTAAGTTCAGCTTTGGCCCGAACCAGCACCCGATCCAGGACATCTACGTCCGCGAGGTCATCAAGGAAGGTGATATCTTCACCAATAAGATCATCGGCACCAGTCTGACAGATCATTCCGACGCCTACGCGGCCGAGTGCAAGATGTAATCTGATCCTCCCTGCGGGGGCGCCGCATTGGCGCCCCCGTCAGAACGGAAATCTCCCATGTCCATTGTTCTCATTCTTGAGCAGATCCTGAACGGATTGCAGTTCGGGGTCATGCTGTTTCTCATGGCTGCGGGCCTGACGCTGGTCTTTGGCGTCATGGGCCTGATCAACCTCGCCCATGGTGCGCTTTACATGGTCGGGGCCTTTGCGGCGGCGGCGGTGGCCGGGCTGACCGGTTCCTTCCTGCTGGCGCTGATTGCCAGTTTGGCTGCGGCTGCTGCGGCCGGGGCCGTGGTCGAGATCGCGGTGATCCGGCGGCTTTATGATCGCGATCACCTTGATCAGGTCCTGGCGACCTTTGCGCTGATCCTGATTTTCTCCGAAGGCACCCGCTGGATCTTTGGCTCCTTCCCGCTGTTTCTGGATGTGCCTGCCGCATTGGCCGGGCCGCTCAGCCTGCCGGGCGGCATCGAATACCCGGCCTACCGCCTTGCCATTATCGGCATCGGGCTGGTGGTGGCAGCGCTGCTGTTCTGGCTGATCGCCCGCACCCGTATCGGGATCCAGATCCGCGCCGGTGAAGCCGACCGCGAGATGATCGCAGCGCTGGGGGTGGATATTTCCCGGCTGTATACGCTGGTCTTTGCCCTTGGCGCCGCGCTGGCGGGGCTTGCTGGCGCACTGGTCGGAGCCATCCAATCGGTTCAGGTCGGCATGGGAGAGCCGGTTCTGATCCTCGCCTTTGTGGTGATCGTCATCGGTGGCATCGGCTCGATCAAGGGCGCGCTTGTCGGCGCGCTGCTGGTGGGGCTAACGGATACGCTGGGCAAGGTCTTCCTGCCGCAATTTTTCGGTCTGTTCCTGGAACCGGCCAGTGCTGCCTCGGTCGGGGCCTCGCTGGCATCGATGCTGATCTACATCCTGATGGCGGCGGTTCTGCTGGTGCGCCCCTCGGGACTTTATGGGGGGAGCGCATGAGCATGACCCGCGAAAACCTGTTCAACTGGGCGCTGGCGCTGGCGCTGCTGGCGGTGCCGCTCTGGGCCAATGCCATGGACGAGCCCTTTATCATTACCCTCGCTACCAAGGTCGCGATCCTGGCGCTGGCCGGTGTCGGCCTCAATATCGCGCTGGGGATCGGCGGGCTGGTGAGCCTTGGCCATGCCGCCTTTTTCGGGATCGGCGGCTATGCCATGGGCATTCTGGCGGCCCACGCCCAGAATTATGAGCCGCTGATGGAGGTGCCGTTTCTGATCGAAGGCACCAATCAGATGCCGGTGATCTGGCTGGTGGCCACCGTGGCCAGTGCGCTGGTGGCGCTGGTGATCGGGGCGCTGTCGCTGCGCACCTCGGGCGTCTATTTCATCATGATCACGCTGGCCTTTGGTCAGATGCTCTACTATTTCGCGATCTCCTGGTCCGCCTATGGCGGCGAGGACGGGTTGTCGATCTGGGTGCGCAACGAATTTCCCGGCCTCAACACGCTGGACCCGATCCAGTTCTTCATGATCGCCTATGTCATCCTCTGCCTGGTGCTGGTTTTCTCTGCCCGGCTGGGGCGCTCGCCCTTTGGCCTGGCGCTGGCGGCTGCCCGCCAGACCGAAGAACGGGTGATGACCGTGGGGCTGACGCCCTTTCATCTGCGGCTTGTGGCCTTTGTCATCTCGGGCGCGATCACCGGTCTTGCCGGCGCGCTTTATGCTGATCTCAACCGTTTTGTCAGCCCAACCATGCTGAGCTGGCACACCAGCGGTGAAATCATGGTCTTTGTCATCATCGGCGGGGTGGGGCGGCTGTTCGGCCCTGTTGTGGGCGCTGCCGTTTATATCCTGCTGGAGCATCTCCTGGGCGGGATCAGTGAATACTGGCAGATCTTCCTCGGGCTATTGCTGCTCCTTATGGTGCTGTTCGCCCGCGGCGGCCTGATCGGCGCCCTGACAGGACGTGAGGTGGCCCATGACTGATCCACGCACAAACGCGGTGCTGCAGGTCGAAGGCATCAGCAAGAGCTTTGGCGCGCTCAAGGCCAGCGACAATGTCAGCATCGACCTGCGCCCCGGTGAAATCCACGCCCTGATCGGCCCCAATGGCGCGGGCAAATCCACCCTGATCAAGCAGATCTCGGGCAGTTTGCGTCCCGACACCGGCCGGATCGAGGTTCTGGGCCGCGATGTCACCGAACTGGATACCGTGGCGCGGGCGCGGCTGGGGCTGGGGCGGACGTTCCAGATCTCCTCGCTTGCGATGGAGTTCACCGTGCTGCAGAACGTGGTGCTGGGCGCCCTTGGCGCGCAGGGCCGGGTGTTTTCCTTCTTCCGCAATGTGATGAAGGACAAGACCTTGTTGGAGCCTGCCCGCCGCGCATTGGAACGCGTCGGTCTGCAGGATGAGGCGCAGCGGCGCACTGCCGATCTGTCGCATGGCCAGCGCCGTCAGCTGGAGGTCGCGGTGGCACTCACGCTCAATCCCAAACTGTTCCTGATGGATGAACCCATGGCCGGTCTTGGTGCCAGCGGCTCCAAGACCCTCACCGGGTTTCTGGACGAGCTGCGTCACGAGGCGCCGATCCTGCTCGTGGAGCACGATATGGACGCGGTCTTTGCCCTTGCCGATCGGATCAGCGTGCTGGTCTATGGCGCGGTGATCGCCACCGGCACCGCCGATGAAATCCGCGCAAACCCCGAGGTGCGCCGCGCTTACCTCGGAGAGGAGGACGCCGCATGAGCCTGTTGTCCCTGAACAAAGTTGAGGCCTCCTACGGCCCATCGCAGGCGCTGTTTGGCGTCTCGCTGGATCTGGCCGAAGGCGAGGTCGTCGCCCTGATGGGCCGCAACGGCATGGGCAAGACCACCACCATCAAATCGATCTGCGGCATGGTGCATCCCTCTGCGGGCGAGGTTCGCTTTGACGGGCACGACCTGCGGCAGCTGCCCTCGCACAAGATCGCGCGGCTGGGGATTGGTCTGGTGCCCGAGGGGCGCCGCTGCTTCGGCCCGCTGACGGTGGAGGAAAACCTGACCGCCGCCGCCCGCCCGGGCCCCTGGGATTTTGAGCGCGTCGCCGGGCTGTTTCCACGGCTGAAGGAGCGGCGCGACCAGACCGCAAGTTCCCTGTCGGGCGGCGAGCAGCAGATGCTGGCCATTGGCCGCGCCCTGATGACCAACCCGCGCCTTTTGATCCTGGATGAGGCAACCGAAGGCCTGGCCCCCGTGGTGCGGCAGGAAATCTGGGCGGCGATTGCGCAGCTGAAGCGTGAGGCGGGCTTGTCGATCCTGGTGGTGGACAAGACGCTGAAGGAACTCGCCCAGATCGCCGATCACGCGGTGATCCTGAACCGCGGCCAAAGCGTCTGGACCGGACGCATGGAGGACCTCACCCCGGATCTGACGGACCAGTATCTGGGGGTTTGAGGCGTCACTGAGGGCAGAGCACGTCCGAGGGCGGAAGAGAAGCGCCCGCCCCTTTACCGTAGGCAAACCTTCGGTTTGGCGGGGCGGACGGGCACTGATCGGCCTTGCCGGGCGGCGCATGCTCTATTGACTTGTGGCGGTTAGAAAACCGTGTTGCTGGTACTGAGCTTTGTAGTGCTTGGGATGCGCGAGCCAGCGTTATGTATCTCGATTACCCCGCCTCATGCCGCCGCCGCACAGTCTCGGGCCGTCCCGGCAGCATAAGGCGCGCGTCCCCACGGGCGCTGCGGGCAATCACTTTGCCCTTGGCGACCACTGCCAGGCGGGCGGGGCGCAGGCGGACGGCTTCGGTGGGGGTGCTGGCATCCAGAACCACGAGGGAGGCGTCGTTGCCCACCCTCAGGCCATAGTCCTGCAGTCCGATGATCTGGGCGTTGACCTCGGTCACCATGGTGAAACAGCGGGCCATTTCGTCCGGGTGGCTCATCTGCGCCACGTGCAGACCCATGAAGGCGACGTCCAGCATGTCGCCGGTGCCCAATGAATACCAGGGATCCAGCACGCAGTCCTGACCCCAGCCGACGGGGATGCCCATCGCCTGCATTTCCTTCACCCGGGTGAGACCCCGGCGTTTGGGGAAGGTATCGTGCCGCCCCTGCAGCATGATGTTGATCAGCGGGTTGGGGATCGCGGAAATACCTGCCTCGGCGATCAGCGGCAGCAGTTTGGAGACATAGTAATTGTCCATCGAATGCATCGAGGTCAGGTGACTGCCCGCAACGCGGCCCTGCAGGCCGAGCCGCTGGGTCTCATAGGCCAGCGCCTCGATATGGCGGGACATGGGATCGTCGGTCTCGTCGCAGTGGATGTCGACCATCAGGCCCCGTTCCGCGGCGATCTCGCAGAGATCACGCATCGACTCGGCGCCATCTGCCATGGTGCGTTCGAAATGGGGGATGCCGCCGACGACCTCCACTCCCATGTCCAGCGCGCGGATCACGTTCTCGCGCCCCGTCTTGGTTCGGTATAGGCCATCCTGCGGGAAGGCGACCAGCTGCAGGTCGATGTAATCTTTGACCTTCTCCTTCACCTCCAGCATGGCGGTGACGGTATTGAGGTGATCGGGTGTGGTGTCCACGTGAGAGCGGATCGCCAGCGTCCCCATGGAGGCCGCCCAGTCGCAATAGGTGAGGGCGCGCTCGACCATCTCATCCACGGTGGCGATGTCGCGCAGCTCCCCCCAAAGGGAGATCCCTTCCAGCAGCGTGCCAGAGGCGTTGAGCCGCGGTTTGCCATAAGACAGCGTTGCATCCATGTGGAAATGCGGATCGACGAAAGGCGGCGCTACCAGATCGCCGCTTGCGTCGATGACCTCACCCGCTTCGGCATCGAGACGGGCCTCGATAGCGGTGATCTTGCCGCCTGTAATGCCGATATCGGCGGTTGTTCCATCGGGCAGGGTGCCGCCCTTGACGATCAGGTCGAACATCATCTTTCCCCCTTGTTGAAGGGCACCATCAGCGCCGCCGGGATCTCGGCGCGGCGGGACATCACCACCAGCGCCAGAATGGACAGGATATAGGGCATCATCAGGAAGACCTGATAGGGCACCACGGCCCCGATGCCGGTTTGTTGCAGGCGGATCTGCAAGGCGTCAAAGGCGGCAAACAGCACCGCGCCCAGCACCGCCTTGCCCGGTTTCCAGGCGCCAAAGACGACCAGCGCGATACAAATCCAGCCGCGCCCGTTCACCATGTCGAAGAAGAAACTGTCAAAGGCCGACAGCGTCAGGAAGGCGCCGCCAATGGCCATGAAGCCTGAGCCGACCACCACCGCGCCCATGCGGATCGCGGTGACCGACAGGCCCTGCGCCGCTACGGCTTGCGGGTTTTCCCCGGCCGCCCGCACCGCAAGGCCCAAGGGCGTCCGGTAAAGGACCAGCGCCGTTAGTCCGGCCAGCACAAAGGCGGCATAGGTCAGCGGCGTTTGCGAGAACAGCGCAGGGCCTACGAGGGGCAGATCTGACAGAAGCGGGATCTCATAGGGTTGAAAAGCGGTGATTTTCGGCGGCGAAGACACCTCGGGCAGGATCACCCGGTAGGTATAGAAGGTCAGCGAGGTCGCCAACAGCGTTAGCCCGACCCCGACCACGTGCTGCGACAGGCCAAAGGGCACGGAAAACACCGAATGCACCAGCCCCAGCATCATGCCGGTCAGCATGGCCACCGCGACCCCGCCCCACAGCGGCAGACCGCCCCAGACCGCGATCCAGCCTGCAAATGCGCCCGCGACCATGATGCCCTCGATGCCGAGGTTCAGAACGCCCGCGCGTTCGCAGATCAGCTCTCCGATGGTGGCAAAGATCAGCGGCGATGCAATGCGGATGGCTGCAGCCCAGAAACTGGCCGACAGCAGGATGTCGATGAGATCCATGTCAGTCCCTCCGCAGGCGGAATTTGGTGAGAAGGATCGCCAGCACCATGAACAACAGGGCCGAGGCGAGCATGATATCGGCAAGGTAGCTCGGCACGCCTGCGGCGCGGCTCATGCTGTCGGCGCCGACAAAGATGGCGGCCACGAACAGCGCCGCGACAACCACGCCCAGCGGGTGCAGCAGCGCCAGCATGGCGACCACGATGCCGGTGTAGCCAAAGCCGGGGCTGAGATCGAGCGTCAGCGATCCCTTGAGGCCGGAGACCTCGGAAAAGCCCGCAAGACCGGCAAGGCCACCGGATAGCAGTGCGGTTTTGAGGATCACCTTGGTGACCGGGATGCCGGCGAAACCGGCGGCCTCGGCATTCTGGCCGACGGCGCGCATTTCATAGCCGAGCGTGGTGCGGGTGTTGATCACCCAGACGGCAAGTGCCGCGAACAGTGCCAGCGCAAAGCCCCAGTGCAGGCGCAGCCCTTCGACGATGCGGGGCAGCCGAGCCTCTGGCAGCAGTCGCGCGGATTTGGGCCAGCCCATGCCCATGGGATCCTTCAACGGTCCTTCGAGCAGGTAGCTGACAAACAACAGGAAAATGAAGTTGAGGAGTAGCGTTGTCACCACTTCATCGACGCCCAGCCGGGTTTTTAAGAGGGCAGGACCCAAGAGGATCAGCGCCCCGGCCAGCATCGCAGAGATGGCGCAAAGCGCCAGCATCAGCGGCGCAGGCAGCGACAGGGCACCGGTGCCCAGAACCACGGTGATCACCGCACCCGCATAAAGCTGCGCCTCGGCGCCGATGTTCCACAGCTTGGCCCGGAACGCCACCGCGATGGCCAGCCCGGTAAAGATCAGCGGTGTTGCGCTGTTCAGTGTCTCCAGAATGGCGAATTTCGATCCAAACGCGCCTTTCAGGATCAGGCCAAAGACCGCGAACGGATTGCCGCCCGCGATCATCGCCAGCAGGGCCGCCACCACAAAGGTCGCGGCGATGGCCAGCGCTGGCGGCAGCACACGCCGCCCAAGGGAGGGCGCTGCAATCGGTTCAAGCCGCATCGGTCATGTCCTTGTCAAAGCCTTCGCCCGCCATCCAGCGGCCCAGATCCTCGGGGCGCATGGTGCCACGGGCAAATTCCGGGCTGAGCCGCCCTTCGGAGATCACGTGGATCACATCCGAGAGGCGCATGATTTCATCGAGGTCCTCAGAGATCAGCAGAACGGCGGCGCCCCGATCGCGGGCCTTGGCCAGTTGTTCATGCACGTAGTTCACCGCGCCGATGTCCAATCCTCGTACCGGTTGGTTGGCGAGGATGATATCCGGTGCGCCTTCGAGCACTCGGCCCAGGATCAGTTTCTGCATATTGCCGCCCGACAATAGGCGAATGCGGATATCCGGCCCCGGGCAGCGGATGTCGTAGCCCTTGATCAGGCTCTCGGCAAAGGCGCGCGCTTTTTTCCAGTTCATCCAGCCGCGCTGGCTGAACCGGGTAGCGTAGGTTTCGAGGATCGCGTTCTCGGTCAGGTCGAAATCGGCGATGGTGCCGGTCTTGTGCCGGTCCTCGGGAATGCGGGCGACGCCGTTGGCAATAGCGGCGCGGGGCGACCAGCCCTGCGGTGCTTGCCCGTGCAGGGTGATTGTGCCGCTGGATGGGGCGATGAGGCCGGAAATCAGATCCGACAGCGCCGCCTGCCCATTGCCGGACACCCCGGCAAGCCCGGTGATCTGGCCCGCACGCAGGTCCAGCGCTACCCGTGCCAGTCCCGGCGCCGATCCGGCGCCTGGCGTGGTGACATCGCGCAACGACAGCAGCGGTGCGCCGGGCGTAGCGGGGGAAATGCTGGGCGCGCTGACCTCTGCGCCGACCATCAGCGCGGCGAGTTCCTCGCCATTGGTGTCTGCGGTGGCGCGCTCGGCCACCAGGCGGCCATGGCGCAGCACCAGCACGCGGTCGGAAATCGCCATGACTTCGTGCAATTTGTGGGAAATGAAGATCACCGACAGCCCCGAGGCAATCGCCTCGCGCAGGGTGGCGAACAACGCGTCGGCCTCTTGCGGGGTCAGAACCGCGGTGGGCTCGTCCAGGATCAAGATCTTTGCATCGCGGTAAAGCGCCTTCAGGATCTCGACCCGCTGACGCTCGCCCACGGTCAGGCGACCGACCTTGGCGTCGGGATCGACCTTCAGGTGGAAGCGTTCCGACAGGTCGCGGATGCGCGCCTTGGCGGCGGCGTGCCTCAGGCTGGCAGCGCTGAGGGCATCAACGCCCAGCACGATGTTTTCCCAGACCGTCAGGTTCCCCGCGAGGGTGAAATGCTGATGCACCATGCCGACACCAGCATCCAGCGCCGCGCGCGGATTGCCCGCGGGCAGGGGCTGGCCGAACAGCTCTACTGATCCTTCATCGGCGGTGTACTGGCCGAACAGGATGTTCATCAGCGTGGTCTTGCCCGCGCCGTTTTCCCCCAAAAGCGCGATTACCTCACCCCGGTGCAGGGCAAAGCTGACGTCTTCGTTGGCGGTGACGGGACCGAACCGTTTCGTAATGTTCTGAAGGCGCAGGACAACCTGCGCCTTGTCTGTTTCTGTCATAGCCGAAAGGCCCGTATCAGGAGGATTTGGGTTCTTCGTCGTTGATCGCAACGGTGAAGGAACCGTCCTTGATCGCGGCGGTGCGGGAGGCAACCAGATCCAGCGCCTCTTGCGGGATCTTGCCTTCGAAAGTGCCATAGGGCGCCAGCGAACAGCCGCCTTCCTTCATGAAGGAATACATGCCGTAGTCAGCGGCGGTGAAGCTGCCGTCCTTGACCGCTGCGATGGCCGCATCCAGCGTCGGTTCGAAATGCCAGATCGCCGAGGCAACCACGGTTTCGGGGTAATCCGACTGGGTGTCGATGACGTTGCCGATGGCCAGAAGGCCCTTTTCCTTGGCCGCATCCGACACGCCAAAGCGTTCGGCATAAAGGATGTCGGCGCCGTTCTCGACCATGGCGAATGCGGTTTCCTTGGCCTTCGGCGGATCGAACCAGGAACCGATGAAGGAGACCTGGAATTTCATCTCGGGGTTCATCTCCCGCGCACCGGCCATGAAGGCGTGCATCAGGCGGTTTACTTCCGGGATCGGGAAGCCGCCGACCATGCCAATATTGCCGGATTTCGACATTGCACCCGCGATAATGCCAGAAAGATAGGAGGCATCCTGAATATAGTTGTCAAAAACGGACAGGTTCGGGATTGCCGGGTCTTCCTTGAAGGAGGAGCCCATCAGGAAGGCCACATCGGGGTACTCGGCGGCAACTTCGCGCGCTTCGGCTTCGACACCGAAGATTTCACCGATGATCAGCTGGTAGCCTTGTTCGGCATATTCGCGCATCACGCGGGAATAGTCCGAGTTCGAGGTGTTCTCGGAATAGGTATAGCTGATGTCGCCGCGGTCCTGCGCGGTCAGGGCGGCCACATGGATACGGCTGACCCATTGCTGTTCGACCGGCACGGTATAGATGCCGGCAACTTTCAGCGGCTCAGAGGCCATCAGGCGGCCAGGCGCGGCAAAGGCGCCTGCGGTCAGAGCAGCGGCAGCGCTGGTGGCCAGGAACTGGCGGCGCGATACGGCGCCCTTGAATTCATTTGTCATGGAACAATCCCCCTGTTGAATAAGCCCCTGAAACACGGGACAATTGTCCAATCGGTAGAAACACCGCGCCGATCAGGCAAGCGGTCATATGTTGGACATGTATCCTTCTGAGCCTTCGCCTAATTTGTGGGCAAAGGCAAGAATTTTCGCCACTCAAAGCGTCAGATGGAGGATGCGGATGGGGGGCGCCCCGCCCGTGGTTTGGGCGGGGTCTGGGGGCCTTGACCTACCGGTCAGGCACTCTCTTCTTCAAAGACGCCCGCGTATGCGATGCGCAGGTCGCGCTTCAGGATCTTGCCGCTGGCGTTCTTGGGCAGCGCCTCGACCAGGGCGATATGCTTGGGGCTTTTGAAATGGGCCAGGTTTTCACGGCAATAGTCCATCAGCGCCTCTATGCTGGTGTCTTCGCCCGGTTTGGCCACCACCACGGCGGTTACCGCCTCGATCCATTTGGGGTGCGGAATACCAAAGACCGCGACCTCGGCCACGGCGGGGTGGTGAAAGATGCATTCCTCCACCTCACGGCTGGCGACGTTTTCACCGCCGGTCTTGATCATGTCCTTCTTGCGGTCGACCACATAAAGGTAGCCTTCCTCGTCAAAACGGCCCAGATCGCCGGAATGGAACCAGCCGCCCTGAAAGGCTTCGGCGGTTTTGGCGGGATCCTTGTAGTAACCAAGGATCAGATGCGGGCTGCGGTGCACGATTTCGCCGACTTCGCCAACGGGCAGGTTGTTGCCATCGTCATCGACCACGCGGGTTTCGACGTTCAGCGCGGGCCGACCGGCCGAGCCGAGCTTGCTCAGCTGTTCATGCGGCAGCAGGATGGTGGCGACAGGGGCCATTTCCGTCTGGCCGTAGAAATTGAACAGGCGCAGGTTCGGCAGGCGGCTGGTCAGCTCCTCGATGATCGCCGTGGGCATGATCGAGGCGCCGTAATAGCCCTTGCGCAGGGAACTGAGGTCGGTCTTGTCGAAATCCGGGTGGCGCAGCAGCGCGATCCAGACGGTGGGGGGGCAGAACAGTTTGGTGACGCCCTCGGCGGCGATGGCTTCCAGCATCTTGCCCGGATCGGCGGCCTCCATCAGAATGCTGGTGGCGCCCAGATACATGTCGGGCGTCAGGAAACAGTCCAACTGCGCGCAGTGGAACAGCGGCAGGCAGTGCAGTTCGATGTCGTCGGCAGCCATCTCTCCATCGCTGATGCAGCTGCCGTATTGGGCATAAAGCGCGTCCGAGGAAAGCAGCGCGCCCTTGGGCCGGGATTCCGTGCCGCTGGTATACATCATCTGGATAGGATCATCGCCGGCGATCTCCACATACGGCGCGCTGTCGTTGGCATGCTCCAGCACGGTCTCGGCGGCTTCCCAGCCTGCGGGAACCGCGTCGGCGGCATGGGCAATCGACAGGCGGAACAGCATCGGCTGATCCAGCTGGGCGAGCGCCGCATCGGCAGTGGCACAGAGCGCGTCCTCGGCGATGATGGCCCGGGCGCCGGAGTGATCCAGGATATAGGCCACGTCTTCGGCGTTCAGCATGAAGTTGACCGGCGTCGTCACCGCCCCCAGCCGCGCCAGTGCCAGTCGGAACACCACGAAGGCGCGGTTGTTGTGGGACAGGAGCGCCACCCGGTCGCCCTTGGTGATGCCGCGCGCGGCCAGACCGTTGGCAGCGCGGTTCACCGCTGCATCGAGTTCGGCAAAGCTGTCGCGTTGCCCGCGGAACACCAGCGCGGTCTTTTGCGGCGTGCGGGCGGCGCTGCGGCGCAAGAGATCGCCCAGCTGCTGGCTGCGGGCACGGGCGATGGTGGCGGTAAGCTCCGCTTCGGTCTGTGTTGTCATTCTGTCCTCCCTGGTTCTGGCGAGATCCTGCCCGATGTCGCCGGGGCGTCAAGCCTTTGGACGGGCAGAACCCTCCGTCACGTTGCGTGCCTTTTGCAGGGCAAGGGGGGCGTTGTGGCTGTAACGGTAGGGGACCCATCTGCCGGGGCTTTGTATTCGGGGTTGAGCCATGTCAAAGTTCAGGGCGCGCCGTGCCCCTATCGATGGGGGCCAAGAGGTGAACATGCCCGACGTCGTCTTCAGAACCAAGGACCTGACCAAGGTCTATGATACCGGCCAGCAAAAGGTGCATGCGCTGGCGGGGGTCGATCTTGAACTATACGCTGGTGAGCTGGTGGTGCTGCTGGGGCCGTCGGGCAGTGGCAAATCCACGCTGCTGAACATTCTTGGCGGGCTGGATCACGCCACCGACGGCCGCGTCTGGTTCCGCGATCAGGAACTGACCAGCATGGGCGACCGGGGGCTGACCCGGTTCCGGCGCGATCACGTCGGTTTTGTCTTTCAATTCTACAATCTGGTGCCCAGTCTGACCGCCTGGGAAAACGTGCAACTGGTGACGGACGTGGCGCGCGACCCGATGCCGCCCGAAGAGGCGCTGAGAGAGGTCGGTTTGGGCAGCCGCATGGATCACTTCCCGGCGGAAATGTCCGGCGGCGAGCAGCAGCGCGTCGCCATTGCCCGCGCCATCGCCAAACGCCCAGAGATCCTGTTGTGCGATGAACCCACTGGGGCGCTCGACAGCAAGACCGGGGTGCAGGTGCTGGAGGCGCTGCGCCGCATCAACGAGAGCACCGGTACCACCACCGTGGTGATCACCCACAATGCCGCGATCCGGCAGATGGCGCATCGGGTGATCTGGTTCCAGGATGGCAAGATCCGTCTGGTGGAGGAAAACGCCACCCGGCTCGCCCCTGCCGAGATCGAGTGGTAGGGCGATGCAGGCGCTGGATCTCAAACTCTTGCGCAGTTTCCGCCGTCTTTGGGCGCAGGCGCTGGCCATTGCACTGGTGCTGGCCTGCGGGGTTTCGATCCTGCTGATGGCCTTTGGCATGGAGCGGGCTCTGGATGACACCCGCGCCGCCTATTACGAGCGAAACCGCTTCGCCGATGTCTTTGCCCGCGCAACGCGGGTGCCGGATCACGAGATGGGACGGGTGCAGGCCATCGACGGTGTGCGCGCTGCCGAGGCGCGGGTCGAACACTACGCCATCCTCGATCTGCCGGAGAAGGTCGAGACGGTGACGGGGCTGGTACTGTCGCTGCCCGGCAACGGCGGGCCGTTGCTCAACGTGCCACTCCAGCGGAGTGGGCGCCTGCCGGATGCGGATGCCTCGGACGAGGTGGCGATCAATGATCCCTTTGCCCGCGCCAACGGGCTGCGCCCCGGCGACCGGTTCAGCGCCAACCTGAACGGCCAGCGGCGCGACCTGCGGGTGACTGGCACGGTGCTGTCGCCGGAATTCATCTATACTCTGGGGCCCGGTGCGCTGCTGCCGGACAATGAAACCTTTGGCATTATCTGGCTGCCGGAACGGGTGGCCGAAGCGGCCTTTGATATGAAGGGCGCCTTCAACAGCCTGTCGGTCAAGCTCAACCCTGCCGCCCGGCAGGATGAGGTGATCGACCGGATCGACGATATTCTGGCGCCCTATGGCGGGCTTGGCGCGCATGGCCGCGACCTGCAACTGTCGGACCAGTTCATCGACGCCGAGCTGAGCGAGCTGCGCAATACCGCGCTGATCCTGCCGCCGATCTTCTTTGGCATCACCGCCTTTCTGGTCAATATGGTGGTGGGGCGGATCGTGCTGCTGGAGCGCAGTGAGATCGGTCTTCTGAAGGCGCTGGGCTATTCCAACTATGAGGTCTGTCTGCATTATCTGCTGCTGGCCGGGCTGATCGCCTGCCTTGGGGTGCTCATTGGCTGGGCTGCGGGCACCTGGCTGTCGCGGTCGCTGGCGCAGATCTACGCGCAGTTCTTCGAATTTCCCTATCTGATCTTCCACACGCGGCTTGATGCCTATGCGCTGTCCGGGGTGCTGGCGTTGCTGACCGCGGGTCTTGGCGCGGCGCAAAGCGCGCTGCATGTGGCCCGTATGGCGCCCGCGGTGGCGATGTCGCCGCCCGCGCCGCCCCGGTTCAAACGCAACCTTCTGGACCGGATGCTGACCCGGCTGCGTCCCTCGCAGGCGGTGATGATGATCCTGCGCAGTCTGGTGCGCTGGCCGGTGCGCTCGGGGCTTAGCATTCTGGGGCTGTCGCTGGCGGTGTCGGTGCTGGTGGCCTCGGGCTTTTTCCAGGACGCGCTGGACGAGATCATGGAGACCTCTTTCTATCAAGCGAACCGGCAGGATGCGGCGCTGATCTTTACGCCTGAAATCCCGGAAACGGCCCTGCCCGAGGTGGCGAACCTGCCCGGCGTGCTGCAGGCCGAGGGGCAGTTCTATCAGGCGGCGGTGCTGCGCCATGGCCATCTCAGCAAGGATATCTCGATCGAGGCCCGCCGCCCCGGCGCCGACCTGGCCCGCATTCTGGATGGCGACGGCCGGGTGGTGGAGCCGCCTGCAGGTGGCATCCTGCTGTCCGAACGGTTGGCCGGGCAGTTGGAGGCGCGCGCGGGCGATGTGATCGAGGTCGAGTTCAAGGGCGGGCGCAACGAAACGCACATGGTGCGGGTCTCGGGCACGGTGACACAGTATTTCGGCATCGGAGCCTATATGGACCTGGACAGCCTCAGCGCGCTGCTGCGACAGGCGCCGCGGATCACCGTGGCGCATTTGCGGCTGGATCAGAACGCGGTGCCAGAGCTGCACGCGCTGCTGAAGGAAACGCCTTCGCTCAGCGGGCTCAGCATGATGAGCGAGATCCGCCAGTCGTTCCGCGAAACCATCCGTGAGAATGTCATCGTGATGACCACGGTCTATGGCGTGATCGCGGTGCTGATCACGGTGGGGGTGGCCTATAACGGCGCCCGCATCCAGATGTCCGAACGCGCCCGTGAGCTGGCCAGCCTGCGCATCCTGGGCTTCACCCGGGCCGAGGTTTCTTTCATTCTGGTGGGGGAGACCATGCTGCTGGCGCTGCTGGCGCAGCCGGTCGGATGGCTTCTGGGCGCGGGGATTGCAGCGCTTCTGGCACATGGGTCGTCCAGTGACCTCTATTCGATTCCACTGGTCCTGAAACCGGCGGGCTTTGCCACGGCCACCCTTGTGGTGCTGGGGGCGGCGCTGGTGTCGGTGCTGTTGGTGCGGCGGCGTCTGGACCGGCTGGATCTGGTCCAGGTCATGAAAACGCGGGAGTAGAAAGACGATGCTGAGAACACGAACCGTTGTCATGGCCGCAGGGGCGGCGCTGGTTGCCGGAACCTTGGCCTTTGTCGCAATGCGGACCGATCCTGTGGCGGTGGATCTGCACCAGATCGGCACCGGGCCTTTGCAGGTGACGGTCAATGCCGATGGCAAGACCCGCATCCGCGAAATCTATGATGTCGCGGCGCCGATCACCGGCACCGCGCAGCGTGCCCCGGTGCGGGTGGGCGATAGCGTGGTGGCTGGGGAAACCGTGGTGGCTGTGTTGACGCCCGCCGCCGCCAATCTGCTCGATGCGCGCAGCCAGGCCGAGGCCGAGGCTGCCGTGCGCGAGGCCGAAGCAGGACTGGCGGTGGCGCGCAGCAAGATGCGTCAGGCCTCGGAAACGCTGACCCTGTCGGAAAGCGAATTCCGCCGCGCCGATACGCTGGTGCAGCGCGGCGTGGTCTCCCGCACCCGGCTGGAGGAGATCGAACAGAAGTTGCATATCGACCGGGCGGCGATGACGGCGGCAGTGTCGGCGCTGGAGATGGCCAAGGGCACGCTGGATCGCGCCCGCGCCGCGCTGATCGAACCCGGCGCCGCCGAGGCAGGACAGACCTGCTGCCTGACCGTGACCGCGCCGATGTCGGGGCAGGTGCTGACCGTCGATGTGCTGAGCGAACAGACCGTGCTGGCCGGAACCCGGCTGATTTCCATCGGGGACCCCGAGGACCTGGAGATCGTTGCCGATCTTCTGTCCACCGATGCTGTGCGGCTGAAGGAAGGCGACCGGGCCATCGTGGAACGCTGGGGTCGCGATGCGCTGCTGGAGGCGCGGGTGCGGCGCATCGAACCGGCAGCCTATACCAAGGTTTCGGCCCTCGGGATCGAGGAACAGCGGGTCGATGTGATCCTCGACCTGACCTCTGCGCCCGACGACTACGCGGGCATGGGCGATGGCTATGCCGTCTTCCTGCGCATCGTCGAATGGGAAGGCACGGATGTCCTGTCGGTGCCGCTGAGCGCGGTATTCCGTCAGGGCGCAGGTTGGGCGGTCTTTGTCAATGAGGCGGGCATCGCCCGGCGTAAAGCGGTGAGGCTGGGCCGCCGCAACGACCGCAGCGCCGAGGTGTTGGAAGGGCTCTCCTCCGGTGATCAGGTCATCCTGCACCCTTCGGACCTGATCTCGGACGGCAGCGCAATCGCGCCGCGCCCGGATCAGAGTTGAACCATGCTGAGCTGACCGCAGTGGCGGCTCAGTCGAGATCCGCTGCGAAGGTTTCGATCAACTTGTGCTTCAGGATCTTGCCCGTCGGGGCAGCAGGCAGCTGCAGGGTCAGTACCACCCGCGAGGGGCGTTTGTAGCCCGACAGCCGCTCGGCCACATGTGCCTTCAGCGTGGCCTCATCGGTGGCAGCAAGATCGGCCACCTGCACAAAGGCCAGTACCTCTTCATTGCCATCCGCCGCGCGGCCCACCACGGCGCTTTGTACCACGGCGGGGTGATCGTTCAGGGCTGCCTCGACCTCTTGCGGGTAGACGTTGAAGCCTGAGCGGATGATGATTTCCTTGCTGCGCCCGACGATATGCAACCGGCCCTGTTCATCGAACCGGCCGATGTCACCGGTGCTGAGCCAGCCATCCGCGTCGATGGTGGCGCGGGTGGCCTCGGGGTTGCGGTAATAGCCGACCATGACATGCGGGCCACGGGCCTCGATCTCGCCGGTTTCGGCGCCGTCCTTGATGCGGGCCTCGGTGCCGGGCAGGGCGGTGCCAACGCTGGTGTCGGGATCGCCGATCAGATTGGTGGTGGCCGACAAGCCGGCGGTGCATTCGGTCATGCCATAGCCGTTCTGCAGCGCCAGACCGTAAAAGGCCTCGGCGTTGCGTTTCCAGGCCGGGTCCAGCGGCGCCGCCCCGGAGGAGACATAGCGCAGCTTGCTGCCTTCGAGTTTGCTGACGCCCTGTTCGCGGGCGTATTGCATCAGCAGCGCGTGCATCTGGGGCACGGCGGGCAGCACGGTGACGCCATCCAGCAGCGCCTCATAAAGAGCGGCGGGCGTGAAGCGGGCCTGCAGCCGCACCGCAGCCCCGGCGCGAGCCGAGGCGACGATCATCGAGGCCAGACCAAAGACATGGGTGACAGGCAGTCCGCCATAGACCTGATCGCCGGGCTTGATCCCGCGCAGATTGGCCGAGGCCTGCCCGGCAAACAGCAGGTTCGCATGGCTGAGCATCACGCCCTTGGGGTCACCGGTGGTGCCGGTGGTATAAAGCATGACCGCGATCTGCTCCGGCCCGTCCTGAACCGGTTCCGGCGCGCTGGGACCGGCCACGGCAATGGCCACCTGACCGTAAAGTCCATAACGGCTTTGCGCCTCAAGCCGGAGGGCGTGGGCGGCGGCGTCCTTTGACGAGGCGGTGGTCAGGACGATCACGCGCGGGGTGGCATGGGCGGTGACGCGGGTGATTTCATCCGCGCTCATCCGTGCATTGACCGGCACCGCCCAGGCGCCGATCCGGCTGCAGGCAAACAGGAAGGCCACCGTCGCCGCCGCGTTTTCCGACACGATCAGAACCCGGTCCCCCGGCGCCACGCCTTCGGCGCGCAGATCCGCCTCGGCGTCCTTGCTGGCCTGCTGCAATTCGGCATAGCTCAGCGGGCGCCCGTCGAAATCAATGAGAGCCAGCGCCTCGGGAGAGGTCACGGCCCAATGCTCAACGGTTTCGTGGATGCGGGTATAATCGGTCATGAGCTGGGTCCGGGATCAGTGGTGAGTGTTCAGGAGTGGTGCGCGCGGGTCAGTCTTTGGCAGCAGAGCCGCCGTTCAGCCGGTCGGTGGGAACTCGGCGGAACACCCCGTTCGAGGTGGCGATCAGGGTGCCGTCCTCGGCCTCCAGCCGCCCGGCGATGAACAGGGTGCTGCGCCCGCCGCCGGTGATCTGCCCGGTTGCGGTGACCCGTCCGGCATAGGCAGGGGCGATGAACTGGGTGGTCAGAGAGATGGTCAGAAACGGCGCCCGCCCGGTGGGATCGACGCTCATCGAGCCGGTGGCGCCGCTGGCGCTGTCCAGCAGCGTGGTGGCGATGCCGCCGTGCAGAACCCCATGGCGGTTCAGATGGATATCCGTCAGGTCCAGCCAGCAGCGCGCGCCGCCATCGCCTGCACTGTTGCTGACGTCCAGAACATAGCCGATCAGGCGCTGCGGGCCGGTCTCGGCGTGGATGATCAGGTCGTCAGTGGACATCAAAGGCTCCTTGTTCTGCGCTGCTGTGTGGCGCCGGATGCGAGCATCATACGGGCGGGCACAGCCAGTTTTGCGGCACCTTAACAGGGCCGTCAGTCATTTCAATAAACAAAATTCAGTTCCAATATGCGGAACTAGCCGCGCTGAACAAGCGCCGGACTTTTGCCTGTCATCCGCTCTAGCGTACGCACGGCGGCCTGCAGTTTCGGTCCCACTTCGTTCTCCATCCGCTCGAACGTCAGCATCTCGGGGGTGGCGCCGCAGGTAAAGACCACGGGTTCGTCGAATTCATGGCTGCGGAAGGGAACGGAAACCGCATTGACGGTGCTGGCATAGCGCAGCCCGTGCCCGGCGATCACGAAGCCCCGGGCGACCAGCTGCGAATAGGCATCCTCGCGCAGGCTGGCTACGGTGACGTCGGAATCTTCGACCATTTCGCCATAAGTATCTACATAAGAAGCAAATTCCCGGTCCGACTGGGCCGCAAGCTGGGCCTGCCCCGAGGAGGAATGTGTCAGTGGGATACGGTGACCGACCTCCAGCCAGATCGATGACGCCTGATGCGGGCGCCAGGTCTTGGTCAGCAGGATTTTCTGATCGTCCCGCACCCCGATCAGAACCAGGGTGCCGGTTTCATCCGCCAGCGGCTGCATGATGTCGGTGGCGGTATCGACGAAGGACACCGAGGCCGCCGCCACATTGCCAAGGGCCAGCAGCGCCGGGCCGGGGCGGTAGCGGTCGTGCCGGTGCCCGTGCGATAGGTAGCCAAGCGCCTGCAGGGTGAAGGTCAGCCGCGACACGGTGGATTTCGGCAGACCGGTGCGCTCGGACAGTTCCTGATTGCTGAGCCCGTCATCGCTGGGCCTGAAGGCGCGCAGAACACTCATCCCGCGCGCCAGGGTGGTTGCAAACCGGCGATCCGTCGGAGCTTCCTTGGCCATATGTGTCAATCCCGTCATGTTTTTGCTTCAGACCGGATTACATCATCGAGTTCGGTAGAAGCAACGAAATCACGGGAAAGGCCATCAGAAGGATCAGGACGATGACATCAACGGACAGAAACCGTGCGATTCCGGCAAAGATCCGGTCGATTGGCGCGTCCTTGCCCACCACATTGGCGATGACAAAGACATTGAGCCCCACCGGCGGGGTGATCAGGCCGATTTCCAACAGCTTGATGATCACGACGCCGAACCAGATCAGGTCCATCCCATAGGTTTCCACCAGCGGCACCACCAGCGGCAGGGTCAGAACCATGATCCCGATGGGATCAAGGAACATGCCCAGCAACAGGTAGATCAGCGCAATCGACAGCAGCAGCCAGAACACCGACAGTTCGGCCTGGGTCACCACATCGACAATCGCCGGGGCGACGCCAGTCAGCGCCACGAAGGCGACAAAGATCTTGGCCCCTGCCGCGATGAAGAAGATCGACGCGGTCTGCAGGCAGGTCTCGCGGAAGGCTTCCCAGATCGAGGTCAGGGTCAGCTTGCGCTGCAGCACACCAATCAACACCGCAAGGCTGAGACAGACAGCTGCTGCCTCGGTCGCGGTGAAGATGCCGCCGTAGATGCCGCCGATGATGACGATGAACAGCACGAAGGCAGGCCAGGCCAGTGCCGCGGCGCGGAACCGGTCGGCGTAGGAAATTTCGGCCGTGTCCACCGGGGCGGCCGCCGGGTCGCGTTTGACCCAGATAAAGATCACCAAAACGAACCCGGCGAGGGTCAGAAGACCGGGCAGGATGCCAGCTACGAACAGCCGGTTGATCGAGGTTTCGGTGAAGATGCCGTAGATGATGAACAGAACGCTGGGCGGGATCAGGGATCCCAGGGTGCCGCCCGCTGCGACCGATGCGGTGGCCAGGCGGTTGTCATAGCCCATGCGCAGCATTTCCGGCGTGCAGATCCGGCCCATGGTCGAAGCGCAGGCAATCGACGATCCGGTGATGGCGGAAAAGCCGCCGCAGCCCATGACCGAGGCCATGGCAACGCCGCCCGGTACCGCCGACAGCCAGACCCGCGCCGCGTGGTAGATCCGCGTGGTGATATCGGCCTTATAAGCGATATGCCCCAGCGCGATGAACAGCGGTATCATCGACAGATCGTAGGAGTGAATAAGGTCGAAGGAGTTGGAAAACACCATCGAGGTGGTCGCCCGGATGGCGCGTTCCGGCATGAAGGTGCCGGTGCGGAAGGCGAAGATGCAGAAGGTGCCGACGGCCGCCACAGCGGCAAGGGTGAAGCTGATCGGCACCCGCAGCGCCAGCAGGATCAGAACGGCGGCAAAGGCAATCAGCCCAATCGTAGAGGCGTCCATCAGTCCAGTCCCTCGGCATGTGTGTCGGCAAAGCTGTAATCGCCCGCGCGGATGGCGCGGATGTCCTGCACGACCAGCACCAGAAGGCGCAGCCAGCACAGGGAAATCCCGATCAGGAAAATCAGGCGGCCGGGCCATTTCGGCAGTTCCAGATCGCCGTAGAAAAACCCGCCCGAGGTAAAGTTATGGGCAAATTCGCGCCCGCCGGCATAGATCAGCGGCATCAGGGCAAAGAGACCTACGATTGAGCCGAAGACCGCCAGCCAGGCCTGTGCCCGGGGCGGCAGGCGGTTGGCGAGGAATTCGACCGCTACGTGGCTGCGCGCCAGGGTGGCAGCGGCCAGCGGCAGCACGATGGCGGCGACCATCAGTTCGCGCACGATGACGATCGTGTCGGGCAGGGCCACGTTGAAGATGGCCCGCGAAAATACGCTGGCGGTGATCATCAGCCCCAGGGCGATGACGGCTGCCACCGCAAGGTTCAGCAGGAAAGTTTCCAGTGCTTTCAGCATCAGAGCCTCGTGTGGGTCAGGCATTGCAGGAGAAAAAGCGGGGGCGGCAAGAGGCCCGCCCCCGCAGTCGTTGGTCCCGGTGTGGTGTTGCCACCAGTCATGAGGAGGCGGGACCTACGGTTTAGCGGGTCCAGGGATAACCCTTGCTGTCACGCTCTTCGGTGTATTTGGCGATCAGGCCGCGGTATTCTTCCAGGAGGGCCGCACCATCCATGCCGGATGCGTTCATCTGCTCAACCCAGGCGTCGATGTGCTTGGTACCGGCGGCGACCAGCTTGGCACGCTCTTCCTCGGGCAGGGTGAAGACCTCGATACCCTTTTCCTTCATGGTTTCGATGGCAGCATCGTTCGCGGTGGTGATCAGACGACCGAATTCATCCGCCATGCCGCGACCGGCATCCAGCAGGACCTGCTGCTGGTCTTCGGAAAGGCTGTCAAAGACGTCCTTGTTCATTAGGATACCAAGGCCGCCGACCTGACCCCAGTTCAGCAGGGTGTAGTTGTCCATGACTTCCTGCTGTTTCAGGGCGGTGACAGCGTAGGAATAACCTTGCGAGCATTCCAGCAGACCGGTGTCCAGACCCTGGTAGGCCTTGTAGATGCTCATATTGACCATGTTGCCGCCCAGCTCGCCAAAGACCTTGCCATAGGCGCCGGTGCCGCGGATCTTGCGGTCCTTGATGTCTTCTACCGAACGGATCGCATCGCCGGTGCAGCCGATGTGCACGGCGGAGGTGGTGAAGGTGCCGATATAGACGAGGTTCTTCTTGGCCAGATCCTCGGCAATCACCGGGGAAGAGCGCATTAGCTCATCCGTTGCGCGCATGCCAACCCAGGCGTCGGGGTTGTCGAGCGGCAAATCCGCGATGCCATAGGATTGCATTTCCTGCGGATAGTAGACCGCGATCACGGTGCCGAGGTCGGCAACGCCGTCACCGATGGATTGCACGGCGGCATTGGCCTTGAACAGGGCGCCGCCCCATTGCACGTCCACCTTCAGATCGCCGCCCGAGGTCTCGCCAACGGTATCGGCGAACCATTGCAGCGCGGCGGCACGGGCGCCGCGATTCGGGCCGGCCTCGCCGTGGATCAGGGTGGTCTGCGCCGAAGCAACGCCGGCAAAGGCCATCAGCGCAGCGGGCAGCAGGGCGGATTTCAGGCGTGATTTAAACGGGGTATTCATGACGGTCTCCTCCCAGAGATATTCCACTATGTAGAATTAAGTTCCGATATAGGGAAATTCTTGGCTGATCATGGGGAGAAAGGCAACAGGATTCTTGTGTCGATTGGCGCAGGCGGTTGACGCCAGGTCAGTTGCTGCATCGCAGCACTGACGGCGCAGGCGGAGGGCTTCAGCCTCAAACCTGCAGAAATCCAATGGAAAACGGGAAAGGGGTGGAAATTCAGCCGAGAAAGTCGCGGTCGCGGGCGTTCTTCAGCGTTTCCTGTGGGGTACACCCATAGCGTGTCTTGTAGTATTGTGAGAACCGCTCGAGATGGGTCATGCCCCAGCGTTCGGCCACTTCGGTGACGCTGGCCTCGCGCCGCCCCTGCAGCAGATCCTCGTGTGCCCGCTGCAGACGGATGTCACGCAGATAGGCCATGGGCGCCATCGACAGGAAGCGTTTGAACCCCAGTTGCAGATTGCGGGCGCTGACACCGGCATAGGCGGCGATCTCGTCGATATCCAGCGGGCGGTCGAGGTTGGCCAGCATATAGGCCTGCGCCCGGCGCACATGGCCGGGAATGACCGAAGAGGTCACCCGCCGCAGCTGGCCGGAATAGTTGTGCCGGTGCGCCTCCAGCAGGCCGGTCATCACCGTGTTTTCCATGTAATGCGTCAGCAGCGGGCTGGGATTTGCCGAAACGGCGGACGGGGCAGGGAATGGGGCGCTGGGGGGCAGGGCAGGATCCCGCGCCTGTTCCGCATCTGCCACCAGAAGATGCACCAAGCGCAGCAGCCGGGTCCCGGCGGGGCTGGTCAGATCCAGCGCCCCTTCGAATGCGATGGGCTGATCGGTGGTGAGGCCGAGATTGGCATTGGCGTGGGCGGTCAGCGCCCGGCGGCTGATCTGCAACAGCAGCTGTTTGCAGCCTTCCTCCCAGATCATCGTGGTTTCCCGGTGTGGGTTCAGCACCGCCGCCCGCCCCGCATCGCTGGTATAGCGATCGGTGCCATTGACGATGGCGGCGCTGCCGCTGACCGGGATCTGCACCAGATAGAACTGATCCAGACATCCCGGTGCGATCTGCGTCTTGGCGCCATATTCGATGTAGTTCAGCGACACGCGCTCCCCTGGCACATGGTGATGCCGCGCCTGGAATGGCGCCTTGCCGATGGTATTGAGCTGATGCGGACAGAAAATGCGGCCGACGGCCTCCCGGGCCTCGTCCAGATCGTGGGTGCGGAACCGCGCAAACCGCGCAAGCGGTACTGCCGGTTCCCGGAATGTCTCCTGCGGGCCTGGCATCTGTCGTCCTGTTGAACCTGCCCCTGCATAGCACGGGTTCCGCCATTCCACCTAGGGCGACGCAGATTTCTTCGTTTTTTGGATAATGGCTGCGCCTATCGGATAGCCGGAGACCGATGCGGCGGGAAACCTGTCTTTCACAACTGCACAAGAACCACAACAGCACGACAGGGATATGACAGATGAAGGGACTGGACGGCAAGGTTGCCATCATTCCAGGCGGCGCCACCAAGATCGGCGCAGCCATCGCACAGGCGTTTCGCGCCGCGGGCACAAAGGTAATGATCGCCGACATCAATGAAGAGGCAGGTCAGGCGCTGGTCGCGGATGGCATCGCCTTTTGCAAGACCAACCTGCGCGAGGATGATGGCATCGCGGCGCTGGTCGCGGCCACCAAGAAAGAATTCGGGCGCATCGACTTTCTGGTCAACGTGACCTGTTCCTACCTCGACAACGGCGCGGAATCGACCCGGGCGGAGTGGCTGGAAAGCCTTGATGTGAACATCGTCGGCTCGGTCATGCTGATGCAGGCCGCGCGCGAAGAACTGGCCAAGAACCGCGGCGCCATTGTCAATTTCGGCTCGATCTCGGCGCGCGTCGCGCAAAAGGGTCGCTGGCTCTATCCGGTCTCCAAGGCGGCAATCCTGCAGCTGACGCGCAACCAGGCGATGGATCTGGCGCCCGATGGCATCCGCGTCAACGCGGTCAGCCCCGGCTGGACCTGGTCCAACATCATGGATGAGCTGACCGGCGGCGACCGGGAGAAAACCGACAGCGTGGCCAAGCCGTTCCACCTGCTGGGGCGCACCGGCAACCCCGAGGAAGTCGCCAATTCGGTGCTGTTCCTCTGCTCGGATGAGGCGGGCTTCATCACCGGCACCGATATCCGCGTCGACGGGGGCTATACCGCGATGGGGCCGGAACGCGACGAAGAAGCCATCGCCCAGCTGATGGCCTGAGCCTGCGCACAAAAACAAACCGACAGGGAGTAACAACCATGAGAAAGATCACCATCATCGGTGGCGGCCAGTCCGGACTGCAACTGGGGCTTGGTCTGTTGAAACAGGGCTACAAGGTCCGCATCGTGCAGAACCGCACCGCCGAAGACATCAAGACCGGCCGCGTCATGTCCAGCCAGTGCATGTTCGGCGAATCGGTACAGAACGAGCGCGATCTCGGTATCGATTTCTGGACCGAGGACCAGTGCCCCCCGGTCGAAGGCATTTCCTTTGCCGTGCCGCACCCCGAAGAGGCAGGCGCCAAGGCAATCGATTGGACCGGGCGGCTGGACCGCTTTGCCTATTCGGTGGACCAGCGGGGCAAGATCCCGGTCTGGCTGGAGGAGTTCGAACGCCTCGGCGGCCAGCTGGTCATCAAGGAAGCCGGCATCAGCGATCTGGAGCTTTATGCGCGTGAAGACGATCTAGTGCTGGTCGCCTCGGGTAAGGGCGACGTGGGTCGGCTGTTCGAACGCGACGCGGAAAAATCCCCCTATGACAAGCCGATGCGCGCGCTGGCGCTGACCTATGTCACCGGCATGACCCCGCGCCCCGATCATTCGGCGGTCTGTTTCAACCTGATCCCGGGCGTTGGCGAATATTTCGTCTTCCCGGCGCTGACCACCACCGGCCCTTGCGAGATCATGGTGTTTGAAGGCGTGCCGGGTGGTCCGATGGATTGCTGGGGCGACGTGAAATCCCCCGAGCAGCATCTGGCGAAATCCAAGGAAATCCTGTCGACCTTCCTGCCCTGGGAGGCCGAGCGGTGCACCAATATCGAGCTGACCGACGACAACGGCATCCTCGCGGGCCGCTTCCCGCCGACGGTGCGCAAACCGGTGGCGACGCTGCCCTCGGGCGCCAAGGTGCTGGGCATCGGCGATGCGGTCTGCCTCAACGATCCGATCACCGGGCAGGGCTCCAACAACGCCTCCAAGGCGGCCAAGGTCTATATGGACCGGATCCTCGCGCGGGATGATCTGCCCTTTGACGAGGCCTGGATGCAGGGCACCTTCAACGCCTATTGGGACTATGCGCAATGGGTGGTGAACTGGACCAACATGATGCTGCTGCCGCCGCCGCCGCATGTGCTCAATATCATGGGCACCGCCTGCGCCGAGCCGCGTCTGGCCAACCGGATCACCAACGGGTTCGACGATCCGCGCGACTTCTTCCCGTGGTTTGCCGATCCGCAGGCGGCAGAGGCCTATCTGTCGCAATTGCAGGCGGCCTGAGGCATGGGCATGAGCGTCGATCCAGCCAGCTTCCGTTCGGCGATGGCGCGGTTCCCGGGGGCGGTGACGGTGATCACCGCCCTGTCGGGGCCAGATGCGGGCCGGGAACGTCGGGGCATCACCGCCACCGCCGTTTGTTCGGTTTCGGCCGAGCCGCCCAGCCTTCTGGTCTGCGTCAACCGCGCCACCGGCACTGGCGCCGCGATCCGGGACACCGGGCGGTTCAATGTCAACTTGCTGGCCAAACCCGATGGCCTGCTGGCCTTGCAATTCGCGGGGCAGGGCGGGGTCACCGGCGAAGAGAAATTCGCCGAGGGCGATTGGCAGGAGGACTCCCGCGGCCTGCCACGCCTTGCCTCTGCGCTATTGTGTTTTTCCTGCGAGGTACGCGAAGCGACCGAGGCGGGCAGCCATACGGTATTCATCGGTGAGATCACCGATATCGCCCACGGCGATGGCGAGCCGCTGCTGTATGAACGGTCGGGGTTCCAGTGCCTCGCCCCGATCTGAAGACCGGTTTCCGGGCGCGTCAGTAACCGCGCGCCCGGTCCACCTCGTGCAGCAGCGCCTGACCGGTGCCAAGGCGGCGCAGGTTCTCCACCACATCCCCCAGTGCATCCCCCAGATGCCAGCCCGACACATGCGGGGTGATGGTCACACGCGGGTGGCGCCACAGCGGATCATCTTGGGGCAGGGGTTCCGTGCACAGGACATCCAGCACCGCATGACCGGGCGTGCCGCGATCCAGCGCTGCGATCAGGGCGGCCTCGTCGATCAGATCGCCGCGCCCGGCATTGATCAGCACCGCGCCGGGCTTCATCGCCGCCAGCAGTTCCGCATCCATCAGCCCGCGCGTATCGGCGGTCGAGGGCAGGATGGCGCAGACATAATCGCATTGGCCCAGCATCTGCGGCAGTGCCTCCGCGCCGTGGTGACAGGTGATGCCTTCAATCTCCTTGGGGGAGCGGCTCCAGCCGTGAACCTGAAAGCCAAGGCTCGCCATCAGCCGTGCGGTCAACCCGCCGATATGGCCGAGGCCAAGAACGCCGACCGTTGTCACATGGGTGCGTTTCGGGGCCACCGAATCCCATTCAGCCCGGGCCTGCGCCGCCGCGTGATGCAGGAGATTGCGCTGTTCGCGCAAAATATAGGCGAGGCAGTATTCCGCGATTTCGCGCGCGGGTTCTTCCGGCTTCAGCCGTGCCACGCGCACATGCGGCGCCACGGTGGGGTGATTGACGATGGTTTCGACCCCGGCGCCCAGTTTCTGCACCAGTTGCAGATTGGGCAGCTGTGCGGCGATGTCGGTTTTCAGCGAAGAAACGGCCAGCATGGTGATCTCATCCAGGTTGCCAGGGTTTGAGGCCGGGCGGATATCCGCGCCGGGGCTGAGCGCGCGCAGCTCTTCTGCCAGCTCTTCTTCGGTGAACCAGCCGCCATGTCCGATGCTGATAAGTAGTGCCATTCGCTCTGTTTCCTTCCGTTACTTCCGTACCGTCAGCCTGTTACGTTCCGTCACAGTGCTGGACAGCGTTCGCGCGACTAAGCCATGATTTCAGCCAAAGCGAAAGGCGCAGGGAGGAAGGTCATGGATATGAATTTTGGGATGCGGGACGAGAACCGCAAGCTGCTGGATCGGGTCGCAGCGATGGTGCGTGATGAGATCATGCCGCTGGAGGCCGAATACCAGGCCGAGATCGGCAAGGGCGACCGCTGGACCTATACAGAGCGTCAGGCAGAGATCCTTGAAGGGCTGAAGGCCAAGGCGAAAGCTGCCGGTCTGTGGAACTTCTGGCTGACCGACAGCGACCGTGGCTTTGGCCTCACCACAGTGGAATATGCCCACTTTGCCGAGGAAATGGGCAAGACCCCGCTGGGCTCCGAAGTGTTCAACTGTTCGGCGCCCGATACCGGCAATATGGAAGTTTTCGAGCGCTACGGCACCGAAAAGATGAAGAAGGAATGGCTGGCGCCGCTGCTGGAAGGCGAAATCCGCTCCGCCTACCTGATGACCGAGCCGGAAGTTGCATCTTCCGATGCCACCAATATCGACATGTCCTGCGTACGCGATGGCGATGATTATGTCCTGAATGGTGAAAAATACTGGGCCTCGGGTGCGGGCGATCCGCGCTGCAAGGTCTATATCGTAATGGTGCGCACCGGCGGTGATGATCTGCCCAAGCACGGGCGCCATTCGATGATCGTGGTGCCTGCCGATGCGCCGGGCATCGAGATCCTGCGCCCGATGGAGGTCTTTGGCCACGACGATGCGCCCCATGGCCACATGCATCTGCGCTTCACCAATGTGCGCGTTCCGGCCGAGAACCTGCTGGTTGGCGAAGGACGCGGCTTCGAGATCTCCCAGGGGCGTCTTGGGCCGGGCCGTATCCACCATTGCATGCGCTCGATTGGTCAGGCCGAGTCGGCGCTGGAGCTGATGTGCCGCCGCTCGCTCGAGAAAGAAGCCTTTGGCAAGAAGCTGGCGCAGCTGGGGGCCAACTACGATATCATCGCAGAATGCCGCATGGAGATCGAGATGGCGCGGCTTTTGTGTCTCAAGGCCGCATGGATGATGGATCAGGGCGATGCGCGCGCCGCCGCGCCGCATATCTCGCAGATCAAGGTGGTTGCCCCCCGGGTTGCGCTGAAGGTGCTGGACGAGGCGATGCAGATGCACGGCGGTCAGGGCATTTCTCAGGACACACCGCTGGCCATGGGCTGGACCTGGCAGCGGGCGCTACGCTTTGCCGATGGGCCGGATGCGGTGCACCGCCGTCAGGTGGCGCGGACCGAGCTGAAGAAATACACGCAGGAAAAGGTCTGAGGCTGATGTCAAAGGCGCGGTCGTCGAACGCCCTGTCGGCTGCGCCGTTCTTTTTCCAGCGCGCCGATGGCGCTTTTGTCGGCCATGACCCGGCCCGGGGCCCCTGGTCCCCGGATCATTGCCACGCCGGTCCGGTCACCGGGCTGGTGGCGCGGGCGGCTGAGCAGGCGGTGGGGCCGGGCAAGATGCTGACCCGGCTCACCCTCGACATCCTGCGCCCTCTGCCGCTGGCGGGGCTTTGGGTGGCGGCGGAAACCACCCGCCACACCCGGACGCTGGCAACCACTTCGGTGACTGTCCACGATGACGACGGGACGCTCTGCGTGCGGGCTTCTTCGATGCATCTGGTCGAGAAGGATCTGGGACAGGTGCCGACGGCACCGGTCACGCCCCTGCGGCTGGAGGAGGCCACGCCCGGCGATTTCACCATCGGCGCCGGGCTGCACGACAGGCCCTATTTCGGGCAGTTTCTGGATGTTGCCTATCCGCCGGGGGCGGGCTTTGGCCCTGGCCCCAAGGCGATGTGGATGCGCACGACGACCCTGCTGGAGGGAGAGGAGCAGTCGCCGATCCAGTCGATCTGCGCGCTTGCCGATTGCGGCAATGGCATTTCCTGGAACGCGCGTCCGGCCGAAATGGGCTTCATGAACACCGACCTGACCCTGCATGTGCACCGCGCCCCGGAAAGTGACTGGCTGGCCTCCGATTCCGTGTCGCATTGGCACGGCACCGGCATCGGCATGTCGCAATCGGTCCTGCAGGACACCAAAGGGCCGGTCGCAACCGCCTTGCAGACTTTGGTGCTGCACCCGCCCACCTGAGGTTGCGGTGGGGCAGGGGCTCTCCCGCCTGTTTGCAGCATTCTGCGAATGCTCCGCACAGTTGGGCGTGGCGCCGCTGGCGCGGCGCAGGGCTGCTGGGGAAGCGGTTCAGGGGCAGGTCTGCCCTGAACGCGCGCCTTCGATTGTGAGTTTGAAATGCCGCCTCAAGGGTGAACCGCGCGTGCCGCGCGGCGGCAGGGCCGCCCTTGACCCGGCAGTGGGGGAGGGATCTGCGCCGCGTCAGTGGCGCCCGGCCCAAGGCTTTGCTTTGCATCTGTGATGCAGGGAAAAGGCGCGGGAGCCCGCCCCTGCATTCTGGGACGTGTGCTACCGACTGTCTGTGGCAAAGACCGGATCGGGGTAACCGACGCGGGCCAGATAGAGGCCATGTCCGGGGCAGACCGGGCCACAGGCGGCGCGATCGCGGGCTTCAAGTGCTGCCTTTACGTCGGCGGCGGACCAGCTGCCTGCGCCGACCCGTTCCAGCGTGCCGACGAAGCTGCGCACCTGATTGTGCAGAAAGCTGCGGGCGCGCACGTGGAAATGGATTTCCGGTCCGGTGAAGCCGTCGACCCGTTCCACCGTCAGCTCGTCCAGGGTTTTGACCGGGCTGGCGGCCTGGCAGATGGTGGAGCGGAAGGTGGTGAAATCGTGGTGCCCGATCAGGTGATCTGCGGCCTGCTGCATCGCCTCGGCATCAAGTTCATGCGGCACCTGCCAGACCTGGCCTGCCTCATGGGTGGCCGGGGCGCGGCGCATCAGGATGCGGAAGAGGTATTGCCGCTCTACCGCCGAGAACCGCGCGTGCCAGTCATCGGCAACCCTTGCGCAGGCGGTGATGGCGACCGGATTGGGCTTCAGGTGGAAGTTCAGCGCCTCTGACAGGCGGAAGGGATCCCAGTCTTTCTGCAGATCGCAATGCGCCACCTGGCCCAGCCCGTGCACTCCGGCATCGGTACGTCCGGCGGCGGCGATGGTGTGATCCCCAAGCTCCAGTCGCGCCAGCGCAGCCTCGATCGCCCCCTGCACAGAGGGGTGTTCCTTCTGCCTTTGCCAGCCGGCAAAGGGCGCCCCATGATATTCGACTTTGAGAGCAAAACGCGGCATGGCGCGGCAGTAGCGTGGTGCGGGACGCAAGGCAAGTCCTTTGCCCCGACGGCCTTTGTCTGCTGCATCGGGCACTGGTATCCAGCCTGGAGCCTGCCTATCTTGGGGGCAGCGGCCCGGCCGCCGGAGCGACCAAGCAGAGCAGAGTGCAGCAGAACAGGACAAAGGCAGGCGCGTGGTACTGACATCCCTAGCCGACAGCGCAGCCCGCCGGGTCGAGGCCCTGGGCAGCAGCCTGTCGGAGACTTTTCTGGAACCGAGCCTGAGGCTCGGCGTCACCGGGCTGGCGCGGGCGGGCAAGACCGTCTTTATCACCTCTTTGGTGGCCAATCTGATGAACCGGGGCCGCATGGTGCAGCTATCGGCGGCGCGGGATGGGCGGATCGAGACCGCCTATCTGCAACCCCAGCCCGACGACACCGTGCCGCGGTTCGACTATGAATCCCATCTGGCCGCCCTCACCGGGGCTGATCCGCATTGGCCGGACAGCACCCGCGCCGTTTCCGAACTGCGCCTCAGCCTGAAGGTACGGCCCTCGGGGCTGCTTGCCGGGTTGCAGGGCCCCCGGGTGCTGCATTTGGATATCGTGGATTATCCGGGGGAATGGTTGCTGGATCTGGCGCTGCTGGACAAGAGCTATGACCAGTGGTCCGGCGAAGTGCTGGCCCGGATCGCAGGGCGGGAAGAGGCGCAGGGGTTCCTCGCTGCCGCAGGGGCCACCGATGCGCATGCCGCTCATGACGAGGGGCAGGCACAGGCGCTGGCGGCCTCCTTCACCGAATACCTTAACGCCGCGCGAAATGCCGGGTTCTATGACTGCACGCCTGGCCGGTTCCTGCTGCCGGGTGATCTCGCAGGCTCACCGGTGCTGACCTTTGCGCCGCTTGCCGCCGGGGAGGGCAGCGCGCCGCGCGGCAGCCTGCGGCGGGAAATGGCGCGCCGCTACGAGGCCTATAAGACGCGGGTGGTGAAGCCGTTCTTTCGCGATCACTTTTCCCGCATCGACCGGCAGGTGGTGCTGGTCGATGCACTGGGGGCGATCCATTCCGGCCCGCCCGCGGTCGAGGATCTACGCCAGTCGATGGCGGATATCCTGGGCGCCTTCCGGCCCGGGCGCAACCGGTTCCTGACCCGGATCCTGGGCGGCAAAAGGGTGGAGAAGATCCTGTTCGCCGCCACCAAGGCGGACCATTTGCACCACGTCCAGCATCCGCAGCTGACCGCGATCATCGAGGCGTTGACCCGAGAGGCGCAGGACCGCGCCCGCTTTGCCGGGGCGGAAACGGCGGCCCTGTCGCTGGCCTCTTTGCGGACCACGACCGAGGAAATGCGCGCCCATCAGGGACAGGAGCTACCCTGCGTGCGCGGCACATTGCTGGAGGGTGGACGGCAAGCGGCCTTCTACCCCGGCGCTTTGCCCGAGGATCCGGGCAAGCTGCTGACCCCGGCGCGGCAAGGGGCGGAGAGGTGGCTGGAGGGAGACTATCAGAGCATGGCCTTTGCGCCTGCGCCCCTGAGCCTCAGACCCGGGGATGGCCTGCCGCATATCCGACTGGACCGGGCCGCCGAATTCCTGATCGGAGATCGTCTATGAGCCTTGAATTGCGCCCGGCGCGCCCGACGGATGCGGGCACGATTGGCGATATCCTGCACCGGTTTGCGGCAGAAACGCCCTGGATGCCAGAGCTGTATTCCGGGGCCGAGGCGATTTCCTTTTGCGGGGTGATGATCGACCGGGGATGGGTCACCGTGGCCGAGGAGGGCGCCAGGGTGCTGGGATTTTTGGCCCGTGATGGCGCGGAAATCTGCGCCCTCTATCTGGCGCCCGAGGCGCGCGGGCAGGGCATAGGCAAACGCCTTCTGGACGCGGCCAAGGGGACCAGCGGGCATCTGCACCTCTGGACCTTTGAGGCCAATTCCGGGGCGCAGCGGTTCTACCTGCGCGAAGGGTTTACTGAGACGGCGCGCAGCGATGGCGCGCGCAATGACGAAGGGCTGCCGGATATTTCCTATGCCTGGCAGGCCGCGAAACAGGAGGCCGCGTGATGAGCCAGGGACCCGTCGTCTTTGATCTGGAGGAAGACCAGAAATCGGCCCCCGCTGTCAGCGATGCGCCGCCGGTTCCCGATCTTGGGCCGGAGGTGCCGAGCGGGCCGCCTCCGGCTGCCATGCAGCGGGCTGCGGCGCTGGCGGCCCGGCCTCCCTCGCGGCTGTCGCGCTGGTTCTGGGGCACGGTTCTGGCACTGCTCGGCGCGATGGTGTCCGTTGCGGCCTGGGATTTTGCCACCGGGCTGATTGCACGGGTGCCGGTTCTGGGCTGGGCGATCTCTGCCGCTTTGCTGCTGGCGCTGGTGCTGGCGGCGCTGATGCTGCTGCGCGAAGGGCTGGCGCTGGCGCGGCTGAAGCGGGTTGACGATCTGCGACAGGCCGCGATCCCGGCGGTGGAGGATCCCACGGCGGCGCGCGCCTATGTGGCGCGGCTGGAGCGGTTTTACGGAGATCGCGCGGATCTGGCCTGGCATCGCGTGCGACTGGCCGAGCGCAGCCCCGAGGTGATGGATGCCGATGCCTTGTTGCAGCTGGCCGAGGACGAGTTGCTGGCGCCGCTGGATGCGCGCGCACTGCAGGAGGTCGAAGGCGCCGCGCGGCAGGTGGCGACGGTGACGGCATTGGTGCCGCTGGCGCTGGCCGACGTGGTGACGGCGCTTGTTGCCTCGGTGCGGATGATCCGGCGGGTGGCCGAGATCTACGGCGGACGCTCGGGCCTGCTTGGCTCCTGGCGGCTGACGCGGGCGGTGCTGGCGCATCTGGTGGCCACCGGCGCGGTTGCGGCGGGGGACGATCTTCTGGAATCCGTGCTGGGCGGATCGGTCCTGTCGAAATTGTCGCGGCGGTTTGGCGAAGGCGTGGTCAATGGGGCGCTGTCGGCGCGGGTTGGCATCGCCGCGATGGAGGTCTGCCGCCCGATGCCGTTTTCCCCGCGCCACCGCCCTTCGACCCGCAGGGTCGTGCAGCGGGCGCTGTCCGGTCTGTTCTCCCGATCCAAGGCAAAGGCGGACGCAGACCGCTAGACCCGCGCCTCAGAACAGTTTGGGCGGGGCATCCTTGGGCTGGCGCATGGCGGTGACGCCGGTTCTGAAGCCTTCGCCGATCCGGTCGGCAAGGGCGCCCCAGCTTTGCGCGGTTTGTGCGGGCAGCTCAGCCTTCAGAACGCTGTGAAACAGATCAAGCCAGAGTGGGAAATGCTCGGCCTTGATATCAGGGCGGGAGACATGCACCCGCATCGGATTGCCGTTGTAGCACTTCTCGCGCAGGATCGCGTTGCGCCAGAACCGGGCGATCTTTTCCTCGTGTTCCGGCCAGTCGGTCACATGGGCGCCGAACACCGGCCCCAGCACGGGATGCTGCCGTATCTTGCCATAAAAAACACGCACGACCTCGTCGATCTCGGCGCCGCTGATGTCAAAGCGGCGCAGCGGGGCGTCTTGCGCGGGGGGGCTGGGCAGATCGGGGGAGGTCACGGGAGGTCCTGACTTTGGTTTCGAAGGACAGCAATAACCGGGCCGGGCGTGCGGGAAAAGGGGGCTGATGTAGGCCGACCGAAGCCGTTTAGAAAAAAATCGTATCGGGCATGAAACTTTTTGCGCGCGGGCTTCGTGGCTGTGGGCAGAGGTTCAAACAAAGGGAGAGATACCTATGGCCCATCTGGCTTCATCCTATGCATCCTACGAGACGTTCCTGCGCGGCGCCGACGCCTTCTGGTCGGTAGACCTGGGGGCGATGAATAATTCGGGCGTCACCGGCGATGCGCTGCTGTCGGTCAATACCGAAGAGGACGGTACCCGCTATCTGAATATCTCGATCTCGGCGGCGGGGCTGACCCCGGATGTGCGCCACGCCCAGCATGTGCATGGCACGTTTGATGACGAAGGGAACCCCTCGGATGCCCGCATGCCGGTGATTGCGGATGATGCGGATCAGGACGGATTTGTCGAAGTGCTGGAAGGGCTGGCCGCCTATGGCGACATCCTGTTGCCGCTGACCGATGGCGATGGGGTGCTGCCGATGACCCGGTCGGACGGCACGATGAATTTCATCCAGAGCTATGAGCTGGGTGACGACAGCAACTTCTTCAGCCCGGTCAGCGGCAATGACTATACCGCGGCGGATCTGATGCCGCTGGAGAACCGGGAAATCGTTATTCATGGCCAGAACGTGGGATCGGGTTTCGGCGCCGGGACCGGCGGCGAGATCAACGGATCGCAGGATGGCTATGTCGGCCTGCTACCCGTGGCCGCGGGTGAGATCGAAGGCACCAACCGGGCGCAGGCGCTCGACATCCTTGAGGACCAGTTCGAGCGCGCCTCGGAAACCGTGCGTCTGGGCGCGGGGGACGATGTCTTTGATGGCGGTCTTGGCAATGACCGGATTTATGGTGGCAAGGGCGCTGATCGGATCGATGGCGGCGCCGATGATGACTGGCTCTGGGGACGTAGCCAGAACGATGTGCTGCGCGGTGACGGTGGCGACGATCATCTTTTCGGAAACAAGGGCAGCGACCGCCTGTTCGGTGATGAGGGGGATGACCACCTGAAGGGTCACGGTGGCGGCGATGATCTGAACGGCGGCTCTGGCAATGACATGCTGAAAGGCCACCGCGGAGATGATATGCTGGAGGGCGGCGCCGGACGCGACATGCTGAAGGGTCACAGCGGCGATGATGTCCTGACCGGCGGCAATGGCCGCGACGTGCTGACCGGTGGCGCGGGCTGGGATGAGTTCGTCTATACCGATATGCGCGAAGGGCGCGACCGGATCACCGATTTTGAGGACGGGATCGACCTGATCAGCCTCAATACCCTGGGCATGGATTTTGCCGATCTCAGCATCAGCGATGCGGGGCGCGGCGCGCGGGTGGAATTTGGCAATACCTCGATCCTGCTCGAAGGCGTCATGGCGGATCAGCTGGACCAAAGCGATTTCATCTTCTGATCCCTGCTGTTGAGGGCAAAACAACGACGGGGCGCGGTCTTCTATTTGAGGGCTGCGCCCCTTCTTTTGCCGCGATAGGGTAGCGTAAATGCCCTGCCCGGAGACCCCACAATGACAGACCACGGCCACAGCCCGCAGGAGATCAAGGACCGGATCGGCGCACCGCCGGGGCGGGGGGTGCTGCGCGATGTGGTCTATGGCGGCATCGACGGATCCGTCACCACCTTTGCCATCGTGGCGGGGGTGGCGGGCGCGGGGCTGTCGCCCTTTGTGATCGTGGCGCTGGGGCTGGCCAATGTGCTGGCCGATGGGTTCTCCATGGCGGCAGGCAACTATTCCGGCACCAAGGCTGAACTGGACGACGCCCGCCGACTGCGCCAGGTCGAGAACCATCATATCGATCACTACCCGGATGGAGAGCGCGAGGAGGTGCGAGAGATCCTGCGGCTCAAGGGTTTGAGCGGTCGCGTGCTGGACGAGGCCACTGACGAGATCTGCAAGAACCGCGAAACCTGGGTCGACCTGATGATCGAGGGGGAATACGGGCTGGCCGGGGTGGACCCGCACCCGATGAAGGCCGCCATCGCTACCTTTGCTGCCTTTCTGGTGGCGGGGATGGTGCCGCTGCTGCCCTTCCTCTTCGGTCTTTCCAACGCCTTTACCGTGTCATCCTGGATGACCATGGGCTGTTTCTTTGCCATTGGCGCCCTCAAAAGCCGCTGGTCGCTGGCGCCCTGGTGGCGCTCGGGCGGGGAAACGCTGGTGATCGGCGGCGCGGCGGCGGCCATGGCCTATGGCGTGGGGCTGATGTTCCACGCTTGAGGCGCGGTGTCTGCCCGGCGGGGGAAAATGTTTCGCGTGCGAAACGGTTTAAGACCTTGTTAGGTTATCCTGACAGTCCATTTTTATGGCGCGCTGAGGCCCCGCAACGGGGGCCGCAGAACCTTTGCTTCTGACTGATCCGCAGCGCGGGTCACTTGACCTGGATTTTTGGAGGGTAGCCGTAGAGGTCCAGAGACTTGTCACGTTCACTGGACATTCCGGCCAGCACAGCCGCCCCCAGCAGACCACCACCCCAAAGAACCTGCGCTGCGGCATTTTCCTGGGCCTTGAGCTTGGTGAGGTTCGTCACCTCTATGGTTTGAGTGACAGTCTTTTTGCCATCTGTGCAGGCGATCGTCATCGGCGGTGTGGCGCGACCAAAGCTGGGCAGGTTCACCTTGCCCGGAACCCGCAGGGCGCCCGAAAAGGCGGAACTGGTCAGTGTACAGTCCGCTTGGGTCATGGGGGGATTGGCTTCGTTCAACTCGTTTTGCGCAAAGCTGATCCGGGTCTGTGTCGCCGTTTGCAATGGCAGCTTTTTCCCGGCCGCAGTCAGCGAGATATTCTTTGAGACAGGCAGCTGTTCTGCGGTTTGCAGCCTGCTGGCGTAGGTTTCGCTGGGGGATTCTGCTGTGTCGCAAGCCGAAAGCGTGACGCTGGCGGAAAGCAGCGCGGGTAGAATGTAGGTTTTCACTAAAAAGGGTCCTGTGTTGTGTTTTTTTAATTGATTATTCCTCCGTAAATACAGCGCATGGGTGTGTCCGGCAACTGTTGAGGCGCAAGAATGTTGCGCAGCAGCGCAGGGTGTCGCGACGTTGTGTGCTTTACCCTCCTGATGCAGCGCCCTATAAGGCCCGCATGTCCCACCGTGCGGCCATCATTATTCGAATTACGTACCCGGCGCTCTGATCCGAACACGGAATCCTAAGAGCCGCCGGGCAAAGGTGCTTGAGCCATCGCACCGAACCGAATATCCCACAGATAATCCTGACGACGACCAGCTATTCAAAGGACGCCACCGATGTGCGCCGACACGCCTCAGACCCCCGACTATAAGAACACCCTGAACCTGCCCAAGACCGATTTCCCCATGCGCGCGGGCCTGCCCAAGCGGGAACCCGCATGGCTGGAACGCTGGGCAAAGATCGGTGTCTATGACCGGCTGCGCGAAAACAACGAAGGCCGCGAGCCGTTCACGCTGCATGATGGCCCGCCCTACGCCAACGGCCACCTGCACATCGGTCACGCGCTGAACAAGACCATCAAGGACATGATCGTGCGCTCGCACCAGATGATGGGCTATGATGCGCGTTACGTGCCGGGCTGGGACTGCCACGGTCTGCCGATCGAATGGAAGATTGAGGAACAGTACCGCAAGAAGGGTAAGAACAAGGACGCGGTGCCAGTCATCGAGTTCCGCCAGGAATGCCGCGCCTTTGCCGATGAATGGGTCGATATCCAGCGCGAAGAGTTCAAGCGTCTTGGCATCACCGGCAACTGGGCGAATCCGTACCTTACGATGGATTACCACGCCGAAGCGGTGATCGCGGGCGAATTCCAGAAGTTCCTGATGAATGGCACGCTTTATCAGGGCTCCAAACCCGTGATGTGGTCGCCGGTGGAAAAAACCGCGCTGGCCGAGGCCGAGGTGGAATACCACGACAAGGAAAGCTTCACCATCTGGGTGAAGTTCAAGGTGGCCGAGCCTGCCGATCACAAACTGGCAGGTGCCTATGTGGTGATCTGGACCACCACCCCCTGGACCATGCCCTCGAACAAGGCCGTGGTTTACGGCGAAGACATTGCCTATGGCCTTTATGAGGTGACCGGCACGCCAGAGGAATCCTGGGTCAAGGTGGGCGACAAATACGTTCTGGCCGATAACCTGGCCGCTGACGTCATGAAGCGCGCGCGGCTGGAGGAAGACCAGTATACCCGCGTTGCCGATGTGCCGGTGGCCGATCTCGAAGGCATCGGCCTGACCCACCCCCTCGCAGGTGCCGAAGGCTCCAACGGCGAATGGGACGATATCCGCGATTTCCGCGCGGCCGATTTCGTCACCGACACCGAAGGCACCGGTTTCGTACACTGCGCGCCCAGCCACGGGATGGAGGAATTCGAACTCTACCGTGACCTTGGCATGCTGAAGCAGGTCATCACCTACAACGTGATGGACGACGGTTCCTTCCGTGCCGATCTGCCGTTCTTTGGCGGCAAATACATCCTGAACCGCAAAGGCGGCGAGGGCGATGCCAACAAGACCGTCATCGACAAGCTGGTCGAGGTCGGCGGGCTGATGGCGCGTGGCAAGATCAAGCACAGCTATCCGCATTCCTGGCGCTCCAAGGCACCGATCATCTATCGCAACACGCCGCAGTGGTTTGCAGCGGTGGACAAGGAATTGGGTGACGGGCTCGATACCTATGGCAAGACCATCCGCGAGCGGGCGCTGACCTCGATCGACCAGCTGGTGAAATGGACGCCGCAGACCGGGCGTAACCGCCTCTATTCGATGATCGAAGCGCGCCCTGACTGGGTGCTGTCGCGCCAGCGCGCCTGGGGTGTGCCGCTGACCTGCTTCACCAAAAAGGGCGCCCTGCCCACCGATGACGATTTCCTGCTGCGCAACGATGAGGTCAACGCCCGTATCGTCGCCGCCTTTGACGAAAAGGGCGCCGATGTCTGGTACGAGGACGGCTTCAAGGCGCAGGTGCTGGACGGTATCGTTGATCCCGACGCCTATGATCAGGTCTTTGACGTTCTCGACGTGTGGTTCGATTCCGGCTCCACCCACGCCTTTGTGCTGCGTGACCGCGAAGATGGCACCGAGGACGGCATCGCCGATGTCTACATGGAAGGCACCGACCAGCACCGCGGCTGGTTCCACTCTTCCCTGCTGGAGGCCTGTGGCACCCTGGGCCGCGCGCCTTACCGCAATGTGGTGACCCACGGCTTTACGCTGGACGAGAAGGGCATGAAGATGTCCAAATCGCTGGGCAACACAATTGTGCCGGAAAAGGTCGTGCAGCAATACGGCGCCGATATCCTGCGTCTGTGGGTGGCTCAGACCGATTACACCGCCGACCAGCGGATCGGTCCGGAGATCCTGAAAGGCACCGCCGACAGCTATCGCCGCTTGCGCAACACCATGCGGTATATGCTGGGCAGCCTTGGCGATTTCACCGAAGACCAGCGCGTTGATCCCGCCGATATGCCCGAGCTGGAGCAATGGGTGCTGCACCGCCTTGCGGAACTGGATCACAAGGTGCGCTCCGGCTATGCCGCCTTCGACTTCCAGGGCGTGTTCTCCGCGGTCTTCACCTTTGCCACCGTCGATCTGTCGGCCTTCTATTTCGACGTGCGCAAGGATGCGCTCTATTGTGATGGTGATACGCTGAATGCCCGCGCCGCGCGCACCGTTCTGGACATCCTGTTTCACCGCCTGACCACCTGGCTGGCGCCGATCCTGGTCTTCACCATGGAAGAAGTCTGGCTGGAACGCTTCCCGGGCGAGGACAGCTCGGTGCATCTGGTGGACATCCCCGAAACCCCGGCCGACTGGTTGAACGAGCCGCTGGCCGCGAAATGGGCCGCGATCCGTCAGGCCCGCCGGGTGGTGACCTCGGCGCTGGAAATCCAGCGCACCGACAAGGTGATCGGTGCCTCGCTTGAAGCAGCGCCGGTGGTGCATCTGCGCGATGCGGAAGTTCTGGAGGCGCTTAAATCGGTGAATTTTGCCGATATCTGCATCACCTCGGATGTGGTGCTGACTGGCGATCCGGCCCCTGCCGAAGCCTTCCGCATGCCCGAGATCGACGGCATCTCGGTTGTGTTTGAAAAGGCAGAAGGCGAGAAATGCCAGCGCTGCTGGAAGATCCTGCCGGATGTGGGCACCCATGCCCATGCCGGTGTCTGCGGTCGCTGCGACAGCGCGCTGAGCTAAGACTTACCGCCTCCTTTTGCGGGGGCGGGTCCAAAACAGATTGCGCCGCCGTTGCCTGTTGAGGGCAACGGCGGCGCTTTTTCGTCGGAATTCCGGGTCTTTGGAGAGGGGGAGGCGCGCGGAGATCAGGCAGCAACGACCTTTTGCGCCGCCTTGTAATTGGCGCAGGCGTTGATGACGTTCATCGGCAGCGGCCCAACCGGGTGGCCGGCCAGCAGAGCGATATACTGCCGCCACAGCGCCTTGGCGGCGGCGGAAATTTCGGACTGGGCACCGTAGGCAGAGCCTGTCACGCGTTCCCGGCGCATGTCGTCCTGCGCCTTTTCCCAGGGTGATGCATCCGGTTGCCCCGGCATCTGCTGGGCGTCGCGCACCGCCAAGGACGGTTTGGCCGGGCCAGTGAAGACCGAGTTCACACTGCTATTCTGCATCTTTGGCGAGTTTTGCAGGGCCTCTTCGCGCTGCTGCCGGAAGGCCATGCCCTGCTGGCTGCCATCGACCTGTTCGGTCGCGGCTTGAATCTTTTCCTTCTCAGGCAAGGCTTTCAGGCGATAGGCCGATTGTTCGGAGAGGCCCATCTTTTCGGACAGGCTGGCGTTCTCCTTTTCAGCCTGCACTGGGCCGACCATGACCGGCTGATTGGCTGACCAGCTTTGTTTCCAGGCCAGGTTGGCCGCATCCAGTCGAATCATGTCCTTGTTCCCACCTTTACTTTACCGAGACGTGCAGCTGATCTGTTCCGGCATTGCTCCTCCAGATGGCCGAAAGGCTGTCCGTGGCAGAGGCCGGGATATTGCAGCACGACGCAGGCACCCCGCTCTGCGTGCCATCATTAATACATATTAATTAAAGTGCTTGGCACCTGCCCGCTTGGGCAGGGGAGAGCGGCAGAGGGATATGGCACCTATACCAAAGTGCGCATTTCGCGCCCTGAGCGGGGCGCTTGTGCTTGCGGCCCGCTTCGCCCCGCCGCAGGGTGGGAGCGCCCTAAGTGAACAACCGCAAGAGGATAGAACGCATGCAGCAGCCGAGCGCGCATCTGAAAACCCCGGTCGGGCGGGTGGTCGTGACCGCGCAAGATGGGGTGATCACCCGGCTATGCTGGCAGGAAACTCCCGCAGAACCTGCGCAGGCGCACGCCGGAGATGCCGCAACGAAGGAGGTGCTGAGCCGGGCAGTGGCGCAGCTGCGTGGCTATTTCGCCGGAGAGCTGAAGGCCTTCAGCCTGCCGCTGGATGTGGCAGGGTCCGCCTATCAGCAGGCAGTTTGTGCGGAAATCGCCGCCATTCCCTTTGGCGAAACGCGCACCTACGGTCAGCTGGCGCAGACTCTTGGCAGTTCGGCGCAGGCGGTGGGCAATGCCTGCGGCGCTAATCCCATTCCGATCATTATTCCCTGTCACCGGGTGCTGGGGGGAAGCGGGCTTGGCGGGTTTTCAGGCCGGGGCGGGGTCGAAACAAAAGTATCCCTGCTGCGCCATGAGGGCGCGGCAGGGTTGCTGATTTGAGATCCTAGGATTTGTCCGTCAGGCGGGGCGCCTGAAGCGCTGTTCAGGAAAACAGTGCTTTCGTCTTGTCATACTCTGACATGGCGCCGGTGCCGGTTGCGGCAGGATCGCCTGCGGCCAGACCCAGAACGACGGTTTCCATATCTGCGCCGCTGGTCTCTGCCAGGCTGGTGTCCGCCTGCGCGGGCTCGGCCTCTTCGGGGACCTCAAGCGGGCTGACCGCGACCTCGGTCGCCGGATCGCTGTCGCTGACATTGCTCACCGAAACGGTGATCTCGCCCGCTTCATTGGTTTCAAACAGGGCCACAAGGCCGCCGTGTTCGCCGTTCTCGAAGTTGATCCTGATCTCACCGCCGCCGGTGCCGCTGTCTGTCGCGACATTCAGCCCGCCGTCCTCGCGGGTGACCTCGATGTCGAATGCGCCACCGAGGTCTTCAATTCGGATGGAAATTTCGCCAAAGCTGCCGTTCAGCACCGCATTGACACCCGTGGGTTGTGTGGTTTCTGCCGGAGGCTCTGCGGGCGTTTCAGCGGCCTGCTTGGCGCGCCAGCCCCAGGCCTTGGCATGATCGGGCGGACCAACGCGGTCCGGCTGGTCCGACTGTCCGGGCGGGGTGAACTGCCGGGGCGCAGAGTGGGCGTGATGGGCGGATGACAGGCCGCCGGGGGCATGGATCGAATTCATGGTATGATCTCCTGAACGATTGGAACGCACCCCCGGTGCAAAGGATGCTCCATCGATCCTGACGATCAGAATTTAAGGCAGGCTTACCCTAGGGAAGCCATAGTGCCTCGCATTTGAGACGGCTTTGAGACGTATTCAGAAGCTACTGGTTTCAGGCCGGTTTTGTCGCACGTGGTTGCGTCTGCAGCAGGCTCAGGCGCGTTTGGGCGGGAAGATCTGCTGCACGATCCCGACGAAAAGCAGGTAGACCGAGGTCACGATCAGCCCCCAGTGGGCCCAGCTTTCGGGATGGAAATCGATCCAGGCCGCATAGCCTGCCAGCGCGGTCCAGACCAGCGCCACCGGCAGCGAAATGCGGCGCCAGCGCTGGGTGCGGACCGGATGAATGAACTTCAGCGGCAGGAACATCGCGATGGAGAGCAACGTCACCAGCGCCAGGCTGGTCCAGTGGCTCGGCTCCAGCGCAAAGATCACCAGCACCAGCATGTTCCAGCAGCCGGGGAAGCCGGAAAAGGAGTTGTCCTTGGTCTTCATCCGGGTGTCAGCAAAATACATCGCGCTGGCAAAGGTGATGACGATAATGGCGAACCAGCCGGTCCAGCCTGCCATCAGCCCGGATTTAAACAGGGCAAAAGCCGGGATGAAGACATAGGTCAGGTAATCGATGATTAGATCCAGCAGGACCCCGTCAAACTGCGGCGCGTAGCGTTTTACGTGATAATGCCGCGCCAGGGGGCCATCCACACCGTCCACCGCAAAGGCCACCACCAGCCACAGGAACATCAGGCTCCACTTGGCATCGGCGGCCGCCAGCATTGCCAGAATGGCAAAGACGGCGCCGGTGGCGGTTAGAAGATGAACGAGAATGGCGCGGATCTGAGGTTTCATTCACCCGTGATGGCGAATTTGCCCTCGGCCCGCAAGGGTTCAGTGCAGCGTTTTGCTGATATGGGGCGCGTTTTCCACGGCCGCATCAAAGGCGGCACCATCATCGGACATATAAAGCATTTCCCTTACGACGCCGGGGATGGAGCCGGGGAAGGGCCAATGCGAAACAGGAATGGAGCGGGGGAGGCGGATCTGAGAGACGGGCGCCGCCGGTGCAGCGGGGGCCTGGCCAAAACAGAAATGGGGGTCGTGATACATAGGGCATCCTTTCTGGAGCGGGTTTGCCCCTATCAACTCTGAACGCGGTTAAGGAGAGGTTGTCGGCAGGCTTCGGAATATATTGCATTTTATTTATTCCGCGCGCTTGGATGCCTGTCTTATCCGGTGGGGGGCCGCCTGAGCGTTTTGCATTCTGATAATCGCATGTCTAATGTGCTGGCCAGATATGCTCCGGCACGGGGAGCGTCTGAAGGGGGAGCGCGATGCCAGACCAGAGCGCACATTGGAATGCTGTCTATGAGAGCAAGGCGCCGACGAGCGTCAGCTGGTATCAGGCGTATCCCAAGGCTTCGCTGAAGGCTATTGATCTGATCGGCGCGCAGGATCAGCCGTTTCTGGACGTCGGGGGAGGCGCTTCGGATCTGGCGGCGGTTCTGCTGGAACGTGGCTGGCGGGATCTGACGGTTCTGGATATCTCCGACGCTGCTTTGGCGGTACAGGCACAGCGGCTGGGAGACCGGGCGCAGGACGTCGTGCGCATCGCGGCCAATATCACTGAATGGGTGCCGCCGCGCGCCTATGGGATCTGGCACGATCGGGCGGTGTTCCACTTTCTGACCAACGCGGCCGACCGTGCCGCCTATGTGGCTGCTTTGCGGGTTGGGGTGCGTCCCGATGGACATGTGATCCTTGCAACCTTTGCGCCGGACGGGCCGGAGACATGCAGCGGCCTGCCGGTGCGCAGATATTCCGCCGAAGGGCTGGGGCAGGAGCTGGGGGACGCGTTCACCCTGTTGCACGACTGGCGAGAAGTACACCAGACACCGGGCGGCGCCGAGCAACCCTTTACCTGGGCTGTCTTCCAGCGACGCTGAGGGGCCTTTCGGTCTGAGATCAAGCCTTGGGATGGGCGCGGTTGTAGACTTCCATCAGATGCGCCGTATCCACCGCCGTGTAGGCCTGCGTGGTGGAAAGCGAGGCATGGCCCAGAAGCTCCTGAATGGCGCGCAGATCGCCTCCGGCCTCCAGCAGGTGGGTGGCAAAACTGTGCCGCAGCGCGTGGGGCGTGGCCGAGGCAGGCAGGCCCAGCTGGGCGCGGGTTCTGGCCATGACCCCCTGGATCTGGCGGGGGTTGAGGGCACCACCGCGCTGGCCGCGAAACAGCGGTGCGTCCTGCATCTGCGGATGCGGGCAGAGGTCCAGATAGCGATCCACGGCATCGCGGGCGGCAGCGATCACAGGCACCACCCGTTCCTTTTCGCCCTTGCCCTTGATCCGCAGGACCTGTGGCAGGGGCGCATCGCCGCCGGTGAGGCTGAGCGCCTCGGAAATGCGCAAGCCGCAGCCGTAAAGCAGAGTCACGACCGCAACATCGCGGGCGGCGACCCAGTCGCTGGTGGATTGCAGCTCGACCGTCTCGATGACGGCGCGGGCAGCGTCCTGCGCCAGCGGGCGGGGCAGCTTTTTCTGGAACTTCGGTGCCCGCACCGCAAGAACCGCGGTGGGCTCGAACCCTTCGCGTGTCGCCAGCCAGCGATAGAAGCTTTTGACCGAGGAGAGTTTGCGTGCCAGCGAGCGTGAACCGGTGCCCGCGCTGCGCTCGGAGGCCATCCAGGCGCGCATGTCGGCGGTAGAGATCTGCGCCAGCGCCCCCAGCCCCTGTGGGCCGCCGGTATGGCTGGTCATGAAGGCGAGGAAGCTGGTGACATCGCCCTGATAGGCGGTGATCGTATTGGCCGAGGCGCTCCCCAGCGCGGCAAGCCCCTCCAGCCAGTGCTGCAGGGCGTCGCGGCAGGCCGGGGAGATCAGGCTCATGACAGCCAGCGGCGCATGGTTCGTTCAAAGACACCCGCGAAGAAGCCGAGAAGGTCGGTGCCCTGCTGCGGCGAGAACTGATGCGGATCCTCAGAGCCGAGCACCAGCATGCCGGGCAGGCGGCCGCTGCCCAGATCCAGCTTCAGGCAAGCTTCGGAGCGGATCCACTCCGCCTTGCCGCCATAGATCCGGGCGCTGCCGGTCTGCAACTGGCGCAGGGTGACCTGACGGTCCGGCCCGCCGCGCCCGCCTGCGGCGGCATAGTCGGCGACATAGCCGGGCGAGACGATTTTCAGCACATCGCCGATACGTTCGGCGGCGGCGCTGCCGTCCTCCTGCCGGGTTTCCAGCACCAGCGCCAGCGCATCGACGCGCAGGATTTCGGCCATCTCCTGATTGAGGCTGGCCAGGAAACCGGTGAAATCGGTGGGGTCCAGCAGGCGCAGCACCGCGCGGTGGATCTGGTTGGTGCCGGACAGGTTTTCATAGGCCGCGGCGATGACTGAACGGTGCGTATCCTCCAGCCGATCCAGCCGCGCCTCCAGCCGCTCCATGGCGATGCCGCGCAGATCCACGATATTCGAGCCCATGGCGCGTTCATTGGCGCTGACGAGGGCGTTCATCAGATTCTGATCCTCCAGGATCGCGTCTGGTTTTTCCAGAATCGCGGCGCGCAGGGCGTCGTCGAGTTTGGCGGTATTGCTGCTCATGTTCGAACCTCTTTGGGGTCTTTTGACCGGGTTATAACATGGGTTTTGGGCGATGCGGGTGAAAAATGTGTCTCTGGTGGGAAAACGCCGAAGCTCCGCATCAAGGGTATCGGGAGGCTCCCGCCCACTGCGGGGCCGCCATGGGCGGCCTCCTCGCTGGTTGGGCCGGGCGCCGGGCTGTTGCCCGGCGTGGCGGTCCTGGCGGACCTTTTGAGGTTTGCTGAGAAGCGTTTGAGGGGGCGCTCTGCCCCCTCAAAGCGCCCTGTCGATTGTGTTTTGAAAGGCGCCGCATCAAGGGTGGATCGCGCGGGGCGCGACCGCTGCGCGGCCCTTGACCCGGCGGTTTGCGCCGGATCAGGAAACGCCAAGAAAAAAGCGCCCCGGGATGGGGCGCCTTTGGGTCGTTGGAATATTGGCCCCGGATCAGAGGATCTTGATGCCTGCGTCCTTGATGTCGGCGAGGAAGGCATCAAGCCCCTTGTCGGTGAGCGGGTGGTTCACCATGGATTTGATCACGGCAGGAGGTGCGGTGATCACGTCGGCGCCGATGCGAGCAGAGTCCAGCACGTGGTTCACGGTGCGGATCGAGGCGGCGAGAATCTCGGTCTCGAACCCGTAGTTGTCGTAGATGGTGCGGATGTCCTCGATCAGCTCCATGCCATCGAGGTTGATGTCATCCAGACGCCCGATGAAGGGAGAGATGAAGCTGGCACCGGCCTTGGCCGCCAGAAGTGCCTGATTGGCGGAGAAGCACAGCGTCACGTTGACCATATTTCCGTCGTCGCTGAGCACCTTGCAGGCCTTGAGGCCATCCCAGGTCAGCGGCACCTTGACGGCGATATTCTCGGCGATTTCGACCAGCTTGCGGCCTTCGGCGATCATGGTTTCGGCATCGGTGGCCGTCACTTCGGCGGAAACGGGACCGTCGACCAGATCACAGATTTCCTTGGTGACTTCGATGATGTCACGGCCGGATTTCTTGATCAGCGAGGGGTTGGTGGTGACGCCATCCACCATGCCAAGGTCATTGAGTTCGGCAATGGCATCGATTTCGGCGGTATCTACGAAGAATTTCATATCCGGGAATCCTTTGGCGTGGGTTGGCCTTGATTGGGCTAGCCTTTACCTCATGGGGGAGGCATTAAAAAGCCCCGGCGGTTTTGCAGGGACACTTTGCACGGACAATTTGCAAGGGCACAAGGTAGGTAGCGGTGAGCGATCAGGAGCATTTCGAAGCAGGAGAGCGGGTGGCGGTGCTGACCACGCAGCCGCTTGACCGGCTTCTGGATTACCGCGCCCCCGAGGGCGGTTGTTTCCTCGGCGCCTATGTCGAGGTGCCGCTGGGTCCGCGCAAGGTGCTGGGCGTGGTCTGGGGGCCGGGCGCGGGCGATTTTGATTCGTCGAAACTGCGCAGCGTGATCCGGGTTCTGGATGTGGCGCCGATGCGCAGCGAGATGCGCGCGTTTCTGGGCAAGGCGGCCGATTACACGCTGACGCCGATGCCCGCGATGCTGCGGCTGGCGAGCCGGGCGCCGGGGCTGTCCGATCCGCCCTCGATGCGCAAGATCCTGCGTCGGGGCGATCAAGAGCCGGACCGGATGACCGATGCCCGCGCCCGGGTTTTGGACGCGATGGAGGAATTTGGTGGGCTGGCTTTCACCCCCAAGGAACTGGCCGATATGGCGGGCGTGACCCCGTCGGTGGTCAAGGGGTTGGTGAAACAGGGCGCCCTGCGCGAGGAAGAAACCCCGCGCGATCTGCCCTATCCGAATCTGGATCCTGATCTGCCGGGCAAGGCGCTGACCGACGATCAGGCGGCAGCAGCGGCGGCGCTGGAAGAGGGCGTCAAAAGCGGCGCCTATGGCACCACGCTGCTGAAAGGTGTCACCGGATCGGGCAAGACCGAGGTTTATCTTGAAGCGGTGGCGGCGGCCTTGCGCGCCGGGCGCCAGGCGCTAGTCCTGTTGCCCGAGATCGCGCTGACAGCGGAGTTCCTGAAACGGGTCGAAGCGCGGTTCGGCGCCACCCCGGCGGAATGGCATTCCGGCGCCACCATGACCGAACGCCGACGGGTCTGGCGCATGGTGGGGCAGGGCAAGGCGCAGCTGGTGATCGGCGCGCGCTCGGCGCTGTTCCTGCCGTACCGGAACCTTGGGCTGATCATCGTCGATGAGGAACACGACACCTCTTACAAGCAAGAGGATGGCGTTCTTTACAATGCCCGCGACATGGCGGTGCTGCGCGCGGCCATGTGTTCGGCGCAGGTGGTATTGGCCTCGGCCACGCCCAGCCTTGAAACCTGGGCCAACGCCGACGCAGGCAAGTACAAGCGGCTGGATCTGACCTCGCGCTTTGGCGCCTCGGTGCTGCCGGAGATGCGCGCGGTGGATATGCGGGCCGAGGATCTTCTGCCCTCGACCTGGATCTCTCCGACGCTGAAATACGCCATGAAGGCGCGGCTGGAGCAGGGGGAACAGTCGCTGTTGTTCCTCAACCGCCGGGGATTTGCGCCCGTGACCATCTGTCGGGCCTGCGGTGCGCAGATGGCCTGCGATCATTGTGACAGCCGAATGGTCGAGCATCGCTTCCTGAAACGGCTGATGTGCCACCAATGCGGTGAGACGAAACCGGTGCCCGAGGTCTGTCCATCGTGTCAGGTCGAAGGCAAGATGGCCCCGGTCGGCCCCGGGATCGAACGGCTGGGAGAGGAAGCCGCCGCGCTGTTTCCCGAAGCGCGCATCGCGGTTCTCAGCTCGGATCTGTTTGGGTCGGCCCGCGCGTTGAAACAACGGATCGAGGAGATTGCGGCGGGAGAGGCGGATATCATCCTCGGCACGCAATTGGTGGCCAAGGGGCATAACTTTCCGCTGCTGACGCTGGTGGGTGTGATCGATGCGGACCTGGGTCTGCAGGGGTCTGACCTGCGCGCAGCAGAGCGGACATTCCAGCTGATGCGGCAGGTCGCGGGGCGTGCCGGGCGGGCGGAAAAGCCGGGCGAGGCGCTCTTGCAGACCTTTCAGCCCGAGCATCCGGTGATCCGGGCGATCCTGTCCGGGGACGAGGAAGCCTTCTGGAAGGCTGAGGCCGCTGAACGGCAGGCTGCCGGGGTGCCGCCCTTTGGCCGTATGGCGGGGATCATCCTGTCGGGATCAGATCTGGCGCAGGTCTTTGATCTTGGCGAAACGCTGGCGCGCAACGATGGCGCCCTGCGCCAGATCGGCGCGCAGCTGTTCGGCCCGGCCCCTGCTCCCATCGCCCGGGTCCGGGGCCGCCACCGGGTGCGACTTCTGGTGAAGGCGGCCAAGGGCGCGCCCTTGCAAGAGGCCATCGCCCGTTGGATCGCGCCGGTGCGGCCAAAGGGCGATCTGCGCCTCAGCGTCGATATCGACCCGCAGAGTTTCTTCTGATGGCGAAGAAATCGGTGGGCCTTTTCGCCTCAGCGCTGCATGCTTCAGTCAAATATTTGAGCAAACGTTGCAGAGTGCGATTATGAGAGATGAGTTCCTTGATCCGGAGGCGGGGCGTGCCACGGTATATGAGACATCAGATGGTCTGCGGATTGTCGTTCCCTCCAAGAAGCGTATCCTGATTTCCGTGTTTCTTTGTTTCTGGCTCTGTGGCTGGGCCTTTGGCTGGATTGTCGCGGCTGGTACCTTGTTTTCTGGCAGTGCGGGGGGCGGCGGTCTGTTTCTTATCTTCTGGCTCGGCGCCTGGACGGTAGGCGGAGCTTTTGCGATTGGCTTTGCCGGATGGATGCTGTTTGGCAGGGAGGTCGTCTTTGTGACACCGCAGGGCATCCACGTCACCCGCAGCATCGGTTCCTTTCAGCGGGGCAATAACTGCAAGGCCGAACACATCTCGGATTTGCGGAGCGTGGATGAGGGCACCCCTTCCATGTTTGGCGGACGCAACATGCCCGCGTGGTTCATGTCCGGATTTTCGTATGGCGCCATCAAGTTCGACTATGGTACCCGCACGCTTGGCTTCGGATTGGAACTGGAGCGTGGGGAAGCCAAGAAAATTGTCGATTTGATGGTCGCGCGCTTCGACTATCTCAGGGCGTAGCCGGAGACAGGGGTTGCGCGATACAGAGTTCTCTTCAGGCCAAGACACCTTCTGTGCGCTGATCGATCAGGAAATCGGTCAGCATCGCTCCGATCCACATGTAGAACAGCGCCAGCCAGGCGGTGCCGGCAAAGATCGACCCGCCGGTGACGCCCGCGCCGATGGCGCAGCCACCCGCCAGCATGCCGCCAAATCCCATCAGGGCCGCGCCGATCATCGCCTTGCGCATGGTGACAGCGCCGTCAAAGGCCTGGATCCTCATCTCTCCGGACAGGGCAGCGGCCAGCATCGCGCCGATAAAGACGCCCGGCACCAGACCCACATCGAATTCAAGAATGGCGTTGCGGTCGAGGAAAAACATCAGCGTATGGGCCGAGGGGCCGGTGAAGGTGGCACTTTCGATCTGCACCGGGTCAAAGGCGACGAGGCTGAGCTCATAGGTCAGCACCCAGCCCATGGCGACGGCAAACCCCACGCCCGAGGCAAAGATCAGCCGCGCCGCGCCGATACGGTTGCGGCGCGACAGCCAGAGCGCCAGCACAGCAATCGCCGCGCCAAGGGCCAGACCGCCCCATTCCGGCAGGCCAAAGGTGGCAAGAAGATCCATGTTGCGCCCGCCGGATGTCACCCAGAGCCCGGCCAGCCGGTCGCGCAGCGGTGACAGCACGCCCGAAAGGCTCATCTGTGCCACGACGGCAAAGATCAGCCCGGACACGACCGAGCGCAGGTTGCCGGTGGCCGCCAGCACCAGAAGCCGCCCCGAGCAGCCCCGCGCCAGCACCATGCCAGCGCCAAAGATCAGACCGCCGATCACCGCGCCGGACCAGCTGCCCGGCACCGCCATCATCCGCGCATCCGCTGCATTCATCAGCCCCAGTAGCTGCGCCGCCTGCACCCAGACCACGGCGGTAGAGAAGGTCAGCAGCCAGACCGCCACCTTGTCCTCCATCCGGCCGCGCGCGAATTCCACCGTGGCCGCGCGCAGGCAAAAGCGGGAGCGCTGCGCCGCAACGCCAAAGGTCAGACCGGTGAGCAACCCGAACAGGGCCGCCGTCGGGGCCTCTCCGATGCCTTCTACAAGTGAAACCAGATCCATTGCGCGCCTCCTGATCTATGCACGCATCGTAATATGTATAAATCAGGGGCGCTGCATTGATGCAGATCAGATGTGCACGGGCGGTTTTGCTCTCGCCAGAGCAGGCAAAGGGGCGTACATGCTTGACCCATGTTCAATCCCGTCCCGATAGAGACCGCGCGCAATATGCCGCGCTGGCGTCGCCCGACCACGCTGTTGTTCGTCATGGCGCTATGTATGCCGATTGCCTTCAATGCCTGGAATGCGCTGCTCAACAACTTTGTCATCGAGGTGGCTCAGTTCGACGGCGCCGATATCGGCCTGCTTCACACGGTGCGGGAAATCCCAGGATTTCTGGCCATCGGGGTGATCGCAGTGATCCTGCTGGTGCGGGAACAGGTGCTGGGGCTGGTGTCGCTTATGCTTCTGGGCGCGGCGACGGCGGTAACTGCCTGGTTCCCCTCGCTGGGCGGGATCCTGACCATCACCATGCTGTCCTCGATTGGGTTTCACTACTACGAGACGGTGAACCAATCGCTGCAGCTGCAATGGCTGCCAAAGGCACGGGCGCCGCAGATCCTGGGCTGGTTGCTGGCCGCCGGGTCGGCGGCGACGCTGGTGGTCTACGGGCTGATTGTCCTGCTGTGGGAGCCGCTGAACCTCAGCTACAACGTCGTTTTCATGAGCGCAGGCGGGGTGACGACGCTGCTGGCGCTGGTTTGCCTCATGGTCTATCCGCAATTCGAGGCTCCGCACCCGCAGGTCAAAAAGTTGATCCTGCGCCGCCGCTACTGGCTCTATTATGCGCTGCAATTCATGGCCGGGGCGCGGCGGCAGATCTTTGTCGTCTTTGCCGGCTTCATGATGGTCGAGAAATTTGGGTTTGAGGTGCATGAAGTCACCGCCCTGTTCCTGATCAACCTGGTGATCAACATGACCGTGGCGCCGCTGCTGGGCCGGTTTGTCGCTAAATTCGGCGAACGGCGAACCCTGATCTTTGAATACGCCGGGCTGGCCGTGGTCTTTGCCATGTATGGCGGCATCTACTGGTTCGGTTGGGGCGTCGTGCTGGCGGCGACGCTTTATGTCATCGATCACGTGCTGTTTGCGCTGGCGCTGGCGTTGAAGACCTATTTCCAGAAAATCGCCGATCCTGGCGATATCGCCCCCACGGCAGCGGTTGCCTTTACCATCAACCATATCGCGGCGGTCTTCCTGCCGGTCCTGCTTGGTCTATTGTGGGTGATCTCTCCGGCCGCGGTCTTTGGTCTGGCGGCAGCGATGGCGCTGGTCTCGCTGACGCTGGCCTGCCTGATCCCGCGCCATCCCGAGCCGGGCAACGAGACGGTGTTCAGCAAGTTTACCGCTGCCGCCCCGGCTGAGTGAGGCCGGGCTGAGGCAGGCGTGCCTGTGGACCTGCGCGCCTTACGCTTGACGGGACCGTCTGCGGGGCCTAGGCGCTGTACAGCACATCCTGGAGACCCGCCATGCCCACTTTCACCGCCCTGACCACCCTCACCGGAAAAGCCAAAGCCGAGGCGCTGGGCGATGCGATGGAACGTCTGACCCCGGAACCCACCGGTGTCGGTGTCTTCGAGGTCGAGGATGGATCGGGCCTGTGGGAGGTTGGCGGCTATTTCACCGAAGCTCCGGATGAGGCGGGTCTTGCGCTGCTGGCAGCGATGCATGAGGCGAAACCCTTTGCCGTCTCTGAACTGCCGGAAACCGACTGGGTCGCCCATGTGCGCCGGGAACTCGCTCCGGTCGAGGCCGGGCGGTTCTTCGTCTACGGCAGCCACGATGCGGATAAGGTGCCGGGGGACAAGATCCCGCTCCTGATTGAGGCGGCGATGGCATTCGGCACCGGCCACCACGGCACCACGCTGGGCTGTCTTCGGGCGCTGGATCATCTGATCGACACAGGGTTTACCGGCGCCAAGGTGGCCGACATCGGCTGCGGCACTGCGGTTCTGGCCATGGCAGCGGCGCGGGTCTGGGACGGGCAGTTCATGGCCAGCGATATCGATCAGGTCGCTGTCGAGGTCGCCGAGGCGAACCTCAAGGCCAATGACATGGGCGGGCAGGTGACCTGTCTTGAGGCCGCGGGCTTTGATCACCCGGATCTGAAGGCGGTGGCACCCTATGATCTGATCTTTGCCAATATCCTGAAAGGCCCGCTTGTGGCGCTGTCCCCGGATATCGCAGCAAACCTGCGTAAGGACGGCTTTGCCATCCTGTCGGGCATCCTCAACGAGCAGGCGGACGATGTGATCGCGGTCGACGCAGAGAATGGTCTGGCCCTGCGTCGACGTGATGAAATCGGCGAATGGACCACGCTCTTGCTGCAGAAAGAGAGCTGATTGAGCTAAGTTTGCCTCTTATTTTAAGTATCCGCCCAAAACTTGCCACATTTCGCGCGCATACTGCCTCAATCGCTGGTGGGGGCCAGTAGGTTTTGGGGGCTCGTGTTATGGGCAAGCAACATCAAGAATTCCAGGCGCGTCTGCGGCGCCTTGAAGGCAAGCACAACGACATGTCTGCTGGCTATTCCGCCCGGGTGCGCTCGGACGGTCTGATCGTGGTGGCACCGCGCCAGATACGCTCGCGGATCACACCGCGCGCGGTGGTGTTTTTCCTCTGTGCCTTTTTTCTGTTCAAGGGTTTCCTGATGGCGGCGCTGGGTTTCGCCAGCTACGACGCACGGGTGGCGGAACTGTCCCAAGGGGTCGCGGTCGAGCGGGCCGGTGCCTTTCTGATGCAAGCCGAGCCGGTGTCCATGCTGATCGGAGAAAAACTCCGCCCCTATCTGCACTGAATAGCGGTATCGCGCGTTTTCCCTGCCGCCTATATCGGTTGCGGCGGCGGGTGCCGACACATTCCTGAATTCAGACGAAAAACGCCGCAGACCAGGGTGGTCCGCGGCGTCTTACTGTGCGCCCTGAGGGAAAAAGAGCGTCAGTCAGGTCAAGGGAGGCGATCAGAAGACCGGCTTGCCCTCTGCAATGTCGTCGATGTCGCCGCGGCACATGCCGATGTCGGCCAGTTCGCGGTCGCTGAGACCGGACAGCGCCTTGCGGGTTACACGCGCGTCATTCCAGGCCACGACAGAGGCCAGAGTGGTGGTCAGAAGGCCGCCGATACGGCCAAACAGGCCGACGGAGCCATAGGTGGTGCGGGTGGTGTCGAATGCAGCCATATCCTTGTCCTCTTGGGTATGTGTTACTGTGATGCGCCGTGTGACGTTAATCGGCAGGTAGAGGCGAAATCCGTCGGCAGCAAGGTCGATTTTTGCATGGCCCCATGCAAATTTTGCATGGCTTTTGGCCTTGTAAATAAGGGCTCTCCTCCGTTTTGCAGTGTTTGCGCCAGCGGATGTCGCAGCCCGACAACGAGAAGGCGTTTTCGAACCCGAATTTACCGATTTGCGCCGTTTCCGGTGTTCGCGCCCCTGAGTGGCCCAAGGCGAAAGCGTTTGGATATGTTCGCCTTTTGTGCTAGTGGACCTTCAAAACAATTCGAACCAATGAGCAGGGACCGGTCACAGCATGCGGATTTTGGGAATCGATCCGGGGCTGCGGACCCTCGGTTGGGGCGTTATCGAATCGCAGGGCACGCGCCTGTCGCATGTGGCGAACGGGCTGTGCCAGTCAGATGGGGATGATCTGGGAGAGCGGCTCTTGTCGCTCCACAATCAGGTCAGCGAGGTGATCGCGGCCTATCGTCCAGATCAGGCGGCCATCGAACAGACCTTCGTGAACAAGGACGGTGCAGGGACGCTAAAACTGGGGCAGGCGCGCGGCGTTGCGCTGTTGACCCTGGCCAAGGCCGGTCTGCCGGTGGGGGAATATGCGCCCAACCGGGTGAAGAAGACGGTGGTTGGCGTCGGACATGCGGACAAGGGGCAGATCCTGCATATGGTCAAACTGCAACTGCCCGGCTGCGCGCCCAAGGGCGCGGATGCGGCCGATGCGCTGGCGATTGCCATCTGTCACGCCTATTACGGGGGTACGCAGCAGCGGGTCCTGAAGGAGGTGCGGGCATGATCGGAAAACTCACCGGACGGTTGGAGTACCGCGCCCAGGACCACGTGCTGATCGACGTGCGCGGCGTTGGTTATATTGTCTATTGCTCGGATCGGACCATGGCGGCGCTGCCCGGTGTCGGAGAGGCGGTGGCGCTTTATACCGAACTCCTGGTGCGCGAGGACCTGATGCAGCTGTTCGGGTTTACCTCGCTGGCGGAAAAGGAATGGCATCGGCTGCTGACCTCGGTGCAGGGGGTCGGGGCGAAGGTCTCGCTGGCCATCCTCAGCGCGCTCGGGCCAGATGGGGTTAGCCGCGCCATTGCGCTTGGCGATTGGGCAGCGGTCAAGGCGGCCAAGGGGGTCGGTCCCAAGACCGCGCAGCGCATCGTGCTCGATCTGAAGGACAAGGCGCCCGGCGTGATGGCCATGGGCGGGACCGTCACCGAGGCAATGGACGGGCCTGAGCTGGACGCGGTGGTGGAAACGGGCGAACCCGCACCCGCGGCAAAACCCGCGCGCAAGAACAAGAAACAGCAGAAACAACCCAGCGGAGCTGCTGCGGCCTCGGCCGGGGCGCTGTCTGCGCTGGGGAACCTTGGCTATGGGCCGTCGGATGCCGCTGCTGCCGTGGCCGAGGCCGCAGCAGCAGAGCCGGAAGCCGGAGAGGCGGAGCTGATCCGCGCCGCGCTGCGCCTGCTGGCGCCCAAAGGGTGAACGAAGAATGGCAGTGAAGCACAAAGCGCAGTGCCCGGCCGCTGGTGGAAACGAAGTGCCCGCCTGGAGGGGCGGCCGGGCACTGTCCGGCCTGTCAGCCGGACGGGAGCGTGCGAATAATAGCCTGCGAGGCCGAAATGATTGACGCCGATCCGACTCTGCGCCCCGATCCATTGCCCGAAGACGGTGCAGGCGATGGCGACCGTGCCCTGCGCCCGCAGGGGCTGGGCGAGTTTATCGGTCAGGCCGAGGCGCGTGCCAACCTGCGCGTCTTTATCGAAAGCGCCCGCCGCCGCGGCGAGGCGATGGACCACACGCTTTTTCACGGGCCTCCCGGCCTTGGTAAGACAACGCTGGCGCAGATCGTGGCGCGCGAGCTGGGCGTCAACTTCCGTATGACCTCTGGCCCGGTGCTGGCCAAGGCAGGCGATCTGGCCGCGATCCTGACCAATCTGGAGGCGCGGGACGTCCTGTTCATTGACGAGATCCACCGGTTGAACCCGGCGGTGGAGGAGGTGCTTTACCCGGCGATGGAGGATTTCGAGCTGGATCTCGTCATCGGTGAAGGACCGGCGGCCCGCACCGTGCGGATCGAATTGCAGCCCTTTACTCTGGTTGGGGCCACCACCCGGATGGGCTTGCTAACCACGCCACTCAGGGACCGGTTCGGCATTCCCACGCGGCTGCAGTTTTATACCGTGGAAGAGCTGCACGAGATCGTCACCCGCAACGCCCGCAAGCTTGGCGCCCCGGCGGATGAGGCTGGCGCGCGGGAGATCGCGCGGCGCGCCCGCGGCACCCCCAGGATCGCCGGGCGGCTCTTGCGCCGCGTGGTGGACTTTGCGGTGGTCGAGGGCGATGGCACGATCACCCGGGAGTTGGCCGATGGCGCGCTGACCCGGCTTGGTGTCGATAATCTGGGCCTAGATGGCGCCGACCGCCGTTACCTACGGCTGATTGCCGAGAATTATTCGGGCGGCCCGGTGGGTATCGAAACCCTGTCGGCGGCGCTGAGCGAAAGCCGTGATGCGCTGGAAGAGGTGATCGAGCCCTTCCTGTTGCAGCAGGGGCTGATCCAGCGCACGCCGCGTGGCCGGATGCTGGCGCAGAAGGCCTGGACGCATCTGGGGATTGCGCCGCCGAAATCGCAAAGCGATCTGTTTTCCTGAAGGGGCGGGGCGCCGCTATGGCGGCGCAATAACTTGCTGAGAGGTTCCTGAAGGACAGATCTGTCCCTCAGGAACATTTTCTATTGTGTGTTCCCCTTTTCCGCCTCAAGGGTGAACCACGCGTGCCGCGTGGCCGCTGGCGCGTCCCTTGACCCGAAAAAGGGGCGTGCGCGGATGGCGCAACCGCGCCGCGACAGCGGCGCCGGGCCCAAAGCCGGTCAGGATCATCGGCGCAGCCGGGGTCCTGCGGGCGCGGGAGCTGCCCCTTGCCGTTCAGCCCTCTTGCAGGCATAGACGGCCCCGATGCGAGACTGGGATGACCGACGGAGCCGCCATCATGACACTGGACCTGACACCGGAGCAGATCGAAGCGCTGTTTTCCCGCCCCGGCGGCGGCTATGCCTTTGCCCGCTGGGGCCGACCGATTGCGCCTATCGTCTTTGGTGTCGAAGAGGAGACGCTGAAGACAATCAAGGGTGCGCTCGAAGCTGTGGTGACGCTGGCAGGGCACCAGATGGCCGAAACCGACCCGGAACTGGGCGCCAATCTGATGTTCTTTTTCTTCCGCGAGTGGGATGAGCTTTTGGAAGTTCTGGATCTGGGCCGTCTGATCCCGGATCTGGATCCTCTGGTGGCGCGGCTCAAGGCGGCGGATGCCAGCCAGTACCGCGCCTTTCGGTTTGATGATCAGGGTGCCATCCAGGCCGGGTTCGTCTTCCTGCGGATGAAGGGTGACATGGCGCGGATGCCTGCGGAAACCCTGGCGCTGACGCAGGCGGTGCAGGTGATGCTGATGTGGGGCGAGGGCGCCTTTGCCGATAGGTCCCCGCTGGCGGTGCTGCCGGAAACCGGCGCGACCATCCTGCGTCCGGAGATCGCCGGGGTGATCGCCGCCGCCTATGACCGGATGATGCCGGTGGCTGCGGATGATGCCTCGCACGCGCTGCGCCTGTTTGCGCGTCTTCAGGCGCCGCCGCCGGACACACCGGTTCAGTAACGGGGGAGGTCAGCGCCATGCGGTCCTTTGTCGGGCTGTCACTGCCAGAGGAGGCCATTCTGGCGCTGGAGACCCTGCAAGAGGAGATCCCGGTGGGGCGCGTGGTGCCAGGGGACAATCTGCATCTGACGCTGGCCTTTCTGGACGATCAGCCCGATTTCGCACTGCAGCTGCTGCATGAAGAGCTGACGCGGATTGCGGCGATGCCCCTGAGGTTGCGGATCACTGGGCTGGATCTGTTTGGCGGTCGTATGCCGCGTATCCTTTTTGCTGCGGTGGCGCCGGATCCCGACCTGTCCCGGTTGCGCGACCAGGTGCGGCGGGCAGCAGAGCGGGCGGAGATCGACCTGCCGCGCGAAAGGTTCCGCCCGCATATCACCCTTGCCCGGTTTCCCCGCCAGATGCCGGAGCACAGGGCGCAGCGCCTTGGCGCCTTCCTGCAGGCGCAGGGGGATTTCTCGCTGCCAGAGATGCAGATCGACCGGATGGCGCTGTTCCGCTCGACCCTGACGCCGGATGGTGCGCGCTATGAGGTGCTGGCGGACTACCCCTTGGAAGATCCCGCACCGTCATAAAGGCCGGGGGCTTGCTGGCCTGAGGGGGGCGCCCTAGGGTGCGGGCAAGAGCGAGAAAGGGCAGATCATGACGCATGAATTCCCGTTACAGGTCTACTATGAAGACACCGACATGGGCGGGATCGTCTATCACGCCAACTACCTGCGCTATATCGAGCGGGCGCGCAGCGACTGGGTGCGCAAGCTTGGCAATGACCAGAATGCCATGCGCGATGCGGGTCTCATCTGGGTGGTGCAGCGGATCGAAGCCGATTACCTGGCGCCTGCCAAGTTCGAAGATGAGCTGGTGGTGGAAACCGAGGTGGAAAAACTGACCGGGGCGCGGCTTACGATGCGGCAGCTGGTGCGGCGCGGCGACACGCCCCTGTTCAAGGCGGTGGTCACGGCGGTCTGCGTCACCGCGGCGGATGGACGTCCCACACGCCTGCCGGCAGAGATTCGCGCATTGCTCTAGGCTGGGGCCTCTGTCACGCCTGTTTCATTGGCTTTTCCGTGTGAACTGCGCTAGCGTTGCCTCAATCAAGGCCGCAGGCAGATGGCCGGAAACGATAGAGCAGGCAAATGGAAGCAGAAACTCTGGCGCTGGCGCAGGAGATTGATTTCTCTATGTGGGGCCTATTCGCGCGGGCCACGATCACCGTGAAACTGGTGATGCTGATGCTGATCGCCGCCTCGGTATGGTCCTGGGGCATCATCATCCAGAAGATCATCAACTATCGCAAAGCACGGGCCGAAGCGGCGGATTTTGAAGCCGCCTTCTGGTCGGGTGAGCCTCTGGACGGGCTGTTCGATCAGCTGGGGCCGGATCCGGCCGGGCCATCGGGGCGGATCTTTGCTGCTGGCATGGCGGAATGGCGCCGCAGCCATCGCAGCGATGGCGGGCTGATCCCCGGCGCGCAGGCGCGCATTGACCGGTCGATGGATGTGGCCATCGCCAAGGAGGCAGAAACCCTGCAAAGCGGGTTGCCAGTGCTGGCCACCGTCGGTTCCACGGCGCCCTTTATCGGTCTTTTCGGCACCGTCTGGGGTATCATGACTGCCTTTATCGAAATCGCCGAACAGCAGAACACCAACCTTGCCGTTGTCGCGCCGGGTATTGCCGAGGCGCTGATGGCAACGGGCCTTGGCCTTCTGGCCGCCATCCCGGCGGTGATCTTCTACAACAAGCTGAGCGCGGACAGTGACCGGATCCTTGGCGGCTATGAAGCCTTTGCCGATGAATTCGCTACCATTCTCAGCCGTCAGCTGGATTCCTGAGCCATGGGCGCCGCTGTTCAACAGTCGTCTTCGGGATCGGGCGGGCGCCGCCGGGGCCGCCGTCGCGGCCGGGTGCAGCCGATGGCCGAAATCAACGTCACGCCCTTTGTCGATGTGATGCTGGTACTCTTGATCATCTTCATGGTGGCCGCGCCGCTGATGACGGTGGGTGTGCCGGTGGATCTGCCGAAAACCGCTGCCGGCGCCTTGCCCGGCGATGAGGAAGAGCCGCTGACCGTCACCATGACCGCAGGCGGCGATATCCAGATCCAGACCACCTCGGTCGCGCGGGACGAACTGGTGGTGAAACTGCGCGCCATCGCGGCCGAACGCAGCTCTGACCGGGTCTATCTGCGCGCCGATGGGGCGATTGCCTATAGCGATGTCATGCAGATCATGGGGGCGCTCAATGCGGGCGGCTTTTCCAACGTGGGTCTGGTGACCGACGTTGGTGGTCCGGCGCTGGATGGTGCACCTGCGGGTGCGGCAGATGGCGGGTCGGGCAGCGGCCCGGATCAATAGGCGGGGGCACGACGCGTGCAGACCGGAACCAAGATCTCTCTTGCGGGGCATGGGCTGCTGCTGAGCTGGGTCGCATTTGGCGCCTGGTTCCCGTCCGAGCCGTTGCCGTTCGAGGTGCAGGAGGTCTCTCTGATCAGCGCCGAGGAATTCGAGCGCCTCAGCCAGACGCGGCAGGCGCCGCAGGTGGCGCCCGAGGCCAGCACGCTGCAGCCGCCGCAGGAAAGTGCCGCGCCTGAGGTGTCCCTGCCGCCACAGCAGCGGCCAGAGCCGGAGCCCCCCACACCCGAACCCCTGTCCCCGCCAGTCCCCGACCCGGTGGTGGCAGAAACGCCCGAACAGCCCCCGGAACCTGCCGAACCCGAGGTGCCGGACACGGCGCCCGGCGTGCCTGAGCCGCCGGAGACAACGGCGCTGGTGGCGCCGCAGCCCGAGGTACAGCAGCAGCGCCCGGTGGACCGGGTCGCCCCGGTGCCGGTGGCCCCGCCCGAGCCGGACACGGCAGTGGATGAGATCGAACAGCCCGAAGTCTCCCCCGACGTCGGTGCCGAGACAGAGCAGGAAGTCCAGGAGGCCACCGCCCCCGAGGCCGCCAGCGACCGTATCGTGACCGAAGAGAACGAAAGCGACGAGCAGACCGTGACCGCGCCCGAGCAGTCCCTGCGGCCCCGTGGGCGCCCGATACGCCGCGCGGCGGCGCCGGAGCCGGAGCCTGAAGCGGCGTCGACGCCGGTTGAGACCGAAGACACCCAGCCGCAGGTGGACCCTTCTGCTGTGGAGGATGCGCTTGCCGCTGCGTTGTCCGGCGGCGCGGATGTGGAGGCGCCGGTACCCTCTGGCCCGCCGCTGACCTCGGGCGAAAAAGACGCCCTGCGGGTTGCGGTGTCGCAATGCTGGAATGTCGGCTCGCTATCGACCGAGGCGCTAAAGACCACCGTGGTCGTGGGTGTCTCCCTCGCGCAGGATGGCAAACCCGACAGCGGCTCGATCCGGATGCTGTCCAGCACCGGCGGCTCGGCAACGGCGGCAAAACAGGCATATGAGGCCGCCCGGCGGGCAATTATCCGCTGCGGGTCACGAGGATTTCAACTTCCCCCTGAAAAATATGCGCAATGGCGTGATATTGAGATGACATTCAATCCCGAAAGGATGCGGATCAAATGAAGACCTATCTGGCTCGCCTGGCTCTGATTGGCCTGACATTCTGCGGCGCCGTTCTGGCGCTGAACGGGTCTGCCTTGGCGCAAAACGGGCCGTTGCGGATCGAGATCGATCAGGGCGTGATCGAGCCCTTGCCTTATGCGGTGCCCGATTTCATTCCAGACGACCCGGCAGCGCGCGAATACGCGGCGCAGATCGCCCGGGTGGTGGCTGCGGATCTGAGCGGCACTGGCCTGTTCCGCGAGGTTCCGGCCTCGGCGCATATTTCCAAGGTAGCCGCCTTTGACGACGCTGTGAAATTTGCTGATTGGAAGGCCGTCAATGCGCAGGCGCTGATCACCGGCGCAGTCAGCGTCAAGGGCAAGCGTCTGACCGTGCGCTTCCGCGCCTATGATGTCTTTTCCGAAGGGGAGCTTGGCGGCGGGTTGCAGTTTTCCGGGACCACCGATGGCTGGCGGCGCATGGCGCACAAGGTGGCCGATGCCGTCTACAGCCGGATCACGGGTGAGGGCGGCTATTTCGACAGCCGGGTGGTATTTGTGTCTGAAACCGGCCCCAAGAACGACCGCCGCAAACGGCTGGCGATCATGGATTATGATGGCGCCAACGTGCAGTATCTGACCAACAGCGATGCCATCGTGCTGGCGCCGCGGTTTTCGCCTACCGGCGACCGGGTGCTTTATACCAGTTACGAGACCGGCTTTCCGCAGATCCACGTGCTGGACGTGGGTAAGGTGCAGCGCCGCATCCTGTCGGCGGACGATGGTATCATGAGCTTTGCTCCGCGTTTCGCCCCCGATGGGCGCACTGTGGTCTATTCACAATCCCAAGGCGGCAATACCGACATTTACACGATGGATATCGCCAGCGGAAAACGCACCCGCCTGACCAACGCACCGTCGATCGAAACGGCGCCTTCCTATTCGCCGGATGGCAGCCAGATCGTGTTTGAAAGCGACCGCTCTGGCGCGCCGCAGCTCTACGTGATGCCCGCAGCGGGCGGCGCGGCGCGGCGGATCAGTTTTGGCACCGGGCGCTATGGCACCCCGGTGTGGTCGCCGCGCGGCGATCTGATCGCCTTTACCAAGCAAAGCAAGGGCCGTTTCCATATCGGCGTCATGCGCACCGATGGCAGCGAGGAACGCCTGCTGACGGCGTCCTTCCTGGACGAGGGGCCGACCTGGTCGCCCAATGGCCGGGTGATCATGTTCACCCGCGAAACCCAGGGGGCGAGCGGCCGGGCGCTGCTCTATTCGGTGGATATCACTGGGCGCAACCTGAAGCCGGTCCGCACCCCCGACGGGGCATCGGATCCGGCCTGGTCGCCGCTGCAGAACTGAGGCCCGGACCATAACGCAATGGTCAAAGGGGCATAAATACCGGCATGGCTGCCTGATCCGACATGTGGTAGGCTGCCAGCAAGAAACGTAAAGGGGTAGGGAATGAGCATGAGCGGTTTCAAAAAGGCACTTCTGGTGGTCGCGGCCCTTGGGGTTGCAGGCTGTAGCAACGCCTCCTGGGACGACACCAGGTTCGGGGATGGCAGCGGCGCGGGCGCCGGTGCAGCGGGATCGGTTTCAGATCCCACCAGCCCGGCTTATTTCCAGCAGGCCATCGGTGACCGGGTGCTGTTCGCGGTGGATCAGTCCAGCCTGTCGCCTGCGGCCGAAGAGGTCCTGCGCGGGCAGGCGGGTTGGCTGCTGACCAATACCGATTACAACGTCACGATCCAGGGCCACGCGGATGAGCAGGGCACCCGCGAGTACAACCTTGCGCTTGGTGCGCGCCGGGCCAATTCGGCGCGGGAGTTCCTGATTTCCCAAGGGGTTGCGGGCAACCGGATCCAGGTGGTCAGCTATGGCAAGGAACGCCCGCTTGAGATCTGTTCGGCCGAAAGCTGCTATGCCAAGAACCGCCGCGCCGTGACCGTTCTGGCCAGCGGCCTGACGGGGTAAGGCGATGCAGCTGCCCCGCCGGATCCGCGCCACCCTGATTGCCTCGGCCGCCGTTGCCGCGCTGTTCGGGCCGCTGCCCGCAGCAGCGCAGGACCAGCAGACCCTTGCCGATATCCGGCAGGAACTGACCGTCTTGCACGTGGAGATCCAGCGTCTGACGCGCGAATTGTCCACCACCGGCGCGCCTGCCACCAATCTGGCAGGCAGTTCGGTGCTGGACCGGGTCGAGGCGATCGAAACCGAGCTGCAGCGCCTGACCGCTCAGACCGAACAGCTGGAATACCGCATCAACCGGATCGTTGCCGATGGCACCAACCGCATTGGCGATCTGGAGTTCCGTCTGGTCGAACTGGAAGGCGGCGACATCAGTGCTCTGGGTGAAACCTCGACGCTGGGCGGGGACACCGAGGCGGCAAGCATCGAGACTTCTGTGCCGGTTCCTGTGCCGGGTGCTGCCAGCGAGTTGGCGGTGGGCGAGCGCGCCGATTTCGATGCCGCGAAGCAGGCGCTGGACGAAGGCAGCTATCAGGACGCCGCCGAGAAATTCGCGGCCTTCAATGCCGCTTATCCGGGTAGCCCGTTGGCGGCAAAGGCCGATTTCCATCGCGGCAAGGCGATGGATGGTCTGGGCGACACGCGTGAGGCGGCGCGGGCCTATCTGGCGTCCTTTACCGGCGATGCGGTTGGCCCGATGGCGCCCGAGGCGTTGTTCGAGCTGGGTGCCGCTCTTGGCCGGTTGGGCCAGCGCGATCAGGCCTGCATCACCCTCTCTGAAGTCAACGCACGGTTCCCCGGCAATGATACGGTGGCCCGTGCCGAGGCGGAGATGGCCACGCTGGGCTGTTCTTGACGCAAGACGCGGCGGATATCATTGCAGGCGTTCGCGCCCAGATCCCACACCCCCTGCCAGAGCGGCTGGGGGTTGCCGTTTCCGGGGGGAGCGACTCGGTTGCGCTTCTTCACATCCTACACCGCGCTTTGACACCCGAAGGGGTGCAGCTTTACGCGGTCACGGTGGACCACGGATTGCGCGCAGCCTCGGCCGCAGAGGCGGAGGGCGTTGCGGCGCTGGCCACGGGCCTTGGACTTTCACACGATATTCTGCACTGGGCCGAGGGACCCGGCGTTGGCAATCTGCAGGATCAGACCCGGCAGGCTCGCTATGGTCTGCTGCGGGATTGGGCGCGCAGCAAAGGCATCGCCGCACTGGCGCTGGGTCATACGGCAGACGATCAGGCGGAAACCGTGCTGATGCGGCTGACGCGGGCCTCTGGCGTGGATGGATTATCAGCAATGTCCGCCGTGCGGCAGCTTGAGGATCTGACGCTGCTGCGTCCGCTCTTGTCTTTGCGCCGGGCGGATCTGCGTGATTACCTGCGCGCCGAAGGCGTACCTTGGGTCGACGATCCGTCAAATGAGGACAGGCGATTCGACCGGGTGCGGTTGCGCCAGGCCCTGCCGATGCTTGAAGAACTGGGGCTGAGCGTCGAGGCGCTGTCGCTTGTTGCAAAAAATATGCAACAGGCGCGGCAAACGCTTGATCACTATGCACTATCGGCGGCGCAGGAGGGATTTTCGTTTCAGGCGGGCGCTGTGGCGGTAGAGCGGGCGTATTTTGCGGGACTGCCGGATGAAATTGCCCACCGGTTGCTGCGGGCGGCGCTGCAATGGGTTTCTGGCGGCACCTATCCGCCGCGGCGCGCGCCGATGATGGCGGCGCTGGAAACCGCCCGTACCGGCGGTTCGGCCACCCTTGCTGGTGGGCGCATCCTGTGCCGCCGGGGCCGTCTCTGGATCTGCCGCGAAGCGCAGGCCGTACGTGGCCAGATCGCGGAAGTTGGGCAGGTCTGGGATGGGCGCTGGGGAATTAGTTACGTAAAATCAGATGATTGCAAGGTGCGTGCCCTCGGAGCAGAGGGACTTCAGCTCTGTCCGGATTGGCGGGAAACCGGTCTGCCGGGACCAGTGCTGGAGGTCACCCCTGCTTTGTGGCGCGGGGCCGATCTGATTGCCGCACCGCTGGTGAGACCGGCGCCGGGATGTACGGCAGAGCTGACCTGCAGCGAAGAAGAGTTCTTTGCATCCTTTTTATCGCATTGAACCTGACCGAATGTTCCCTATTTTAAGCGCAACGTGGGCGATCTACGCGTCGCCTCGAATATTGGGAGATTTTCCTTGGGTAATGCACGCAATATCGCCTTCTGGGTCGTTCTGTTTCTGCTGATCCTCGCGCTGTTCAATTTGTTCAGCGGGTCGGGCAGCACCATGCAGAGCCGTGAGCGCACCTATTCCGACTTTGTCGCCGCCGTCGAAGGCGGGCAGGTCAGCACCGTCACCCTTGACGGGGAGCAGGTCCGCTTCACCACATCCGATGGCCAGAGCTATGTCACCATCAAGCCGGGGGACGCGGAAGTCACCTCGATGCTGATCGAGAACAACATCCCGGTGCGGGCTGAGAAACAGCAGCAGTCGGGTTTCCAGTCGTTCCTGATCACATTGCTGCCCTTCCTGCTGCTGATCGGTGTCTGGGTCTATTTTATGAACCGGATGCAGGGCGGGGGCAAAGGCGGCGCCATGGGCTTTGGCAAGTCCAAGGCGAAGATGCTGACCGAGAAACATGGCCGCGTCACCTTTGACGATGTTGCCGGTATCGATGAAGCCAAGGAAGAGCTGGAAGAGATCGTGGAATTCCTGCGCAACCCGCAGAAATTCTCGCGCCTCGGTGGCAAGATCCCCAAGGGTGCGCTGCTGGTAGGCCCTCCGGGTACCGGTAAAACGCTGCTGGCCCGCGCCATCGCGGGTGAGGCTGGCGTGCCCTTCTTCACCATCTCGGGCTCTGACTTCGTTGAAATGTTCGTCGGTGTCGGTGCATCCCGTGTGCGCGACATGTTCGAACAGGCCAAGAAAAACGCACCTTGCATCGTGTTCATCGACGAAATCGACGCCGTGGGCCGCCATCGTGGCGCCGGCTATGGCGGCGGTAACGACGAGCGCGAACAGACGCTGAACCAGCTGCTGGTCGAGATGGACGGTTTTGAAGCCAACGAAGGCGTGATCATCCTGGCGGCGACTAACCGCAAGGACGTTCTCGACCCCGCCCTGCTGCGTCCGGGCCGCTTTGACCGCAACGTCACCGTCGGTAACCCGGACATCAAGGGCCGTGAAAAGATCCTCGGCGTGCACGCACGCAAGACCTCGCTGGGCCCCGATGTGGATATGCGCATCATCGCGCGCGGCACCCCGGGCTTCTCCGGTGCGGATCTGGCGAACCTCGTGAACGAGGCTGCGCTGATGGCTGCTCGCGTCGGCCGCCGCTTTGTCACCATGGAAGACTTCGAGAACGCCAAGGACAAGGTGATGATGGGCGCCGAGCGTCGCTCGATGGTGCTGACGGCGGATCAGAAGGAAAAGACCGCCTATCACGAGGCGGGCCACGCTGTTGTTGGCCTGAAGCTGCCCGAGTGTGATCCGGTCTATAAGGCGACGATCATTCCGCGCGGCGGTGCCCTGGGTATGGTTGTCAGCCTGCCCGAGATGGACCGGCTCAACTGGCACAAGGACGAGTGCGAGCAGAAGCTGGCGATGACCATGGCCGGTAAGGCCGCCGAAATCATCAAATACGGTGAAGGCCACGTTTCGAACGGCCCGGCCGGCGATATCCAGCAGGCCAGCCAGCTGGCCCGCGCCATGGTGATGCGCTGGGGTATGTCGGAAAAGGTCGGCAATATCGATTATGCCGAGGCGCACGAAGGTTACAGTGGCAACACCACTGGCTTCTCGGTCTCCGCGCATACCAAGGAGCTGATCGAGGAAGAGGTACGCGAGTTCATCCAGATGGGCTATGACCGCGCCTTCAAGATCCTGACCGATCATCACGACGAATGGGAACGTCTGGCGCAGGGTCTGCTCGAGTACGAAACCCTGACCGGCGATGAGATCAAGCGCGTCATGGGTGGCGAGCCGCCGCATTCAGGCGAGGATGAAGGCGACGACACCGATCAGGGTAGTGCCTCGGTCACCGCAGTGCCCAAGGCCAAGCCGAAGAAAACCCCGCCCGAGGGCGGCATGGAGCCGGAACCGTCCTCCTGAGGCGCTCCCTGAATGTGAAAGGCCCGGTCTTTGACCGGGTCTTTTTCTTTGCAGCAGTGGGCATTTGTTTGGACCGGGCCGGTTGGGGTGGGGGTGGCGCTGGGTAAAGCCCATGGTTCTCTCTGGCAGTTCGGGGCTTAGCGTGTATGGTTCGGCACAAGCGCTGTGCCCTGCGAAAGCGGTAGTGCAAAGCGGATGAAGTACAGGGGAGTCCTCACATGCCAGTCTTGCGCGAAACCGAATTCACCGGAGAGATTGTCTGGATGGGACAGGTTCCGGCAGGAGAGGTGCTTGCAGCGATTCCACAGCAGACGCTGGACCTCGGCTTTGACGGCATTGCTGGGGAGCGTCACGAGGGCAGTTTGCGTCCCTCCTGTGTGCGGGTGAAGAACCTCTATCCCACCGGCACCGAAATCCGCAACGTGCGCCAGCTGACCATTCTCTCTGAGGAAGAGCTGGCCCTGATTGCCGCGGATATGGGGCTGGAGCAGATCGACCCGGCCTGGCTGGGTGCCAGCCTGGTGCTGCGCGGTATTCCCGATTTCACCTTCATCCCGCCCAGTTCCCGGCTGCAGGGGCCGGATGGCACCACCCTGACCGTGGATATGGAGAACCGCCCCTGCGTGCTGCCGGGGCGCGAGATTGAAAAGGATCATGGCGGTTACGGCGCGAAATTCAAACCTGCGGCGAAAAATCGACGGGGAATCACCGCCTGGGTAGAACGTCCGGGGCGACTCTCAATCGGGGATGCTCTGACGGTTTTTGTGCCGGATCAGCGCGCCTGGGCGCCCTGAAGCCGCGCCCGAAAGGAACAATGCGTTCCTTTCGGACACTCGAAGTTCCGATCGAATTCGCGCTACGCCGCTTCAAGACACGATAATGTCGGAAATCACGCGCGCCATTTGCCGCAGTCTGGCTAAGTCTTGGTCAACTCCGGCCCGCGAGCCGGTCAACGGACAGAAACAGGTCAGGAACCAGGCCATGAGCTACAAGAGTGACATCGAAATCGCGCGCGAAGCGAAGAAGCTCCCCATTCAGGACATCGGCAGCAAGCTGGGCATGTCGCATGACGATCTGCTGCCCTACGGCCACGACAAGGCCAAGGTGAGCCAGTCCTTCATCAACTCGGTGCAGGACAAACCCGATGGAAAGCTGATCCTGGTGACCGCGATCAACCCGACCCCGGCGGGCGAAGGCAAGACCACCACCACCGTGGGGCTGGGCGATGGTCTGAACAAGATCGGCAAGAACGCCATGGTCTGCATCCGCGAAGCCTCGCTTGGCCCGAACTTCGGCATGAAGGGCGGTGCCGCTGGTGGTGGCTACGCGCAGGTCGTGCCGATGGAGGACATGAACCTCCACTTCACCGGTGACTTCCACGCGATCACCTCGGCACACTCGCTGCTGAGCGCGATGATCGACAACCACATCTACTGGGGCAACGAGCAGGAAATCGACATTCGCCGCGTCCAGTGGCGCCGCGTTGTCGACATGAACGACCGTGCCCTGCGCCAGATCAACGTCTCGCTCGGCGGTGTTGCCAACGGGTTCCCGCGCGAAGGTGGTTTCGACATCACCGTGGCCTCCGAAGTGATGGCGATCCTGTGCCTGGCCAACGACCTGCAGGATCTGGAAAAGCGTCTGGGCGCCATGATCGTGGCCTATCGCCGCGACCGCAGCCCGGTTTATTGCCGTGATATCAAGGCAGAAGGCGCCATGGCGGTGCTGCTGAAGGACGCAATGCAGCCGAACCTGGTGCAGACGCTGGAAAACAACCCCGCCTTTGTCCACGGCGGTCCCTTCGCCAACATCGCGCACGGCTGTAACTCTGTCATCGCGACAAAGACCGCGATGAAAGTTGCTGATTACGTGGTGACCGAAGCGGGATTTGGTGCGGACCTTGGCGCCGAGAAGTTCATGAACATCAAGTGCCGCAAGGCCGGTATCGCACCCGACTGCGTTGTGCTGGTCGCCACCGTGCGCGCGATGAAGATGAACGGCGGCGTGGCCAAGGCAGATCTTGGCGCCGAAAACGTCGAAGCGGTGATGGAAGGCTGCGCCAACCTCGGCCGTCACATCGGCAACCTGAAATCCTTTGGTGTGCCGGTTGTCGTCGCGATCAACCACTTCGTCACCGACACCGATGCGGAAATCCAGGCGGTCAAGGACTACGTGGAAACCCAGGGCTCCGAAGCGATCCTGTCGCGTCACTGGGAGCTGGGTTCGGAAGGTTCTGCCGATCTGGCCCGCCGCGTCGCGGAAATCGCCGACAGCGGCGTCAGCCAGTTCGCACCGCTCTACAACGATGAGCTGACCCTTTTTGAGAAGATCGAGCGCATCGCCAAGGGCATCTACCGCGCCGACGAAGTGCTGGCCGACAAGAAGATCCGCGATCAGCTGAAACTCTGGGAAGATCAGGGCTATGGCAACCTGCCGGTCTGCATGGCGAAGACCCAGTACAGCTTCTCGACCGATCCCAACCTGCGCGGCGCGCCCACCGGCCACTCGGTCCCGGTGCGTGAGGTCCGCCTCTCTGCGGGCGCCGGGTTTGTCGTGGTTGTCTGCGGTGAGATCATGACCATGCCGGGCCTGCCCCGCACCCCTGCGGCGGAAAACATCCATCTGAATGCCGAAGGGCAGATCGAAGGCTTGTTCTAAGGCGCAAATTGCGCAATCTGCGGCCCGGGGACCTATTCCCGGGCCGTAGGAGTTTTTGTGACGATGACCAATCCGAAACCACCGCAGGACTGCGCCGATATGGGAGAGTTGCGCGCCGCGATTGATGCGCTCGATGTGGCACTGGTCAGGATGCTGCGGGCGCGGGCGGATTATATCGACCGGGCGGTAGAGCTGAAGCAGGTGAATGGCTGGCCCGCACGGATCCCGGCCCGTGTTGAGGAGGTTGTGGTCAACGCCTGCCGCACCGCCGAGGCCGAGGGGCTCGATCCTGCTCTGGTCGAAGGTATCTGGCGCGATATGGTGGATTGGTCGATTTCGCGCGAGGCGCGAGAGATCCCCGAGACATGAGCGCGAGGCCGCATCTGGTCTTGCAGCCCTGAGAAGGAACGAAGCGATGGCAGCAAATATCATTGACGGCAAGGCCTTTGCGGCCAAGGTCCGCGGTCAGGTCGGCGAACATGTGGCGCGCCTGAAGGAAGAGCACGGTATCACCCCCGGTCTGGCGGTTGTGCTGGTGGGCGAGGACCCGGCGAGCCAGGTCTATGTCCGCTCCAAGGGCAAGCAGACCGTCGAGGTCGGCATGAACTCCTACGAGCACAAGCTGGAGGCGGATACCTCTGAGGCCGACCTGCTGGCGCTGATCGACCAGCTGAACAATGATCCCGCCGTGCATGGCATTCTGGTGCAGCTGCCGCTGCCCGGCCATCTGGACGAGGATCTGGTAATCAATGCCATCGACCCGGCCAAGGACGTGGACGGCTTCCATATTTCCAACGTGGGTCTTTTGGGCACCGGCCAGAAATCCATGGTGCCCTGCACGCCGCTGGGCTGTCTGATGATGCTGCGTGATTATCACGGCAGCCTGTCGGGCATGGATGCGGTGGTGATCGGCCGCTCCAACATCGTGGGCAAACCCATGGCGCAGCTGCTCCTGGGGGACAGCTGCACCGTGACCATCGCGCATAGCCGCACCAAGGATCTGCCCGATGTGGTGCGCCGCGCCGATATCGTGGTGGCCGCCGTCGGGCGCCCGGAAATGGTGCCAGGTGACTGGATCAAGGAAGGTGCCACCGTGATTGACGTGGGCATCAACCGCATCGACGCCCCGGAAAAGGGCGAAGGCAAGACCCGCCTTGTGGGTGACGTGCATTTCGAAAGCGCTGCGGCGCGTGCCGGTGCCATCACCCCGGTGCCTGGCGGTGTCGGTCCGATGACCATCGCCTGCTTGTTGGCCAACACGGTCACCGCCTGCTGCCGGGCCAACGGTCTGGCAGAGCCGGAAGGTCTGACCGCCTGATTGCTTTGATACTCTGACGCTTTTGTCAGCTGCGCCCGCCGGACTGTTTCGGCGGGTGTTCTGCTGTTTGGTCTCTGGTGGGGCAGGATTTTACTTGGCGACCGGCACCATGGTGCCTTGCAGGATCGCCACCAGCTTTTCTTCCTCACCGGTGATGGCATGGACTTCGCAGGTGGCCACGACCAGCCGCCGTCCGGGTTTCACCACGGTGCCGGTGGCCCGCAGGCGATCCCCAGCGCCGGGCGCCAGCAGGTTGATCTTGATCTCTGCGGTCATCACTTCCTGATCCTTGGGCATCAGGGACAGCGCCGCGTATCCTGCTGCGGTATCGCCGATGGCAAAGGTCAACGCCGCGTGGGCGACGCCATGCTGTTGCAGGCTGCTGGGCAGGATAGGGGCGGAGACCACCACCTTGCCTGGCGACACGGAATCCAGCGTGGCGCCAAGGGTTTGCATCACGCTTTGGCGGGCGAAACTGTCTGATATGCGATCTGTGCTCATGGCGCGATCATACGGCCTGCAGGGACCGGTGGGAACAAGACGTTGCGTTAGCGGGGCCGGTCTAGCTGGGCCAGCCTAGCGAGGCATTGGGCAGGGCAGGGGTTTTGGTCCGGTCAGGATCGCAATCGCTTCTGGCGCCATCAGTCCCGCAAGGGCAGGATCACTGCTGCGCAGCCCACCGGTATAGGTGCCAAAGGCGGGCAGGATCAGTCGGGTGCGATCCAGCAGAAAGGCGGGGCGGGCACTGCCCCGGCGTAGCCGCGCCTTGGGGTGGAAATGGCCTGAGATCTCTCCTGCTTCGGCGTCACCCTCGGCAATATGGCGAAAGGTGAGCGGACCAAGGCGCATCTCGGTGCAGGAGCGACCGCCAAATCCCGCAGGACCCGGATCGTGGTTGCCCTCCACCCAGATCCAGTCCTGTGCGGCGATCAGGCTGCGCAGGTCCTGCACGTCCTCTGGCGGTAGCGCCTGGGCGGCGGCCAGATCGTCGAAACTGTCGCCTAGGCACAGCACGGTCTCGGGCTGCAGCTGCCGGATCAGCGCCGCCAGCCGCGCCAGTGTATCGCGGGTCTCATACGGAGGCAGGGGAGCCCCGCCGCGCCGCAGGTGGCGCTCGGATTTGCCCATATGCAGGTCCGAGACACAAAGCAGCCGCTGCTCTGCCCACCAGAGCGCGCCGCTGCCAAGCGCGGTGAGCCGTGCGCCTGCCAGCGTGAAGTCATAGCCGAGCAGGGCGCCCTGAGATCCTGCCGGATCGTTCATGTGTCCAGCTCCGCGAGGCCCGAGGTGCGCATCAGCTCTTCGGCTTCGCGCTCCAGCAGTTTCTGTGCTCCAGCGCCCTGAACTGGCACCTTCCCCATTTCCAACAGTAAGGGCGCGGCCAGCGGGCTGATCCGCTCAAGTCGCCGCAGGGTCACGCGGCCGCGGATGCGGTCGGCCATCTCCTCAATACGGGCAAAATCCACCAGCCCGCTCAGCGCTTCGTCGCGGGTGATATCCAACAGCAGGTGATCGGGATCGTACTTGCGCAGCGTGTCATAGAGGATATCGGATGAAAACGTCGCCTGCCGCCCGGATTTGCGGGCGCCGGGGCTGTTGCGTTCGATCAGCCCGGCGATGGTAGCCGCGCCGCGAAAGGCGCGTTTCATCACCGCGTTTTCCGCCAGCCAGCGCTCCAGCCCGTCGCGCAGGGTCTCGGCCTCCAGCAACGGCGCGGGGTCGGTCAGCTCCGCCAGCCCCCAGATCAGCGTGGCATAATCTGTTGCAACGAACCCAAGCGGATCAAGGCCCAACTCCTCCATCCGTTTGGTCACCAAAAGCCCCAGCGTCTGCTGAGCGTTGCGCCCGGCAAAGCCATAGAGACAGGTATGTTCCCGGCCCTGATGCGGAAAGCTTTCGATCAGCATCTGCCCGGCGCGGGGCAATTCGGACACCTGGCGCTGCAGGTCAAGCCAGTCGGCGGTGTGGGCGGGCAGATCGGGCCAGTCGCCGCGCGCCAGAAGGTCCAGAATGCCCTGGCTCAATTGGGTGGAGGTGGCAAATTTGGTGCCCGAGAACACGGCGATCTTCGGCTTGCGGCCCCTGTCGCGGCTGACTTCCACCGTCATTTCACGCAAGGATTCATAGCGCACGATCTGGCCACCGATCAGGAAGGTGTCGCCGGGGGTCAATGTGGCGGCAAAAGCCTCTTCGATTTCGCCCAGAGGCTTGCCGCCGCGGCTGTGTTTCATCCGCACCTTCAGAAGGTCGGCGTCCTGAATGGTGCCGATATTCATGCGGATGCGGGCCGCCGCGCGCGGATCGCGCAGCTGCCACAGGCCGTCCGGGCGCTGCAGCAGGCGCTGCCATTGGTCATAGGCGCGCAAGGCGTAACCGCCGGTGGCGCAGAAATCGAGACAGGCATCGAATTCCGCGCGGCTGAGGGCGGCATAGGCGCCTGTGCTGATGACCTCGGCATAAAGCGCATCGGCATCAAACGGCCCCGCGCAGGCGGTGATCAGGATATGCTGGCACAGCACGTCGCGCGGCCCCGGTGGGCGTGGATCGCCATCAAGCCTGCCTGCCTGCACCGCCTCCAGCGCGGCGTGGCATTCGATCACTTCAAACCGGTTGGCGGGCACCAGCAGAGCCTTGGACGGGGCGTTGTAGCGGTGATTTGCCCGCCCGATGCGCTGCACCAGCCGTTTGACGTTCTTTGGGGCGCCGATCTGGATCACCAGATCCACGTTGCCCCAGTCGATGCCCAGATCCAGCGAGCCGGTACAGACCACGGCGCGCAGCTCTCCGGCGACCATCGCGGCCTCGACCCGCTCGCGCTGCGCCCGGTCAAGCGAGCCGTGATGAATGGCGATGGGCAGCGCGTCTTCATTGGCGAGCCACAGGTTGTGAAAGAAGATTTCCGCCTGCGCCCGGGTGTTGTGAAAGATCAGCGTGGTCTGATGGGCGCGGATCTGCTCCAGCACGGCAGGGATCGCATAGGCCGCGCCGCCCCCGGCCCAGGGCGGTGCCTCACTCGTGTTCAGCATGGCGATATCGGGGGCGGGGCCGGGATCGGCCAGCACGATATCGCAGGGGTCCGGATTGCGCGCCAGATAGCGGGCGACGGCGGCGGGATCATCCACCGTGGCCGAAAGGCCCACCCGGCGCAGATCCGGGCAGAGGCTTTGCAGCCGCGCCAGCGCCAGCATCAGCTGGTCGCCACGTTTGCTTTCGGCGAGAGCGTGGATTTCGTCGATGACGATGCGCCGCAGCCCGCCAAAGGTCCGGGTGGCATCCTCGTAGGACACCATCAGCGCCAGGCTTTCGGGGGTGGTCAGCAGGATATGCGGCGGGTCGGCACGCTGACGTTTGCGGCGCGATTGCGGGGTATCGCCGGTGCGGTCGTCAATCCGGATCGGCAGTCCCATTTCCTCGACCGGGGTGCGCAGGTTGCGTTTGATATCCGCCGCCAGCGCCTTGAGTGGTGAGACATAGAGCGTGTGCAGACCTTCGTGGTTGCCGTCCGCCAATTCGGACAGCGTCGGCAGGAAACCTGCCATCGTCTTGCCGCCGCCAGTGGGGGCGATCAGCAGCGTGGCGGGATCGGCGGCGCGCACCAGCATGTCCTGCTGATGCGGATGGATGGTCCAGCCCCGGGCGCTGAACCAGTCCAGGATCCGGGGCGGCAAGGCGGCGGTGCTATCCATAAAGGTTCCGTTCGGGGCGGCGGCGGGCAGGGCGTCAGGAGGCGCCGGGGACCTGCGCCAGCCGCGCGCTGATGGCTTTGATTTCCTCCGGGAACCGGTTGTTACCAATGTCCCCGGCTTCTTCGGTCCAGGTGACGAACCGTTCGAACAGAGGGACAAATAGGGCGAGTTCCTCTTCGCTCCAGCCCGACAGGAATTCTCCGAGAACAAGGAACTTGAACTGGCTCACGGCTTCGATGATGGCGGTGCCGCGTTCCGTCAGCTCAACCAGCGTGCGGCGGGCGTCGCGCTGGCTGACGGTGCGCCGGGCCAGCCCCCGGGCGATCAGGTCGCTGGTCAGGCGGGAGGCCCGCGAGGGGTCGATGCGCAGCCGGGTGGCGATGGTAGAGACCATGACCTCTTCCTCGGCATCGTCGCTGCCAAAGGTGCTGGCCGGGGCCCAGATTGCCATCATCACGTCAAGCTGGGCCAGATCGACCTCCTCGGCCAGCCCAAAGGCCGCCAGCGCCGCCGAGCCAAGCTCGCGCTTGTTCACCCGGCGCCGCCACTGTTGCAGCACGTCGTCAATTTCCAGCGAAGCCGTGCTGGTGCGGCTGTCAATCCCGGCCTGTTCCAGGAAATGCGTCAGTTCGGTGTTGCGCCCGGCTATGGTTCCATCCTCCAGGAGGTCGTCGGCCCAGGGGGGGCTGACAAAATTACATGCTGTTGACATGTAAATGACGTGGTCATACATGTGCTAGTATCAGATGACCTGTTTCAGGGCCGAACGCAATGCAACTGCAGAGCGGCCCCCTCAAATCAAGCCAGAGCAAGGATTATCACGTGAGCGGACCGATCCCAAGCACCCCCGGAGCCCTGGACGACAGAGAGCTGAAGCTGATGATCGGCGCGGTGGCCTCTGTTTTGTTCATTGCATCGCTGGGTCAGACGGTGGTGACGACGGCGCTGCCCACGATCCTGAGCGAGCTGGGCGGATTGTCGCAGATCACATGGGTCATCACCGCCTATCTGATGGCAGCGACCGTCGGGGCGCCGGTCTGTGGCAAGCTGGGCGACCTGTTCGGGCGCAAACCGGTGATGCAGGGTGGCATCGTGGTGTTTCTTGTCGGCTCGCTGATCTGCGCGCTGGCGCCGAACCTCTGGGTGCTGGTGGCCGGGCGGTTTGTGCAGGGCGTGGGCGGTGGCGGGTTGATCGTCGTCTCCATGGCCACCGTCGCCGATGCTGTCCCCGCCCGCGAGCGGGGCCGCTATCAGGGGATGCTGGGCAGCGTCTTTGCCGCCTCGACCGTGGTCGGACCGCTGGCGGGGGGCTTTATCGTGCAGCATTTCGCGTGGGAGTGGCTGTTCCTGCTGAACCTGCCGCTGGGACTTGCGGCCTTTGTGGTGCTGGCCCGCTCGCTGCGCTCGGTGCCAACCGGGCGGCGTCCCTCGATTGACTATGCGGGCGGGCTGAGCCTGTCGCTGCTGCTTTCACTGGCGGTGATCTCAGCGAGCCTTGGCGGCTCAACGCTGCCCTGGAGCAGCGCCGAGATGCAGGGCCTTCTGATCGCGACACTGGCGGCGCTGGCTGTCTTTGTGATGATCGAAAGCCGCGCCAAGGAGCCGATCCTGCCGCTGCGCCTGTTCCGCATCAACAATTTCCTGGTGTCCAACGCCGTTGGGCTGATCGTCGGTTCGGCGATTTTCGGTACCATCGTGTTTGTGCCCTTTTTCATGCAGGTGGTGCGGGGCATGTCGCCGGCGCTGTCGGGCATGTTCACCTTTCCGATGATGCTGGGGATCATCCTTGGTTCGTCCATTTCGGGGCGGATCATGGTGCGGACCGGGCGGTATCGCTGGATGCCCACCGTGTCCACGCTGATCCTGGCGGGGGCGATGGCCTCCCTTGCGCAGATGGGCACCGGCACGTCCGAATGGTGGATCGCGGTATCGATGGTGCTGACGGGACTCGGGATCGGGCCGGTGATGGCGGTTGGCGTCACTTCGATCCAGAACGCGGTCCCGCTGACCATGGTCGGTGTTGGCACCGCTAGCGCCAATATGTTCCGGATGATCGGCGGCTCGGTCGGCACGGCGGTCTTTGGCGCGGTGTTTGCCGCCGGTCTGACGCGGGAACTGGGCGGTGCCCTTGGCGGTATGAACCCGCGCAGCCTCAGCAAGGATGCCATCATGGCGATGGAGCCCGGCCTGCGCGAGGCGGTGGTGACCGGCATCGCCGAGGCGCTGCACCCGGTGTTCTGGGCTGCTACGGTGCTGGCTTGCCTTGCTTGCCTGATGTCGCTGTTCCTGGCGGAAATCCCGCTGGAGGATCGCACCATGAGCCGGACGGCAGAAGCGGACTAGGCAAAGCCAAAAGAAATGCGCCGACGGCCCCTAGCCTGGGGGCGCTGTTTGCAGCGTCTTACTTCACGATCTCCTCATCCTCGACAAACATGTTCGCCCAGGCTCGGTCGATCAGATCGGGACTCATCTCGTAGGGGATGCCTTCGAAATCGCAGATCGCCATCATCTGGTCGATCAGGAACACCGGCTGGTAATTGGCGTATACGTTGTCGATGGTGGGGTATTTCGTTTTCAGGAGATGCACCAATGTGGCCTCGTCCAGGCGCATCCCCTTCTTGCGCGCCACCAGGGCAAAGATCTTGAGGAAGTTTTCCTGATCCGGACCGTCGATCTTGATCTTGAAAAAGATCCGGCGCAGCGCGGCCTGGTCAAAGATCTCGTTCGGGTGGAAGTTGGTCGAGAAGATTACCAGCGTGTCGAATGGGACCTCGAACTTTTCACCCGATTGCAGGGCAAGAATATCGCGCCCCTCTTCCAGTGGCACGATCCAGCGGTTGACCAGGGCCTGTGGCGGCTCTGCCTGACGGCCAAGGTCGTCGACGATGAAGATGCCGCCAGTGGATTTCAATTGCAGCGGCGCCTGGTAGGTGCGCGCGGTCGGGTTGTAGACCAGATCCAGCATCGACAGGGACAATTCGCCGCCTGTGACCACGGTGGGCCGTTCGCATTTCACATAGCGCGTGTCGAACCGGCGCGGGCGGCGCAGGGCATTGGGGTCTTCGGCTTCTTCGGGGGCCGCGGTGTGCACGATGGGGTCATAGACAGTGATAACCTGACCGGCGTATTCGATGGCGCGCGGCACGTAGACACAATCGCCCAGGGCATCGCGGATCCCGTTCGAGATCGAGGATTTCCCGTTGCCGGGTGGGCCATACATCAGGATCGACCGGCCAGCGCTGACGGCAGGGCCGAGGTGGTCCAGCAGGCTGTCGGGCAGGATCAGGTGCCCCATCGCATCGGTTAGTTGCTGCCGGGTGACCATGATGTTGCGGATCGACTGGCGTTCGACCTGTTCGCGGTAGACATCCAGAGGCACAGGCATGGCGCCGTAGTATTCGGACTGGCTGAGCGCATCGAGCGCGCGCGCGCACCCCGCATCGGTCAGCTGATAGCCCATTTCACTACCGCTGTTGGCGTTGAGCGTGCCGGTCGCCTCCAGCAGTTTCTGTTCGCGGGCCATGTCGACCAGTTCCTGCGTCACCGGGATCGGCAGGCACAGCGCGGCGGCGATATCGCTGACCATATCCGCGTTCTTGCGGAACATGGTTTTTAGAAGGATATCGCGCATCATCACGATGGGCAGCTGCATCTGGGCAAGCCCCTTGGGCGCGGGCGGTGCCACCACGGCGCTGGTCTGCATGTTCATGTCACGGCCTGTCTGTTCATCCTGTGCCCCTGCTACGCCTCTGCCTGGCGGGGCACGGGACAAGAGCTGCGTTGCTGACCTCACAGTCTATTCACCACTGTGGCAAGACAACGGCAATGCTGGTGCATTTCCGGGAAAGGCGTTGCAATTTGAGCTGGATTTTAGTGACCGACAGGATGTCTCAGCTTTGGTATCAGGCGGCTGCAGGCAGGCTGCCAAACAGGGCGCCAAGGATCAGGTAGATGGCCAATGTGCCGCCAAGGCATAGGCCCATGGGAAATTTGCTGCCGACGTTCCAGCTGCGCCAGTCGGGCGCGAGCCTGCGCAGCGGTGTGTATTTCACCAGCCTATGGGTAACAAAGCCCGCAAGGAGATTGGCGGAAAAGATCATCATCACCGCTGGCAGATCAGCGAGCGCCACCAGCGGCGCGGCAGCCCCGGCGAATTTGGCATCCCCGGCGCCGATCATGCCGGCCGAATAGAACAGAAAGCCAAGGCCGATCCCGACGGGAAGATGCAGCAGCTGCCAGCCATAATCGGCCCAGGACGGCATCACGAAAAGCCCAACCACCACATAGACTGCACCCAGCGTGTCATTGATCCAGTTGGGAATGCGCATGCCGCGCAGGTCGGTCAGCGCCGCCGCATAGCACAGCGGCAGCACGAAGGGCAGGAACCACAGCGCGGCCTGGGCCGGGATGGCCAGATGGACCATGGATCAGCCGTTTTCGAGGGCTGCCAGCGAACGGGCTGCGGCCTCAAAATGCTGGGGATGGGTAGTGATGGCTTCGCGCAGCAGGTTCTCACCTGTCTTGACGTCGCCCTGCTTCACCGCCGACAGCGCCAACGTGTGCAGCAGTTGGGCGCGCTCTGTCTGATCGAGCGGGATCACCGGCAGGGTGTAATTGCGCTGGGCACCGCGGGCCAGAACCAGATTGTTCTTGGCGGTGAACAGCGAGGGATCCTGACGGATGGCGTCGCTGAACAGGCGCTCGGCCTGGGCATAGCTGCCGCGCGAGAGTTTTGAGTAACCCCAGTTGTTCATCACCTTGGCAGGCTGCGTGGTGAGGCCAGTGGCGATTTCATAGAAACTGTCGGCGCGTTTCCATTCCTTGTTGGCATCCGCCACCATCGCCTCAAGCCGATACCGGCGATAGGTTTCATGTGTTGGTGGCACTGAATCCAGCGCGGCCTTTGCGCCTTTCCAATCGCCGGTGCGGATCAGGGCGTCTGCCAGCGAGACCTTGTCTTCCACGGTCGCCTCGGGGTGGGCCGCGACTTTTTTCCAGGCGCTTGCGGCCTCGGTATTGCGTTTGGCGCGGATCATCGAAGTGGCCAGTCCGCGCTGGAAATCGATCCGGTCCGGAGCGGATTTCAGCGATTTCTGGAAGTAGCTCACCGCCTCATTCGGGTCCGCCACGGTCAGCATCACATCGTTGAGGTTGTGTTCATCGACGACGTTCACGTCCTGAAACGCCCGTTCGACGGTTTCCTTGCCATCGGGTTTTACGCAGGCCGACAGGGCCAGTGCGCCGATCAGGCATGGTGTCACAAGAATTGACTGGCGCATTTTATGCGTCCTTTTGCTGCTCTGCCTTTGCGGTCTTGGAGTCAGGGCACCTTGCCAATCCGGTAGCTGCCGCCGCCTTGCCGCATCAAAGTGTAGTCGTTTCGACTTTCGTTTTGCGGATCACTATGCGCGGAATTTTCAAGATTTTCGAGAGCCCGGCGCAAATTATCCCGGATTGCGTCACTTTCGCCATTATCCAGCGCATAGGCACGGCGCAGAATTTGTGTGGCTTCTGGAGTTTTTCCGCGCTCCATCAGGACGACGCCAAGGTTGTTCAGGGCCTCGGGCCAGTCTGGCGCGGCCTTTGTTGCGCGTCGCAACAGGGTCTCTGCCTGACCCAGACGGCCAAGTCCCAGATTGGCCGATCCCATGCTGGACAGCACCTCGGCGGTCAGCCCGTGCTCCAACCCGGCGCGGGTAAAGGCATCAAGGGCCAGTTCATACTCTCCGGCATCCATCAGCCGGTGGCCAACGACCAGCCCGTCCTCTGCCTGTTTGCGGGTATCCACGCCGGGTGCCCAGGGGCTGGCGGGATCCTGATGCATAATCTGCGTATCGCAGGCCCCAACAGCAAACACCGCCATCAGCGCGGCGGCACGGATGGCGGTTTCAGAAACGTATGGGCGGTGGGGCACTGCCCTCCGCGAATTGGCCATGATCAGTTACCCATGTTGCCCATATTCAGGATGCCCTGCACCGATGGTCCGACCAGAATGATCAGCAGTGGCGGCACCGTGAGGCCCATTGTGGCAAGAGTCATTTTCACTGGCAACTTGTTTGCAGCCTCTTCGGCGCGCATCACGCGTTTGTCCCGCATTTCGTCGGCATAGACCCGCAGCGCATCGGCGATCGAGGTGCCGAAGGCCTGCGACTGGATCATCACGGTTGTGAAGGAGGAAACATCCTGCACCCCGCAGCGGGTGCCCATGTCGCGCAGCACCTTTTCCCGTTCCTTGCCCGCCTTCATTTCATAGGCGACCACTTCGAATTCCTCGGCCAGCGCCGGGTAAGAGGCGTGCAGTTCCTTGGCGACGCGCACGATGGACTGGTCCAGCGACTGACCTGCCTCAACGCAGACCAGCATCATGTCGAGCGCATCGGGAAAGCCTTGGGTGATCTGTTTCTTGCGCTCTTCGATACGGCGGGTGACCCAGTATTTGGGCAGCATATATCCGGCACCGCCGGGGCCAATGATGCGCAGGGCCAGCTGTTGGCTGTCAAATTCAGTGCCGGCCTTCAGCACGAAGACATAGAACAGCCCCGCGCCAAGCCCCAGAAGACCCAGGGCAAACTGGGCAAAATGGAACAGGCGCACTGAGTCCTTTGAGGCATAGCCGGCCTGACGCAGCTTCAGCTCCATCGCCGAAAGTTCCTCGGCGTTCTGTGGCTCCAGGAAAGAGGCGAATTTTTGCAGCTGTTCGTTGCGGTTGGCTTGGCGCAGGCGTTCTTTTTGCGGTTTCGCCTGCGTTTCCGGCGCCATGTTCTTTTGCAGCTTCTTCAGCGGATCCTCAGGCTGATTGAGGATCAGCGGGATCGCCAGCAGGATCATGAACAACCCCAGAAGACCCAGCGCCAGCAGCGGACCGAAGGCACCGAACTGATCGGTCAGAAAGCCGTTGATGTCGGAAAGAATGGACATTGCGCGCTCCTCAGACCTCGATATTGGTCAGCATTTTCATCACAAACAGGTTCACGGTCAGCATGATCCCGACCAGGAAACAGGCAGGTATGAACCACGGGTGATCCAGAACATTGTCGTAATAGTTCGGATCCTTTAGAAGAATGCCCCCCAGTGCCAGAAGCGGGAAGGCAGAGAGGAACTTGCCCGACCATTGCGCTTCGGCGGTGATCGCCTTCACCTTGCGGAACAGGCGGAAGCGGGCACGGATCACTTTGGCCAGCCCGGCCAGAACCTCGGCCAGGTTGCCGCCCGATTGCTGCTGGATGGTGACGGCGACTGCCAAGAAACGCATGTCTTGCATGTCCAGCCGTTCGGCCATTTCTTTCAGCGATTCACCCACGTCGCGGCCATAGGCGGCTTCATCGGCAATCATGCCGAACTCTGAGGCAAGCGGGTCTTCGATTTCGTTCGAGACGATCTGAATGGCCGAGGTGAAAGGATGGCCGACCCGCAGCGAACGCACCATCAGTTCGACCGCGTCGGGCAGCTGTTCCTCGATCATCGTCATACGTTTGGTGGCCTTCTTGTTGACCCAGAAGAAGACGCCGCCGACGCCGATCACGATGGAGCCCAAAATGCGCACGGGGAACGGTGCAGCGGTGCCCACGCTGAGCCCGATAAAGGCGATGATCGCAACCAGCCCCATGATCATGATTAACTGCTTGGGGGTAAAGGCGATCGCTGCCTTCTGAGCCCGTTCCGCCAGCAAAGAATAAAGTGGGATGGTTTGAGATTTGCCGTGCTGTTTCAGCTCTTTACGCAGCTGTTCCAGTACCTGTTCGCGGGTATTGCCCTTCTCCATCATTTCCAGACGACGGCTGACCCGGCTGTTGAGCCGGATGGATTTGCCAAAGACGACCAGATAGATGCCTTCGACCAGCACGATGACGCCGACGAAAATCAGCCCGTAGATCAGCGGTTCGATAGGGATTTGCATCAGATCACCTCCATCCGCGTGGGCTCATAGATCGACGGCGGCAGGTCATAGCCCCAAAGGCGGAAGCGTTCGGAATAGTGGCTGCGTACGCCGGTGCCGGTGAAATGGCCGATGATCTTGTTTTCCGGGGTAAGCCCGACGCGTTGAAAGCGGAAGATCTCCTGCATGGAAATCACATCGCCTTCCATGCCGGTGATTTCGGTGATCGAGGTCATCCGGCGCGAACCATCCTGCAGGCGTGAGGCTTGAACGATCACGTTCACCGCGCTGGCGATCTGGCTGCGCACCGCCTTGATCGGCATTTCAATCCCGGCCATGGCGATCATGTTCTCAAGGCGCGAAATCCCATCGCGGGCCGAGTTGGCGTGGATCGTGGTCATCGATCCGTCGTGGCCGGTGTTCATCGCCTGCAGCATGTCGATGACCTCTTCGCCGCGTGTTTCGCCGACGATAATTCGGTCCGGACGCATCCGCAGGGCGTTTTTCAAACAGTCGCGCGGGGAAACTTCGCCTTTGCCTTCGACGTTCGGCGGGCGGCTTTCCATACGGCCCACGTGGGTCTGCTGCAGCTGGAGTTCGGCGGTATCCTCAATGGTGAGGATGCGCTCGGCATCGTCGATAAAGCTGGACAGCGCGTTGAGCGTGGTGGTCTTGCCCGAACCGGTACCGCCCGAGACGATCACATTCAGCCGGGTCGACACAGCAGCTTGAAGATAGGCGGCCATTTCCTCGGTGAAGGCGCCGAAGTTCACCAGATCGTCGATGCCGAGCTTGTCTTTTTTGAATTTCCGGATTGAAACCAGCGATCCGTCAACCGCAACTGGCGGGACCATGGCATTGAAACGGGAGCCATCGGCAAGGCGGGCGTCCACATAAGGGTTGGATTCATCGACCCGCCGTCCCACAGCCGAGACGATCTTGTCGATGATCCGCATCAGGTGCTTTTCATCTTTGAAGGTCACATCCGACAGCTGCAGCTTGCCTTCGCGCTCGACAAAGATCTGCTGCGGCCCGTTGACCAGGATATCACTGACGGTTTCGTCCTGAAGCAGGGTTTCCAGCGGCCCCAGACCGGTGACCTCGTCATAGAGCTCCTTGTTGAGCGTCATGCGGTCTTCGCGGTTGAGGGCGATACCCTTTTCTTCAAGGATTTCGCCGGCGATCTGCGAGATTTCGGTGCGCAATTCCTTTTCGCTGGCTTTTTCAAGGGCTGCGAGGTTCAGGTTTTCCAGAAGTTCACGGTGCAGCTGCACCTTGATTTCGCCCAGCCTTTCTTTGCGCTTGCGGTCCCTGTCCGCCTGCGGCGCTTCGGCCTTGGCGCGCGTCATGGGCCGACGTAGAGAGGCGGCCGCTTTGGGCGCGGCCTCCGCGGCCGCCGGGGCAGCTGCGACAGGCGCAGCCGATGCCTGAACCGGTGCCGGACGTTTCTTGGCGGCTGGTTTTTTGTATTTCGAAAACAACTTCTATCCCCCGGTTTTGCCGCAGCCTAAGCGGCTGCGTCGGCTTCCGCCTGGCCCAGCTCGTGCAGGGATTGCGCGAGCTTCGCGATTTCCTTACGCAGTGGATTTTTTGGATTGGACAGCGCCAGCGGCAGACCGTGGTCGCAGCTTTGCAGTACAGGTTTGCCGCCGTCCGGTAGCAAGAGTTCAATCGAGATCCCGAGACTGTCTGCCATGCGTTTGACGCGGCTCTTGCCGCTGAGGTCGGTGAATTTCGGCGCCCGGTTCAGTGCAAAGCGCAGCTTGTCAAACGGCAAGCCTTCAGATTGCAGCGCCCGCTTCAGCCGCAGGGTGTTCTGGGCCGAGCGCATATCAAGCTCGATCATCGCGAAATAGACATGTGCCATGTGCAGGATGGTTTCGGACCATTGCACCAGCGTATGTGGCAAATCTACCACCACGAAATCAAAATGGCTGCGCGCCATTTCGATCACCCGTTCCACGTCCTCAGGGGTGATGATTTCCAGCGGAATCATGTCCGACGGGGCGGTCAGCACCTGAAGCTTATCCTGGAAGGGGAGCAGCGCTTGTCCAAACACCTCTTCGTCCAGGCTTTCGGTTTCGCTCAGCATTTCCATCACGACTTCGCGGCGGGGCAGGTCCAGATAGGTGGAAACCGAACCGTATTGCATGTCGAAATCCAGCAGGCAGACGCGCGGTTCCTTACTCTTGCTGAGCTCGGCCAACTCCCAGGCGAGGTTTACCGCCAGCGTGGTCGATCCGGTGCCACCGGCCAGGCCGTGGCAGGCGATCAAGGCCCCTTCGCGTCGACTGCCGCTTTTCAGCTGGTGCGGATTGGTGTCGGGTTCCGGCGGCTTGTCCTCGGCGCTGAGCCGGTCGATGGCCGCCTGCAACTCCTGTTCCGGCAAGGGGTAGGGGATGAACTCATCGGCGCCCTGGCGCAGCAGCGAATGCAGCGCTGCCGGGGTCACGTCTTCGGCGATGAGGATGACCTTGATCTCCTTGGCATGGGCCTGTGCGATGATTTCCCCCATCAGGGTCAGATCATCCTCGTCTTGGGCATCCATCGCCATGGCAACGAATTGCAGGGTTTCTGCCTCGGGCTGGGCGAAGAACGCCAGCGCCTCGGAAAACCCGAGATCGCCCCAGGCTTCACCCAGAGCTGCCTCCATGTCTTCGATCAAGAGGTCGAAATTCTGAACATCGCGACTGATCGTACAGGCAACAATTGCAGGTGTATCAGTTTGCGGCAGTCCGCTGCTCATCGCCAACATCCTCATAGTCAAAAGAAGCCGGGCCCCGGAGCGGGGCGCACCTCACCTCTTGTAGAGAATGTCCGTTAAGATCTTGACCACAATTGGACGAAAAAGCCCCAATTGTAGGGAAAAGTTAAGGGGTTTTGAGTCGGAATTTTATTCCAGATTGCTCTGCAGCGATTGCTCAGCCGTCAGCGTCGAGGCGGGAACGGCACTGGCAACATACTCGCGGTAGATGATCTGCGCATACTTGCCATCCAGCACCGTGGGATGTCGTTTCAGGAAGCCGCTGACCTCGGTCACGGTGCGGCGGTTGCGCCGTTCACGGTCCTGCGTGACGATGAGCGGCTGGGTCTCGCCATAGGATACCATTGCCTCCAGCCGGGCCCGGCTAATCCCGCGTGAAACCAGGTAGTTAACGGCGGCCTGTGCGCGGCGCCGACCAAGGCGTTTGTTATAGCTGCTGCTGCCGACGGCATCGGTATGGCCGTAAACGCGGAAGCGGACCTCGGGGAACTGTTTGATCCAGTGTGCCTGCTGGTCCAGCGTCGCGCGGGCGGCACCGTCAAGCTGGGCGCTGTCGAATTCGAAGTTGATGGTGGTCGGAACTTCCTCGGCGAACCGGCCCGCGAGCTGGATTGCGAAATCGCGCTCGCCGCTCATCACGGCAGTATTATTGGCATTGGATTGGCCAAACAGGTCACCTGACAGCGGTTTGCCCGCTTCCCGCGTTGCGCAGGCGGAAGTGGCAAGAAGCAGTGCCAGAACAGCGGATTTCTTGATCATCGGCCCCATCTTTCCTGTGGTCAGTCCATTACATAGCCATAAGAGCCGTTGAAGTCCTGTTTCGCCACTTCACTGGCTGGGCCGGAGCTGCTGCGTGCGGTGCGGCCGAACAGGAACAGGTCCGCTTCGCTCGGCGGCTTGATGCGGTCGGTCGGAAGCGTCAGGGCCTCGCCACGGGTCGGGGTGACCAGATGGGCGCTGACGATGATGACCAGTTCGGTCTGGGCGCGTTGGTAATCGGCGCTGCGGAACAGGGCGCCCAGCACCGGTACATCCCCAAGCCAGGGCAATTGTGACGAGTTATCAAGGAATTCGTCCTTGATCAGTCCGGCAATGGCAAAGCTTTCGCCATCACGCATCTCAACCGTGGTCGAGGTTTCGCGGCGTGAAAACGCGTTGATCGACAGCCCGTTCAGCTCCAGCGAATTGGTCGGGTCGATGGCCGAGACGGCGGCCTTCAGTTCCAGGTTCACGATGTCCTCATCCACCACGCGGGGAATGAAGTTCAACTCGATCCCGAAGGGTTTGAATTCGACGGTGATCAGCCCATCTTGCTGGGCCACCGGAACCGGATATTCACCGCCGGCCAGGAATTTTGCCTCTTGTCCGGACAGGGCGGAAAGGTTGGGTTCGGCCAGGGTGCGCACGACCCCCTTCTGTTCCAGCGCCTCAAGCAGCAGCCCGACCTGAACCGACCCGGCGTTAAAGCCAAAGAGGACCGCGCCGGTATTGCTATTGGAGGCGGGGATATTTCCGGACAGCGAATTGGTCAGGCCGGTCTGGTTGTTCAGCGTGTTGGTACCGCCATTAACGCCAAAGCTGCTTCCGCCGTTGATCCCCAGCGAAGAGCTGAGAGATTTGGAAACGGAACGCTGCATTTCGGCAAAGCGGACTTTCAGCATGACCTGTTGTACACCGCCGACGGACATCAGGTTGCTGACACGGTCAGGCGCATAGCGTTCGGCAAGATCCAGCGCCCGCTGCAGGCGGGCCGAGCTGGAGGCGGTGCCGGAGAGCACAATGCCGTCATTGGCAGTGCGCACTTCGATCTTCTCGCCGGGCAGGATCTGCCGCAGACGTTCCTTGAACTCGGTCACATCGGCGGCGACGCGCACATCCACATTGGTGATCAGTCGCCCCGAGGCATCCAGCAGCGTCAGAGTGGTCAAGCCGGGCGATTTGCCAAGCACATAGATCGTGCGGTCGGAAAGAGAAGAGATGTCGGCGATGCTGGGATTGGCGATGCTGAGTTCGGCAAAGGGTTCGTCGCTTTCGACCACGACGGCGCGGTTCATAGGCACATTCAGCGATGCCGAAGTCCCTTTCTTCACCACGCGCAATCCATTGGCCAAAGCCCCGTCCGGGACGGCCATACACACCAACGATAGCCCGGTCAGGGCTGCCGCTACAAACCTACGAAATGCCATGTGACCTGCCTTTCCGATCACGCCTCAACTCCGGGTCTTTTTGCCCGATATTTCAGGTCACTGTGCGGCAGTTCCCGAATTATTGCAAGAATCAAAGGAAAACGGGCTGTTGTGGCGGCGCGGCTGTGTGGGGTCGGGGCAACAAAAAAGCGCGCCAGCGACCCATTCTGGGCAACTGGCGCGTGGTCCAAGGTTTTGGGACTATTTCATTTTTTGGCATGTGGCGCCGGTTTTTGCTTCAGTCGGAGCAGGGGATCGGGATCTCGACCACCTCGGCTCCGCGGCGGGTGCGGATTGTGCAAACCCGCTCTTCCTTGGCGATAACCGGTGCCTCCACTGCGCTGAGCCCCAGCAGTTTGCGCTGGTCCACTTCGACAAGCGCAGCCACGGTATCGTCCTGCGCGCCAACAAGGGCGAGGGACAGTTTGCCGGTGCTTTGGGCCTGGGCGAGGGCGGCGACCTGCTCGGGGCGGGCGGCCACGGTGACGGTGCGGGCGATCACGGCGCCGCTGATGTCTCCGCCTGCGCTCTGATCGACGGCGATCAACTCGACGTTGGTTTCGATCAGCCGGGTGACTTCCCCTTGGACATTGGAATTGGTGCCCCGCACGGTGCCGGTCCAGTAGACATCGACGCGGTCACTGGGGCGCAGGAAGCCGGACACACCGGATGCCACATCAACCTTGATGGCAAAGGCACGCATGCCGCGGGCGAGGCGCGAGGTAATACCTGCATCTTCGCCCGGCGCGGTGACCTTGACCGCAAGCAGCGGTTCGCCCTTTTCCATGGTGCGCAACACGACGCGCGGCTCATCGGCACGTTCCGGCGGAAACAGCGCCTCAAGGCTGGTAAATGCACCTTCCGGAACGGCATTTTCCGGCCAGCGTACCTTACGGACGGCATCCTCGCTCAGCCGTTCGCCATATTTCAGCGCCTTGTCTGCAACGTATACATCTGTGACCGGGACGACTTCGGCCCGGTTTGCCCGCTCGCGGGCCAGTTCGTTCTGATAGGCCGAGATGTAGTTCTTCGCCATCATAACGGCGCCACCGGCCAGGGCGACACCGACAATAAGCACAAGTCCGAAAACCGCACGCATTGTGGTACCTCTCATTCACGTTAACCGGTTCCGCGGCATGCGACACCGGTGCATGGATCGATCAGGACGCTGCCGTCCAGTCATGCAAACAGTCTGTTGTGTGGCTGGCTTCAGCCGAACGACCAGTTAGACATGTAAGCGAGCATCGCATTGGCCAGCCCCATCGCCCCATCCTGCATGGCAGAAGAGATCAATACGGCAAGCCCCACGATAGCAGCGGCCAAAACGACCCAGTCAACAGTTACTGCGCCCTCATCCCTGGCTAGGAAAGACCAGATCTTTTTCATGTCGGGCTACCTTTTAAAACGGGAATTCCGGGAAAGGAAAAGGGCCACGCCTTTGACGTGAAAGACGCGGCCCCGATAGTCTTGCCTAGGTGAGGCTATTAGCCGGCCGGGTCGGTCGGGGTCTTGCCCGAGATGTAGGAGCCGGTCGAGGTGGTCAGGCTGCCTGCGCCGGTTTCGATTGCGGTGTAGACAGCGCCTGCCAGGGCGGCAACGGCTGCGGTCAGAACAACCCAGTCAACGGTCACGGCGCCAGAGTCGTCTTTACGGAAGTTTTTGATGAACTTGATCATGGTTATGTCCCTCCAAAGGATCACTGAATTTGCACTATCCCGCCGTCCGTTGTGTGGGTCTGTCTCTCTCTCTCACCGACCCTGTCCGGCTTGGATGAATACATATAGCCGGGTGAGCGTGGCAGCATTTGGGCCGAAAACCGGAAAGGCAGTCAAAATTTAATGATTTTTAAAGAAATTTAGCAAAGCTCTGAAACTAAAGGATTTAAGTCTTTATGAGGTGTAAACCTGCGTGGCTTTTGCGCGGCAGGCCCCTGTAAATATGGCGAATATGCCAGATTCTGAACCTGTGGACTGGATTCGGGTAGGGATTTCACCGAGTCTTGAGACCCAAAAGCTGAGCGCTTCACAGGATTTTGAATAGTCCCATGACCATTCGTCGTTTTCGTGCCGCTGTTGCGGTGTGGTTTTCCCTTTGGCTTGCCTTTCCCGTAAGCGCGGAACAGGCGCCTAAACCTTTTCCCGACTTCGAGGCAAAGCGGGTCAAGCCGCCGCAACCCGGGGCAGGGCCGCGCATCACCGTGCAAATCGAACCAAATGCGGAGGCGCCCCCAGCGCAAGCGGTGGCGACCGGCGAAGCTGACGGAGAGATCCTGCCGGGGCGCTATGAGTGGTTCTGGGAGCAGGTTGCGCCGGAACTGGGGGCGACAACCGGCGCTGCACGTCTGGAGCTTGCCATCGCCGCGCTTTCCTCACCCGGGGGCACAGGTGGCGTTGCTGCGCCGCGGCTGCAGCTGCTGCAGGACATCGTTGCAGCGCAAGGCACGCCGATCCTTTTGTCCAGTGTGGGCACACGGGTCTCTCCGGCGCTGGCTCTGGCGGTGATCGCGGTGGAAAGCGAGGGGCGGGTAGATGCGCAAAGCTCGGCCGGGGCGCAGGGGCTGATGCAGTTGATGCCGGACACCGCCATCCGGTTTGGGGTTACCGATGCCTTCGAGGCGCCGCAGAATATTGCGGGGGGCGTCAAATACCTCGATTGGCTGATGCAGGAATTTGAAAACGACGCGGTTCTGGCCCTGGCCGGATATAACGCGGGCGAGGGCGCGGTGCGCAGCCATCAGGGCGTGCCGCCCTTTCCGGAAACGCGGGATTACGTGCCAAAGGTGCTGGCGGCCTATCAGGTGGCCCGCAGCCTGTGCATGACGCCGCCCGAGTTGATCACCGACGGCTGCGTTTTCCGCCGGTTTGAATGACCGGTTGAACAACCGGGCAGGTGTCAGGTTGAGGGGATCTGCAGATCAATCAGCCCGCGCGCGGCCTCTTTGGCGTCCGCAGCGGGGTCTCCGGCCAGCCCGCCGCCGCGCGCCAGCACTGCCGAGACGATTGCGCCTTCTTTCAGCAGCAGCAGCTGACGGGCCAGCAGCCGGGGATCATTGGCGTCGGCGGCCTCTGCGATTTCGGAAAAATGGTCCTGCAGGATCTGCTTGTGCGCGGCCGACTGGGCGTGGATCGGGTGGTTGATCTCCTGGAACTCGGCGCTGGCCTTGATGAACATGCAGCCACGAAACTCGGGCTTGGTGAACCATTCCGAAAGCGCGTCGAACAACGCCAGCATCTGTCCTTTCGGCGTGTCGCTCAGCTCTTCGATGCGGCGATAAAGCCAGTGGCGGAAGTTTTCATCCCGAAGGCGCAGCACCGCGAGGATCAGATCCTCCTTGGTGCGGAAGTGTTTGTACATCGATGTCTTCGACACACCGGTTTCGCTCACCAGCTTGTCCATGCCGGTGGCGTGAAACCCGTTCCGGTAAAATACATCAAGGGCCTTTCGGACCAGCTCGTCTCGCTTGTTTGGGCGCATGATTCGTCTCTTTGTGTACCGATCTGTACATAGTTTGCAGGTGCAGCGTTGGCAACTGCAACACATTAAAGTGAACAATTTCATAGGATTGAGATCGTGTTCACGAATTCGTTCAATGGACATCACAAAAAATGAATTGCAAAAGGGTACCGATCAGTACACTTTGAGTTCAGGATTTACCGATCAGTACAGTTAAGCAAGCGCAGCAGTGGAGGCGCAGATGAAACGACTATTCAGCCCCATGCGATCCCCTTTGGCTCCCGTTGTTCTGACCGCAGGTATTGCCGTGGCGATGCTAGCGCCCCCACCGCCGGAAGCTACCGTTCTTTCCCTTCCGTCTGACCCCGCCAATGGCGTCATGGTGCCGAGCCGCGCTGCCGCTCTCGCAACCCTTTTTACCGTTCATGTGGCTGCCCCGGTGGCTGCCCATGTGGCGAAGGCCAACACCCCGGCTTTCGCCTTGAAGGTGGCCGCCGACTGATTGGTGCCGCCCTCAATAAACCCCGGCCAAGCCTCCCCCTGGCCGGGGTTTCCTTACCTTCTCCTCCTCCGAACCAAATGAAGACCAAAGGACACGCCGAATGACCCGTCCCCCCTTGCCGCCTTTCGACGAAGCCAGCGCCAAAAAGAAGGTGCGCCTTGCCGAAGATGGCTGGAACACCCGCGATCCGCAGATCGTTGCGCCGGCCTATACCGATAACTGCCCCTGGCGGAACCGCGCCGAATTCGTCACCGGCCACGATGAAATTCGCGCCCTGCTGACCCGCAAGTGGTCGCGTGAGCTGGAATACCGCCTGATCAAGGAACTCTGGGCCTATACCGACAACCGCATTGCCGTGCGGTTTGCCTATGAATGGCGCGATGATAGCGGCCAGTGGTACCGGGCCTATGGCAACGAAAACTGGGAATTCGCCGAAGACGGCCGCATGCAGCGCCGCATCGCCTCGATCAATGACAAGCCGATCAGCGAAGACGAGCGTCTGTTCCACTGGCCGCTGGGCCGTCGCCCCGATGATCACCCCGGTCTGTCTGACCTCGGTCTCTGATCTGCCCGTTCAGTCCTAAGAAAGCGAGAGCAACCATGCCCCGTGCCTTTGCAGAAATTGCCTTTACCGAATCCGTGCGTGAGCATCAGAAGCGGCAGGGGTCTGCCCGTGCCTATGGGCGCCTGCTGGAAACCCCGGAACGCTCCGGTGATCGGATCGGCGTCGCCGAAGCCGCCTTTATCGCCGAGCGCGACGGCTTCTATCAGGCAACCGTTTCGGAAACCGGCTGGCCCTACGTCCAGTTCCGGGGTGGACCGCGCGGTTTCCTGAAAGTGGTGGACGAAAAGACCATCGCCTATGCCGATTTCAGCGGCAACAAGCAGTATATCTCGCTTGGCAACCTGACGGATAACGCCCGTCTCGCGATGATCCTGATGGATTACCCGAACCGGCGGCGGCTGAAGATCTGGGGCACGGTTGAAATCATCGAAGGTGCCGAGGCTACGGATGGCCTGTTCCCGACCGGCGCGCGCGCCGCGCCTGAGCGGGCCATCCTGATCCATCTGGAAGCCTTTGACTGGAATTGCCCCAGCCACATCCCCGAGCGTCTGACGCTGGAGGAGCTGGAGCCCCACCTGGCCCCCCTGCGCAGCCAGCTGGCCCAGCTCAAAGCGGAGAATGAAAGACTGAAAGCAGGCCAGAAGGTCTGAAGGCAGCCATTCCGTTTCTGCTGGCTGCAGTACGTTCTGTTACGAGGTAAATTGATATGACATTCGACCCGATGAACATGCTGAATTCAGCCCTTGTTACGGCGGCGCTGACGCTCTCTCCTGCGGTGGCGCCGTCGGCTCAGGCATCCACGATGCCTGAGACCGCCTTTTCCTCGCAAATGATCGAGGGCCTCACGATTGCCTATCGTGAGGCAGGTGATCCCAGGAATCCGACGGTGTTGCTGCTGCACGGGTTCCCCAGCTCTTCCTATATGTTCCGTGACCTGATCCCGGTGCTGGCGCAGGAGTATCATGTGATCGCGCCGGATTATCCCGGGTTTGGCGCCTCGGACATGCCGCTTGCTGCCGATTATGACTACAGCTTTGCCAATACGGCGGATCTGGTGACGCAGCTTCTGGACCAGAAGGGCGTGAAGAATTACGCGGTCTATATGACCGATTATGGCGCACCGGTTGGGTTTCGCATGTTCGCCGAGGATCCGGCGCGGGTCTCGGGTTTCATCATCCAGAACGCCAATGCCTATGAAGAGGGGCTAAGGGAGTTCTGGGGGCCGATGCGCGCCTATTGGGCCGATCCCAGCCCGGAGAACGGCGATGCGCTGCGCGGCTTTCTGACCCTTGATGCCACCAAATGGCAGTTCACCCATGGGGCAGAGGATCCGGCCAGCGTCAGCCCGGATCATTTCTGGCACGCCCAGTATCTGCTGGACCGCCCGGGCAACCAGGAGGTGCAGCTGGAAATGTTCCTCGATTATGGCTCGAACCTGAGCGAGTACCCCAAGTGGCAGGCACTGTTTCGCGAACACCAGCCCCCCGCGCTGTTGGTCTGGGGCGCCAATGATCAGATCTGCCCCGAGGAAGGGGCGCACCCCTATAAACGCGATCTTACCGATCTGGAGTTTCACTTGCTGAACACCGGCCATTTCGCCCTGCAGGAAAAGGGACCGGAAATCGCCGGGAAGATGCTGAGCTTTCTCGATCGTATCAACAACTGACAGGGTGGGGGCCGGGATGATATCCGCCCCCGCCTGTTTAACTGCCGCAATGCCTTTGCCATCGACATTGTTCAGGGCGAGGACATGGGCGCTACATCGCTGCTGCAGGCCGTCATCTCCTGTGGGCACAGCGCAAGTATGTACGCCTTTGGCACGGCGCGGGTGATTTCGAGGTCCTGCACCCGCTTCGGCCAAAAAGAAGGCCCGCCTAACGCATCAGGCGGGCCTTTTTTGTTTCTGCTGTCGCTAAGCAATCAGTTGACGATGGTCGCCTCTGTTGCGGCGCGCAGTTCTTCTTCGGTGACGCCTTCGGCCAGCTCAACGATCTTCAGGCCACCTTCGACCACGTCCAGAACGCCCAGACCGGTGATGATGCGGTCCACGACGCCCTTGCCGGTCAGCGGCAGGGTGCAGGCCTTCAGAACCTTGCTGTCGCCGTGCTTGTTGGTGTGGTCCATGACCACGACCACGCGGCCAACGCCTGCGACCAGGTCCATCGCGCCGCCCATACCTTTGACCAGCTTGCCGGGGATCATCCAGTTGGCCAGATCGCCGTTTTCCGCCACTTCCATCGCGCCCAGGATCGCCATGGCGATCTTGCCGCCACGGATCATGGCAAAGGACTGTGCCGAGTCGAAGAACGCGGTCTGCGGCAGTTCGGTGATGGTTTGCTTGCCGGCGTTGATCAGGTCGGGATCCTCGTCACCCTCGTAGGGGAAGGGGCCCATGCCCAGCATGCCATTCTCGGATTGCAGCGTCACCTCGACGCCTTCGGGGATGTAGTTCGACACCAGCGTCGGGATACCAATGCCGAGGTTCACATACCAGCCGTCCTGCAGCTCCTGTGCCGCGCGTGCGGCCATCTGATTGCGATCCCAAGCCATTATGCGGTCTCCTTCTGACGAACGGTGCGCTGTTCGATGCGCTTTTCGTGCTCGCCCTGGATGATGCGGTGCACATAGATACCGGGCAGGTGGATGTGATCAGGGTCAAGGCTGCCAGTGGGCACGATTTCCTCGACCTCGACAACGCAGACCTTGCCGCAGGTGGCGGCGGGCACGTTGAAGTTACGCGCGGTCTTGCGGAACACCAGGTTGCCGGTTTCGTCCGCTTTCCAGGCTTTCACGATGGCGAGATCGGCAAAGATGCCCTCTTCCATGATGTAGTCCTGCATGGCGCCATCCGGTCCGGTCGGGAACTGCTTTTCGAACTTGCCTTCGGCAATCACGGTGCCCACGCCGGTCTTGGTGAAGAAGCCGGGGATGCCCGCGCCGCCTGCGCGCATGCGCTCGGCCAGGGTGCCCTGCGGGTTGAATTCCAGCTCTAGCTCTCCGGACAGGTACTGGCGCATGAATTCGGCGTTCTCACCCACGTAGGAGGAGATCATCTTTTTCACCTGCTTGGTCTGCAGCAGGATGCCGATGCCAAAATCATCAACGCCCGCGTTGTTGGAGGCGAAGGTCAGATCCTTGGTGCCGGCGTCTTTGATCGCGTCCAGCAGAAGCTCTGGAATACCGCAGAGGCCAAAGCCCCCGGCGGCGATGAACATGCCGTCATGAAGCAGCCCGTCAAGCGCTTCGGCGGCGTTGGAGTAGACTTTTTTCACGGAGTTCTCCCTAAACTGCCTATTGGAGAGGGTTCTGCGCCTCGGCGTCGGCAGAGTCAATAATACGGAGAAAAACGCGTATTTCTACGGAGTCAGGTTCCCATGACCGACGCCGTGACCACCGGTGTCCCGTGGCATGGCCGTGCCAGGACCTACTGTTAATGATGCTCAGCGAAACGGGTTTCCGGAAAGGGGAATGTTAAGAGTTGTTGGGCTAATGTTGGAATAGTTGAATATGTTGCGTGTAGGAGCCCTGTATTGGCTCAGAAAACAATCGAAGTTATCAATCTGGGGGCCATGGCCGATCTGGATCCTGACGAACAGGATGCGGTGGCCGAGAATGCGGCGGCGCTGGTCGGCATGACCTTCGGCTCTGCTGGATCTCCCTTGTATCAGCAGTTGGACTATCTCACCCTCGATGATCCAAGCGGTGACGGTGCGGTTTCCAGCAATGATTACGGCTGGTCTCCCGAAGATGTGATCTTTGATGGCATCGCGTCGGGGCTCGACAGTGTCATCGATTACCAGGTCGATCTCGTCTTCAATGACGGCTCCACAGCCGCGGCCGAGATTCTGTTGCTGCAGGATATGTCCGGGCGCACCTTTCTGGCGCCCTTTCTGGTGGGGTCGGCCAAAAACGATGTGCTGAATGATGGCGGCATTCGCTCGATGACGTTCACCGGCATCGTTAATGACGCGGGCACCCACGCCTATGTCGACCGCGAAGCCGATGCTTTTGTTGTGTGCTTCCTTGAAGGAACGCGGATACGCGCAGCGGCCGGGGAGGTCCCGGTGGAGCGCCTGTCGGTCGGCGATCTCGTGGAAACGCTGGATCATGGGTTTCAGCCCCTGATCTGGCTGGGGCAGGAAACCGTGTCAGCGGGGCGGCGGACCTCCCCGATCCGGCTTCGGGAAAAGGCACTGGGTGCGGGGTTTCCGGAACGCGATCTCTATCTGTCGCCGCAGCACCGGGTTTTGTTCGACTCGCCCATTGCAGGCCGGATGTTTGGAACGGATCAGGTCTTTGTCCCGGCAACAAAGATGATCGATCTGCCGGGCGTCACCCAGCCGGTGGTACAAGCGAGGCATCACTACTGGCACCTGATGCTCAAACGGCACGAAATCCTCTTCGCCGAAGGCGCGCCGGTCGAGAGTTTTCTACCGGGCCCCATCGCACTGGCAGGCCTGTCGCCGGAAAACCGCGCCAGCCTGCGAAAACGCCTGCCGTTTCTGATGCAGGGACAGCCCGCGCCAAGTGCCGCCAGACCCTGCATTTCCGGCGCTGCGGCTGCGAACCTCGTCCGGCGTCACCGGCGTAACAAACGGCCGCCTTTGGCGAACCCAGCCGCTTGGGAGGCTTCGCCAGGCATGCTGTGGGATCGCGCCTAGGCGCTGAACCTAGAATGCCGCCTGGACGAGCTTGAATTTGGGTTGTGCGAAGATGGTCAGCCCGGACCGCGCCGCGTCAGCGGCGCCGGGCCCAACGGAACGGTCACAGTTCTTCACTGTGCCCCGATCCGGCGGGAGCCGCCCGGTTTCTGGCCGGGCAGGGTGGTCATGTGTGGCGAAAGTCGAGCCTAGCTGTCGCTTGCATCATTGGCCGCGGTTTTCTTGCTGGCCGTCTTCTTGGCCGCAGGCTTCTTCGCGGTGGTTTTCTTCGCAGCAGCTTTCTTGGGCGCGGCCTTTTTCGCCGGGGCTTTCTTCTTGGTCTTGCCCGCTTTGTCGGTGATCAGCTGCACCGCCATCTCCATGGTAACATCCTTGGGCTCTACGTCCTTGGGCAGGGTGGCGTTCACCTTCTCCCATTTGACGTAAGGCCCATAACGACCGTCCATGATGCTGATGGCGCCGCCGCTTTCGGGGTGTTCGCCCAGTTCCTTCAGCGGCTTGGCAGCAGCGCGGCGGCCACGGCCCGGGTTGGCGCGTTTCTCGGCCAGCATTTCCACCGCCCGGTTCATCCCGATTTCAAAGACATCCAGCGTCTCTTTCAGGTTCACGTAGACCGGTTTTTCTTCATCCGGGCGCTGGTGCATGATGTAAGGACCGAACCGGCCAAGGTTCGAGGCGATCATGCCGCCATCGGGGTGTTCCCCGATCTGGCGCGGCAGGGTCAGCAGCGTTACGGCTTGCTCCAGAGTGATCTCGTTCGGGCCCCAGCCCGGCAGATAATCACGGCCCTGTTTTGGCAGGGAGGAGCGTGGCGGCTTCTTGTTTTCCGGCGTGGCCTCGCCGCGCTGGACATAGGGGCCAAAGCGGCCGGATTTCAGGTGGATCTCGTCACCGTCATCCTCGCCAAGGACCCGCTCATAGCCTTCGGCGCCTTCGCCAGAGATCGGGCGGGTGTAGTTGCATTCCGGGTAGTTGCCGCAGCCGACAAAACCGCCGGTGCGCGAGGTTTTCAGATGCAGCTGACCCGCACCGCATTTGGGGCAGATGCGCGGGTCGGTGCCATCTTCGCGCGGCGGGTAGAGCTGCGGCGCCAGCGCATCGTCCAGCACATCCAGCACCTCGGAGATCCGCAGATCCGATGTCTCGGCAATCGCAGCGGAAAAGTCGCGCCAGAAATTGCTCAGGATGTCCTTGTAATCGGCCTCACCGGCGCTGACGTCATCCAGCTGTTCCTCCAGCGCGGCGGTGAAATCATATTCCACGTAGCGTTTGAAGAAGTTCAGTAGGAAGATGGTGACGATCCGGCCCTTGTCCTCGGGGAACAGGCGGTTCTTCTCCTTACGGACGTATTCGCGGTCCTGGATCGTGGTGATCACGCTGGCATAGGTCGACGGACGGCCGATACCCAGTTCTTCCATCTTCTTGACCAGCGTCGCCTCGGTATAACGCGGTGGCGGCTGTGTGTGGTGCTGCAGGCCCAGAACGGCGGCGTTCTCCGACAGGATCGCGGCGTCCTTGCCCGCTTTTTCTGCCTGCGCTGCCAGCGAGGAGGCAAAGCTGACGTTTTCGCCGTTCATGATTTGCGGCAGGCGCTTGTCGTCCTCGTCCACCACATCGTCGCGGCCTTCTTCGTAGACGCGCATGAAACCGTCGAACAGCACCACCTGACCAGTTGCGCGCAGCACCACCTGACCGTCGCCTGATCCGATATCGACGGTGGTGCGCTCCATCCGGGCGCCTTCCATCTGGCAGGCAATCGTGCGCTTCCAGATCAGATCATAAAGCTTGCGCTGCTCTTCTTCGCTGACTTTCAGGCTTTTTGCATCGCGGCTCATATCCGTGGGGCGGATACATTCGTGCGCTTCCTGGGCGTTCTTGGCCTTGTTCTTGTAGATGCGCGGCGAGGACGGCACATAGTCGGCGCCATAGCGGGTTTCGATCTCTGCGCGGGCGGCCTGAACCGCCTCGGGCGCCATGTCGATACCATCGGTCCGCATATAGGTGATATAGCCTGCCTCATAAAGCCGCTGCGCCGCGTTCATACACTGGCGTGCGCCCATGCCGAACTTGCGGCTGGCTTCCTGCTGCAGGCTGGAGGTCATGAAGGGCGCCGACGGGTTGCGGGAGGCAGGTTTTGCCTCCACCGATTGCACCTTCAGGTCGCGGCTGGAAACTGCTTTGACTGCCAGGTCTGCGGCAGTGGAGTTGGCGAGGCTGTATTTATCCAGCTTGTCGCCGCCCAGAACCGTCAGGCGCGCTTCGAATTCCTGCCCGCGCGGGGTCGAAAGTTGCGCCTTCACCGACCAGTATTCGCGCGGATTGAAGGCTTCGATCTCCATCTCGCGTTCAACGATCAGCCGCAGGCAAACTGATTGCACCCGGCCCGCAGACCGTGCGCCGGGCAGTTTGCGCCACAGCACCGGCGACAGGTTGAAGCCCACGAGGTAGTCCAGCGCGCGGCGGGCCAGATAGGCCTCGACCAGCGGCATGTCCACCTGACGCGGGTTTTTCATCGCTTCGGCGACAGCTTCCTTGGTGATCGCGTTGAAGGTCACGCGGCTCACCGGTGTGTCCTTCTTGATCGACCGGCGCTTGGTCAGCGCTTCCTGCAGGTGCCAGCTGATCGCTTCTCCTTCGCGATCAGGGTCAGTCGCGAGAATCAGGGCGTTGTCTTCTTTCAGAGCGTCGGCGATGGCCTTGACGTGTTTGCGGCTGTCGTTTCCGACCTCCCATTTCATGTCAAACTCATGCTCGGTATCGACCGACCCATCCTTTGGCGGCAGGTCACGGACGTGTCCGTAAGACGCCAGCACAGTGTAGTCAGAGCCCAGGTATTTATTGATTGTTTTGGCCTTGGCCGGGGATTCGACGACAACAACTGGCATGTAAATTCAGGACCTCTTGAGGGGCGGATACTGCGCGTTCTATGGCGGGGCAACATGTGGCGCGCAAGGGGAGATTGTCAATCCGTGGGCTTTGGACGCATGCGTTGCGCTGCCTTTGCACCATGTTTTGCGCCATGTGGGGCAAGCTGTGAGGACCGGGTTGCTTGCCCGGATCGGCTGGCCCACGTCATCCTTCGTTCCTTCCGGGCGGGCGGGACAACATGCCCCCGGGATGGCGGTCGACTGCGCCATCCAGTTCCAGTTCGGTCAGGACCGAGGACAGCTCCTTTGGCGCGACAGAGAGGTCCTGCAGCAATTGATCCTCCGGCGTGGGAGAGGGGCCAAGACGAGCCAGAACCTGTTGATGCAGCGCGGCTGTTTCGCGCAGGCTTCGCCGTTCGGGAGGCGGCGGCGGCAGATCCGCGAGGCCTGCGTTGGCAGGTGGCGCGTCAGGCTGATCGGTAGAGCCTGAAAGAGGGGCAGGCTGTTCCACCGGCGGCAGCGCGGCGATCACGTCTGCGGCATTGCGCACCAATTGCGCCCCGTCGCGGATCAGCATGTTGCAGCCCGAAGCGCGGGCATCGAAGGGATGGCCAGGAACCGCCAGCACCTCGCGGCCCAGATCTAATGCGTCGCGGGCGGTAATCAGGCTGCCGGATTTGGCTGCGGCCTCGACCACCACAACGGCCTGGGCCAGACCGGCAATGATTCTGTTGCGTTTCGGGAAATGGCGGGCCTGGGGCGCTAGGCCCATGGGTTGCTCTGACAGGATCAGACCCTGCTCGCCGATGCTCTTGCCCAGACGGTTGTTTTCCGAAGGATAAATTACATCCGCGCCGCCTGCCATGACGGCAATGGTGCCGGAGGGCTGGGCGGCAAGATGCGCGGCGGTGTCCACGCCGCGCGCCAGCCCGGAGACGACCACATATCCTACGGCACTGAGATCATGCGCCAGTGCCCGCGCCATCCGCGTCCCGAGGGAGGAGGCATTGCGGGCCCCGACGATGGCAATCATGGGGCGTTGCAGCAAGGACAGGTCGCCAATGGCCCAAAGCGCGGGCGGTGCGTCTTTCAGGTGCGCAAGCGGAGCGGGATATTCAGGATCCGAAAAGCACAAAAGCCGCGCTTTGGCGGCTTTTGCGACATTTATTTCGGCGTCTACCGCATCGGAAGGGCATATTTCATACCCTTTGAGCCCAGCGGAACGTGCCATTTTAGGCAACGCTTCCAGCGCATTCTGCGCTGAACCGTGTTCAGACAGCAGCCGGTAAAATGTAGCCGGACCTACCCGTCTGGAGCGCAAAAGGCGAAGCCACGAACGCCGGAGATCTTCCGTGGTGGGTGGGAGTGGGGGGTGAGTGGAAGAATATGCTTCTTCAGTCATCCGTTGCTCCGCCTGTTTGCACAATTAGAATTAACCTTGACGGGTTAACAGGTGGTGAATGACCCTTAATTTTCCGAAGATTTTCGAATTCTTTGAATAGCTATTTGTTTTTAAAAGAAAAAAGTTGGCGCGATCGCGAATGGCGCCCTCTTCTCGGCGGCAAGACTGATTCAGTTTCTGATACAGTCACGCAAAAAAACGGACCGTTGGGTCCGTTTTGTGCTCAACTCCGAAGGGTTTGGTCGGGGAATCTTTACTTAGATTGCTGCCCCGCCAACGGTGAGTCCCCCCATTAGAACAGAGGGTTGGCCGACTCCGACGGGTACCCATTGGCCTGCTTTACCGCAATTGCCCATGCCGGGATCCAGTTCCATGTCGTTGCCGAGGGCGCGAATCTGCTGCAGCGCGGTGGCACCATCGCCGATCAGGGTTGCGCCCTTCACCGGTGCGCCGACCTTGCCGTTCTGCACCCGGTAAGCCTCGGTGCAGGAAAAGACGAACTTGCCGTTGGTGATGTCTACCTGTCCGCCGCCAAAGCCAACGGCCCAGATCCCGTCCTTGATTCCGGCCACCAGATCCGCCGGATCGGCATCGCCGCCCATCATATAGGTGTTGGTCATCCGCGGCATTGGGGCGTGGGCATAGCTTTGCCTGCGTCCGTTGCCGGTGGCCTCAACCCCCATCAGGCGGGCGTTCTGGCGGTCCTGCATGAAGCCAACCAGAATGCCGTCTTCGATCAGGGTGGTTTTCTGGCTGGGGGTCCCTTCATCGTCGACCGTAATCGAGCCGCGCCGGTCCGGGATTGTGCCATCGTCCAGAACCGTGACACCGGGGGAGGCAATCCGCTGCCCCATCAGCCCGGCAAAGGCCGAACTGCCCTTGCGGTTGAAATCGCCCTCAAGACCGTGACCGATGGCCTCGTGCAAGAGGATACCCGGCCAGCCCGGCCCAAGCACGACTTCCATCTCCCCGGCGGGTGCAGGCACTGCTTTGAGATTGACCAGCGCGATTCGTAGCGCCTCGCGGGCTTTGGCCTGCCAACTAACGGGATCAATCAACCCGTCCAGACCAACCCGGCCACCGCCTCCGGCCGAGCCGCTTTCGCGGCGGCCGTCCTGTTCCACGATCACCGAGACATTGAGCCGGGTCATCGGGCGCACGTCGCGCACCCGCACCCCGTCGGCGCGCAGGATCTCTACCTCTTGCAAGGAGGCCGCCAGCGTCGCCGAGACCTGAACCACCCGAGGATCCAGATCGCGGGCGAACGCGTCGATCTCGCGCAGGGTCTCGACCTTCACCGGGAAGGGCAGCGCGCTGATCGGATCGGTGTCGGCGTAAAGATGTCTGTTGGTGGCCGCAGGTGGTTCGGCATAGGTGCCGCCGCCATCGCCCACCGCAAGGCGCGCCGTTTCCGCGGCGCGGGTCAGAGCGCTGATCGACACGTCGGTGGAATGGGCGTAGCCCGCCACATCGCCATTGACCGCCCGCAAGCCAAAGCCTTCGGAGGCATCGTAACTGGCGCTGCGCAGCCGCCCGTCATCAAACACCAGCGCCTCCGATTTGCGCCGCTCGGCAAAAATCTCGCCATCGTCGGCCCCTTGAGTGGCGCTGCGCAGCACGCCAAGCGCCTCATCCTCGGGGAGGCTGGTCTCAAACGGGCGGTAGGCCGTGGTTTCCATGTCTCAAATCCTCTTCGCGACGGCGGTTTTTTTTGATCTAAATCAAGAAAGCGACGCTTTGCCGCTCGCCTGCCTCTTTATCTGCACGTTGGAATATGATTTTAAGCAGCGTCAAAGACAACGGGTTCGGTGCGTTTTATGGAATCAAGCTTTCCAGCGACGTTACCGGTAGCAGCTAATAACGCGATCAAACGATCAGGACACGATATGAAGAATGCTTTGATGCTTTCGGGCCTTTTCGCTGGCCTCTCAAGCCTTCCAGCCACAGCGCAAGAAGGTCTTGAATCCATTGGTAAGCCGACCAACGGCGGTCTGGGTTTCCAGCCGGCCGCAACTGAACTGGCGGAAGGCATTCACATGCTGGACGGGCTGATCCTGGTGATCATCACCGCCATCTGCGTTTTTGTGGCTGGTTTGCTGCTGTTCGCAATCGTTCGCTTCAACAAGCGCGCGAACCCCAACGCGGCGCAGTTTACCCACCACACTCCGATCGAAATCGCATGGACCGTGATCCCGATCCTGATCCTGGTTTTCATCGGCTCCTTCTCGCTGCCGGAACTGTTCCGCCAGCAGGAAATTCCCGAAGCCGACGTCACCATCAAAGTAACCGGCTACCAGTGGTACTGGGGCTATGAATACGTCGACCACGAGTTTGGCTATGAAAGCTTCCTCCTCGCCAAGGACGAACTGGCCGATTACGGCTATGCCGAGGACGAGTACCTGCTGGCAACCGACACCGCTGTTGTTGTCCCCGTTGGCAAGACCATCGTGATGCAGGTGACCGGCGCCGACGTGATCCACTCCTGGGCGATGCCTGCCTTCGGCGTGAAGCAGGACGCGGTTCCCGGCCGTCTGGCTGAACTGTGGTTCAAGCCCACCAAAGAAGGCATCTACTTCGGTCAGTGCTCTGAACTCTGCGGCAAGGACCACGCCTATATGCCGATCACTGTAAAAGTGGTCAGCCAGGAAGCCTATGACGCATGGCTGGACGGCGCGATCGAGGAATATGCGGGTCTGCCGCAGTCCTATCAGGTTGCCTCCAACTGACTAAAGCAGGGGCCGGAACGTCCGGCCCCGAACATGGGCGCGCCGCGATGGTAGCGCCCATAGCACCATCTTAAATGCAACGAGGATGCGCCCGCGCGGCCATCCTTCAGTGGCCGAAGAGACTGACATGAGCGACGCAAGCATCAATGCCAGCACCATCCGCGAAGACGAGCCCAGCTTTGGCGATTATTTCGCCCTGCTGAAGCCGCGCGTGATGTCACTGGTCGTGTTTACGGCCCTCGTCGGCCTGCTGGCTGCTCCGGTTGGTGTGCATCCGGTCATCGGATTTGCCGCGATTCTGTTCATTGCCATCGGTGGTGGCGCCTCTGGCGCGCTCAACATGTGGTGGGATGCGGATATCGATCAGGTGATGAAACGTACCAAGTCGCGCCCGATTCCCGCAGGCAAGGTCGACAAGGGCGAGGCGCTGAGCCTTGGTCTGGCGCTTTCGGGCCTTTCCTGCATCATGCTGGGACTGGCGACGAACCTCTTTGCCGGTGCGTTTCTGGCCTTCACCATCTTCTTTTACGTCGTCATCTACACCATGTGGCTGAAGCGGGCGACGCCGCAGAACATCGTTATCGGCGGTGCCGCCGGGGCCTTCCCGCCAGTGATCGGCTGGATCGCCGCCACCGGCACCATGTCGGTTGAACCCTGGCTGATGTTCGCGCTGACCTTCATGTGGACGCCGCCGCACTTCTGGGCGCTGGCGCTGTTCATGCGCTCGGATTACGATGATGCGGGCGTTCCGATGCTGACCGTGACCCACGGTCGCCGCGCCACCCGCGTTCATATCCTCGTCTACACCATCCTGCTGGCGGTTCTGGCTGTGGGCACCGGGTTCTCGGGCATCGGTGGTCCGGTCTATCTGGCCGTGGCCGTGGTACTGAACGCGCTGTTCCTGCACGGCGCCTGGAAGATCTTCCGCCGCGATGAGGACGACAGCGAGGCCGACAATTTCAAGGCTGAGCGCAGTTTCTTCAAGCTGTCGCTGCTCTACCTCTTTTTGCACTTCGGCGCGATTCTCGTCGAAGCCCTGTTGAAACCCTATGGTCTGGGAGGCTGGTAATATGGCTTTGCGCAAGGAACATGAACTGCACAAACGGCGCCTCGGGCGCAACATGGGCGTTGGCCTGCTGCTGGGCGCCTTTGTGGTGCTGGTGCTGGCTCTGACCATGGTCAAGGTAACCTCGAACGGCTTCAAATTCCCGCAGACCCAATCACAGGCGGGGCAGGGCTGATGGCGATCAAAGGACCACAGAAAACGGTTCTGCAACTGGTCGGCGTGGTCGCGCTGATGGGCGGGCTGTCTTGGGCGTCGGTGCCCTTCTATGACTGGTTCTGCCGGGTCACCGGATTTGGCGGCGTCACCGGCGTGGCAGAGCAAGGCGCGGATACTGTGCTGGATCAGACCATCACGGTGCGCTTTGACGGTTCCAAGGAGCGCGACATGCCCTGGGAGTTCAAACCCGTGCAGCGCGAGATGGAGCTGAAGATCGGCGAGACCGGTCTGGCCTTCTACGAAGCATACAATCCAACCGACCACCCCGTCGCGGGGCAGGCAGCGTATAACGTGACGCCTTATTCGGCCGGTGGCTACTTTGAGAAAATCGCCTGTTTCTGCTTCACAGAGCAGGTGCTGCAACCGGGGGAGCGGGTGCAGATGCCCGTGACCTTCTTTGTGGATCCGGAAATCGTCAACGACCGGGACGCAAAATACGTGCATACGATCACGCTTTCGTACACGTTCTATGAAATCGATCTGCCCGAGGGCTATGCCGCTCTCGACACCGGTGATAAAGCCGGGGCAGGCATAACCACGAACTAGGCCGCTAGGTGAGGGACACTTAAATGGCGCATGCTAAAAATCACGACTTTCATATTCTGCCGCCGTCGATCTGGCCGTTTCTGGGCTCCGTAGGCGGGTTTGCAATGCTGTTCGGCGCAGTGCTGTGGATGCATGGCATCACGGCATGGCTGTTCTGGGGCGGCCTGGCGATGGTGCTCTATGTCATGTTCGCCTGGTGGTCCGAAGTGGTGGCCGAAAGCCGTCAGGGCGATCACACCCCGGTGGTCCGCATCGGCCTGCGTTATGGCTTCATCCTCTTCGTGATGTCCGAGGTGATGTTCTTCTTCGCCTGGTTCTGGTCGTTCTTCAAACACGCCATCTACCCGATGGAAACCTATGTCGGCACCTCCTATGTGCAGCCCGACATCTATCCGGTCGATGCCTTCCACCTGCCGCTGATCAACACCCTGGTCCTGCTGCTGTCCGGCTGTGCCGTGACCTGGGCGCACCACGCACTGGTGCACAACAACGACCGCAAGGCGCTGGTTCAGGGCCTGTCCATCGGTATCGTTCTGGGCCTCTTCTTCACCTTCCTGCAGGGCTATGAATACGCGCACCTGCTGCACGAAGGCTGGGAATTCGGCGCTGATGAGTTCTACTCGAACTTCTTCATGGCCACCGGTTTCCACGGTTTCCACGTGATCATCGGCACCATCTTCCTGACTGTTTGCCTTATCCGTGCGCTGAAAGGTGACTTCACCCCCGAGCAGCACGTCGGTTTCGAGGCCGCTGCCTGGTACTGGCACTTCGTTGACGTTGTCTGGCTGTTCCTCTTCGTAGCGGTCTACGTCTGGGGCACCGCAGGTCTGGCGCACTAAGCCGACCCGGGCGACACCGGAAATTGTAGCGGGTACAGGTTTGTGGTTCCAAAATCCGCAGACAGCCCGTAAGAAACGCAGCGCGCGGGGGCTTCCTCCGCGCGCTTTTCCATTGGCGATGAGGACGCGATGCGGCGGTTTATCTTTCTATCCCTTGTTGGCGGGCTGGGCCTATTGGCGCTGCTATCGCTTGGGATCTGGCAGATGCAGCGCCTGGCCTGGAAGGAAGACATCCTGGCCACCATCGAAGCGCGCATTGCGGATGCCCCCGGCCCTTTGCCCGAGGTGCTGGAGCCTGAGTGTGACAAATACTTGCCTGTGCGTCTTGAGGGCGAGATCCTGCCGGGTGAATTGCACGTTCTGACCTCGATCCAGGGCACCGGCGCGGGCTATCGCGTTATCGCGCCTTTCGTGACCGACGGCGGTCGTCGCCTGCTGCTGGACCGTGGCTTCATCATCGCCAGCCGCAAGGATGAGACCCGCACCATCGGTTCTGCGACCGTGATCGGCAACCTGCACTGGCCGGTCGAGGTGGACGGGTTCACACCGGAGCCGGACACGGAAAAGAACATCTGGTATGCCCGCGACGTTGCGCCGATGGCGGCAGAGCTGGGCACCGAACCGGCGATGGTGATCCTGCGCGAGCTGCGCTCGGACTTAGTGGATCCCGGCGCGACCCTGCCGCAGCCCGTTACCATATCGGGCATTGCCAATGACCACTTGCAATATGCACTCACCTGGTTTTCGCTGGCCTTTATCTGGGCCGCGATGACCGCCTATTTCCTGTGGCGCAACCGCGTCAAATCCGAAGGCTGAAGCGATGAAATACATCTCCACCCGCGGGCAGGCGCCCGAGCTGACGTTCGAAGAGGCGATGCTGACCGGGCTGGCCCGCGACGGCGGCCTTTATGTGCCCGCCGAGATCCCGCAGATGAGCCATGATGAGATCGCGGCCCTGTCGGGCCTGTCTTACGAGGAAACTGCCTTCCGGGTGATGCGCCCCTTCCTCGGCGATTGCTTCACCGATGACGAATTCCGCGAGATCATCGCCAAGGCCTATGCCGGGTTTGGTCACGCTGCTCGCGCACCGCTGAAACAGCTGGCGCCCAATCATTTCTTGTTGGAGCTGTTCCACGGCCCGACCCTCGCGTTCAAGGACTTCGCGATGCAGCTGATCGGTCAGCTCTTCGAAGTCGCCCTGAAGCGCCGCAGCGAAAGCGTGACCATCGTCGGCGCCACCTCTGGCGATACCGGCTCTGCCGCGATTGAAGCTTTCCGGGGGCTGGATGCGGTCAATGTCTTCATCCTTTATCCCCATGGACGCGTCAGCGAGGTGCAGCGCCGCCAGATGACCACGCCTGCGGACAGCAACGTGCACGCACTGGCGGTCGAAGGCGACTTCGACGACTGTCAGGCGGCGGTCAAGGACATGTTCAACGATTTTGAGTTCCGTGACAGCGTACGCCTTGCCGGGGTGAACTCGATCAATTTTGCCCGCGTGCTGGCGCAGGTGGTCTATTACTTCTCCTCTGCTGTCAGCCTTGGCGCGCCGCATCGCAAGATCAGCTACACCGTGCCCACGGGCAACTTTGGTGACATTTTCGCCGGCTATATCGCCAAACAGATGGGCCTGCCCATCGACCAACTGGTGGTGGCCACCAACCAGAACGACATCCTGCACCGCTGCCTCTCGGGGCAGGGCTATTTCAAGGGCGACACCATTCCCTCGATCAGCCCGTCGATGGACATTCAGGTCTCTTCCAACTTTGAACGTGCCCTGTTCTACGCCTACGGGCAGGATGGCGCTACCGTGGGTCAGTTGATGGATGAGCTGAAGACGGGCGGCTTTGAGGTCAGCCAGGGCGCCATGCAGGCGCTGCAGGAGACCTATGTTTCGGGCCGCGCCTCGGAAGAAGAAACCATGGCGACGATCAAATCCGAATGGACCGCCTCGGGCGAACTGCTGTGCCCCCACGGCGCCGTTGGTGTGAAGGTTGCAAACCAGTTGCGCGTTGCCGATATCCCCATGGTGACGCTGGCGACGGCCCACCCGGCGAAATTCCCAGCCGCGGTGGAAGAGGCGAGTGGTATCCACCCGCCGCTGCCCGCCCGCATGGCGGATCTTTATGAGCGCGACGAGCGCGTCACCCGCATCGACAACGATCTGGCCGCCCTTGAGGCGCATATCAGAAAGAACATCGCGAATTGACAGTTCAGCAACACACACTCGCCAACGGGTTCCGCATCGTTTCGGAGAACATGCCGGGGCTGGAATCCGCCTCTATCGGGATCTGGGTGACAGCAGGCGGCCGCCACGAGCGGCCTGAACAGAATGGGATCGCCCATTTTCTTGAGCATATGGCCTTCAAGGGGACTAAGACCCGGTCGGCGCTGCAGATTGCCGAGGCGATCGAGGATGTGGGCGGCTATATCAACGCCTATACCAGCCGCGAGGTCACGGCCTATTACGCGCGGGTTCTGAAGGATGACGTGCCGCTGGCGATGGATGTGATCGGGGATATCCTGCTCAATCCGGTGTTCGACCCGCGTGAGATTGAGGTCGAGCGCGGGGTGATCCTGCAGGAGATCGGTCAGGCGCTGGATACGCCGGACGATGTGATCTTTGATTGGTTGCAGGAAGAAAGCTATCGCGATCAGGCGCTGGGGCGCACCATTCTGGGCCCGGCAGAACGCATTCGCAGCTTTTCTCGTAATGACCTGCAAGGCTTTGTCGATCAGCACTACGGACCGGGACAGATGATTCTGGCTGCGGCCGGTGCGGTGGATCACGACGCGCTGGTGCGGCTGGCCGAGGCGCAGTTCGGCCATATGGCGCCACGACCAGTGCCGGAACCGGATGCCGCGCGCTTTACCGGTGGCGGCGAGGCGCGGCGGGATAAGCCGCTGGAGCAGGCTCATTTTGCGCTGGCTCTTGAAAGCCCCGGCTACCGCGATGATGAGATCTACACCGCGCAGATCTATGCCAGCGCCCTTGGCGGCGGCATGTCCTCGCGTCTGTTCCAGGAAATCCGCGAAAAGCGGGGTCTTTGCTATACTATCTTTGCGCAGGCAGGCGCCTATGCGGATACCGGGTCGACGACGATTTATGCAGGGACTTCGGGCGATCAGCTTGCCGATCTGGCGCATATCACCATCGACGAAATGAAGCGCGCCGCCGAAGATATGCGCGAAGACGAAGTTGCGCGCGCGCGCGCCCAGATGAAGGCCGGCATGCTGATGGGGCTAGAAAGCCCGTCGAACCGCGCCGAACGTCTGGCTCGTCTGGTGCAGATCTGGGACCGGGTGCCGCCGCTGGAGGATACCGTGGCCCGCATTGACGCGGTAACCGTCGCCGGGGTGCGGGCTTTGGCCGAACGCCTTGCGGTCGCGGCACCGGCGGCGTTGGCGCTTTATGGTCCGGTCGCTGATGCGCCCAGTCTGGCGCGGCTGCAGGAGAGGCGCGCTGCCTGATGCTGCTGTCCCGCCGTAAAGTCCGGCTTGAAACAGAACGTCTGACGCTCAGACCGCCGGTGCATGGCGATTTTCACGGCTGGGCGGCGTTGCGGCTGCAAAGCCAGGACTATCTTGTCCCTTGGGAGCCGGTCTGGGCGCCGGATCACCTCAGCCGCAAGGCCTTTACCAACCGGGTCTACTGGGCGCAGCGGGCGGTGTCCTCCGGCTCGGCGCTGCCGCTGTTCCTAGTCCGGCGCTCGGATCAGACGCTGGTGGGGGCGATCACGCTGGATAATATCCGCCGCGGTCCAGCGCAGGCGGGTACCCTTGGATACTGGACCGGGCAGCCCTTTGCGCGGCGTGGTTACATGGCCGAGGCGATTGGCGCGGTGGTGCATCATGCCTTTGGCAAGCTGGACCTCAGCCGGATCGAGGCCGCCTGCCTGCCGGAAAACGTGGCCTCGCGCGGATTGCTGGAACGCTCGGGCTTCAAATACGAAGGCGTCGCGCAATCCTATCTGCAGATCAACGGCCGCTGGCGCACCCATGTGCTCTATGCCTCGCTGCGCCACGACCGGCGCGGCAAGACGCTGGTCGGTCAGGCTTAGAAATACCTCTTCGAAGTATGAGGGCGACCCCTCCCGCGCCCGCAGATGCACCGGTTGTGCCGATGCCCCTTGGCGGCCTTGGGCATGGTACCGTGCGCTGCACGGTGCAGCGCCGCGCCTAGCGCGGCGCCGGGCCCAACGGGGCAGGGGCATTCTGTGAATGCCGCGGGCCGGGCGGGAGTGTTTGCCGACACGATCAGAGCGCAGCGGCGCATAACTCGGGGCAGTGTCTGGGGGCAGAGGCTCACTTATGCTGATTTTGCGGAAAACAGGCTGACAGAAAGGGCGAGTGCGCTACACTTCTGCCATGCGTGTTTTTGTTCAGTATCTGGTTTCGCTCGTAGTCTCGGCAATCTTCGCCGCTCCGCTGGCCGCGCAGGAGCGCCGGGCCAGCCATTGCATTGCTCTCGCTGAGGCGGCCCCAGGGATTGCCTATCTGTATAAGGCCAGCTGGCAGGACCCGGTGCCGGAACATTCGGTGCGGATCCGGTATCTGTCGCACGCCAGTTTCCTGATCCAGACCGAAGGTGGCCTGAACGTGGTGACCGACTTCACCGGCTTTACCGGATCGGCCGATTTCATCCCGGATGTGGTCACCATGAACCACGCTCATGAAACCCATTGGACCGCCCATCCCGATCCGGCTATCCCGCATGTGCTGGAAGGCTGGGGTGCCTTTGGTGAGGGGATCAGCCACCATCTGGATCTGGGTGAAATGCTGATCCGCAACGTGCCCACCGATATCCGCTCTGCCTACAGCGATGGGGTCGAGGTGGCCGGGAATTCGATTTTCGTGTTTGAGGTCGCCGGGCTGTGCATCGGGCATTTGGGCCATCTGCATCACGTGCCGACGCCCGAGCAATTCGCGGCGCTGGGGCGGCTTGATGTGGTGATGGCCGCCGTGGATGGCGGCATGACCCTGGCGCTGCCTGAAATGGTCGAGGTGTTGAACCGGCTGCGGTCCTCGGTAATCCTGCCGATGCATTGGTTCACCGGCTACTCGCTGGAGCGTTTCCTGTCGCAGATCGGGCCGGAGTTCGACGTGGTGCAGGATGGCGCGGCAGATATCACTGTGTCGCTGCGCAGCCTGCCGGACAGGCCGACGATCCATGTGCTGCGCCCCTCTTATCTGCGCAAAGACGAGTAAGCAGTCTTGCCTTGGGAGGCGCAATTGGACATGCAGGTCTCATGACACTGAATTCTGCCGATTCCGCCTTTGTCGCCCGCCTTGCCGATCAGTTGCCTGAGGGTGTTTTGCGCCCCGCCGACCCACGCTATCTGGAAGAGCCGCGTGGAAGGTATCAGGGGCAGGCGGGCTTGCTGGCCGTGCCGCACTCCACCGAAGAGGTCGCAACGCTGGTGCGCGCTGCGCATGAGGCGCGGGTGCCGGTGGTCCCCTATGGCGGCGGTACCGGTCTGGTCGGCGGTCAGGTAATGCCGGAAGGCCCGGCGCCCTTACTGCTGTCGCTGGAAAAGATGACCGCGATCCGCGGCGTCTACCCCGAGGAAAACGTGCTGATTGCCGAAGCGGGCGCGATCCTTGCCGATGTGCAGGCCGCCGCGACTGAGGCCGGACGCTTGTTTCCGCTGTCGCTGGCCGCCGAAGGCTCGGCCCGGATTGGCGGCAACCTTGCGACCAATGCAGGCGGGGTCAATGTGCTGCGCTATGGCAATGCCCGCGATCTGTGCCTGGGGCTGGAGGCAGTGCTGCCCAATGGAGAGATCTGGCACGGGCTGTCGCGCCTCAGGAAGGACAACACCGGCTACGATCTGCGCAATCTTCTTGTCGGCTCCGAAGGCTCTTTGGGCGTCATTACTGCGGCATCGTTGAAACTGTCACCGATCCCGGCGGCGCAGGGCACGGCGGTCTTTGTAGTACCTTCGCCGCAGGCGGCAATTGCGCTGTTGTCGCTGGCGCGTGACCAGCTGGGCGAAGGGATCAGCGCCTTTGAACTGATGCACCGGCAGGGGCTGGCGTTTCTGGCAGAAACCATGCCGCAGGTGCGGCAACCCTTTGCCGAGGCGCCGGAATGGTGCGTGCTGATTGACCTGGGGCTGGCGCGCGGGCTGGACCCGGAAGAGGCGCTTGCGGACCTGTTCGAGGCGGCGCTGGAGGCCGATCTGGCGCAGGACGGGGTGATTGCCCAGTCGGCGGCGCAGCGCGAGGCCCTGTGGACGGTGCGCGAGACGATCCCCGAGGCCAACCGTCTGATCGGCGCGATTTCCAGCCACGACATTTCGGTGCCGATCTCGGAAATTCCGGATTTCATCACGCGCGGCGGAGAGGCTATTGCGCGGCTGGGAGAGGGCGATATGCGGATCAACTGCTTTGGCCACCTGGGCGATGGCAACCTGCATTACAACGTCTTCCCGGCGGCGGGAAAGACGCGCAAGGAGTACGAACACCTGCGCGAGGATGTGAAACGCACGGTGCATGATCTGGTGGCTGATTTCGACGGGTCGATGAGTGCGGAGCATGGCATCGGGCGCATGAAGACCGGCGATTTGGAGCGTTATGGCGATCCGGTAAAACTGGCCGCGATGCGCGCCATCAAGGACGCGCTCGATCCCCACGGCATCATGAACCCCGGCGCGGTGCTGCGGCAAGGTACCTGACAACGTGGCGCTCCCGCGCCTGCAGGATTGGACTGTGCCAGCCCCCTCACAGTCTTGGGCCCGGCAGCGGTCAAAGCCCGCTGTGCGCAGGGGGCAGCGGTGCAGCAGAGCGCGGACGTAGGGTCAGGCGATGCTGGGGGTGGCCGACGGTTTCTGCGGGCGGCTGCGCATCAGCAGGTAGCCGATAATCAGGATATTCAGCCCGTTCCAGGCAATGCCGTTGATGAAGGCCATCTGGTAGTTGCCGGTCACGTCGTAGATCCATCCGGACATCCAGCCACCCAGAGCCATGCCGAGGATGGTCATCATCATCACAAAGCCGACCCGCGCACCGGCCTCTTTCGGGGGCATGTATTCGCGCACCACCAGCGCATAGCTGGGCACGATGCCGCCTTGCGCGAGGCCGAACAGCGCGCTCACCAGATAAAGCGGCACCATGCCGTCAAAGGGCAGGTAAAAGAACAGCGCGATACATTGCAGGACCGAGCCGATCAGCAGGATCGCCACGCCGCCAAGCCGGTCGGCCGCGAGGCCTGAAAGGATCCGGCTAACCACACCGCCCAGCAGCATCAGCGACAGCATTTCTGCCCCCACCGCAGGCCCGTAGCCAAGGCCGACGCAATAGGCAACGATATGCACCTGGGGCATCGACATGGCCACGCAGCAGCCGATCCCGGCAAGCCCCAGCAGCCATTGCAGGGTGCGCGCGGACATGCCGGTGCTGCGCGCATTGAGCGCCGAGGCGGCATCAGAGGCGGCATAGGCCTCTGCCGGGACTCGGCGCCGCAGCAGCAGCGCAAGCGGGATCACCACGGCAACGGTGATCGCGGCCAGGGCGAAATAGACCATGCGCCAGCCGCCAGTCTCCAGCAGCCCGGCCAGCAGCGTCGGCCAGATCGCACCCGAGAGGTAATTGCCGCTGGCCACCAGTGCCACGGCGATACCGCGCCGCCGTAGGAACCAATGCGAGATGTCAGCAATAAGAGGCCCGAAACCTGCTGCCGTGCCCAGACCCAGAAGCAGGTGCGTGAGAGACAGAACCGCCATCGTCGGCGCAAAGGTGGAGAGCACATAACCCGAAGCCGTCGCAGCAACGGCGCCAATCAGCGCGAGGGTAATGCCAAACCTGTCCACCAGCCGCCCGATCAGCAGGTTGCCAAGGGCAAAACCCACCATGGTGAGCGTATATGGCATGGAAGAGGCCGCGCGCCCGGAGCCGAATTCGGCTTCGACGGCGGGCATGATGACGATGATCGCCCACATACCCACATTGGCCACGGTTGCAATGGCCAGGGTGATGAGAAGTCGAAGCCAGGAATAGCGGCTGTCAAGGATCGCGGCAGTGTTCATGCCGGCACGCTAGGGCGCGTGCCGGCGGGCTGCAACTGAATTCGCCATCACGAATTCGCGTCTGCGCTTACTTCGGGAGGATGACCTTGTCGATCACGTGGATCACGCCGTTCTCGGCCTCGATATCGGCGGTGACCACGCTGGCATCATTGACCATCACACCCTTGTCTAGATCAATCATCACCGCGCTGCCCTGCACGGTTGCGGCGCTCATGTCGTCGGTAAGGTCACCGGACATCACTTTGCCCGGCACCACGTGGTAGGTCAGGATCGATACCAGCTTTTCCTTGTTCTCGGGCTTCAGCAGGTCTTCGACCGTGCCTTCGGGCAGGGCGGCAAAGGCGGCATCGGTCGGGGCGAAGACGGTGAAAGGACCTTCGCCTTTCAGGGTGTCCACCAGACCGGCGGCCTTGACGGCGGCGACCAGGGTGTTGAAGTCTCCGGCGCCGACGGCAGTGTCGACGATATCCTTGGAATGACCGCCTGCAAAGGCCGCTCCGGCCATGAACAGCGTGGCTGCGGTGGTCGTCATCATCTTGCGGAACATCTTGGTCTCCTCATGTGTTTCGGTTGTGCGACACCTTTCGTCAGGCATCGTGAGACCTACGGCAGAGGGGGCGGTCCGGATGAAGCGGGTTTTCGCCGGGAGGGGTTTGACAAGAAAACCGCCGGAGCTAAGCCCGGCGGTTTCAGGATTTCCAGTCAACAAAACGTGATCAGGCTGTGAGTGATCCGCGACCCGGTTTGGGCGCGGAGCGGTTCAGTCGCCTTCGAATTCGCACAGGACGTGGACGTCCATTCCGAGATCCTCAAGCTTCTTGCGGCCGCCCAGATCGGGCAGGTCGACAATGAAGGAACAGGAGATGATTTCACCACCCAGACGCTCGATCAGCTTAATCCCGGCGCCTGCGGTGCCGCCGGTGGCCAGCAGATCATCGACCACCAGCACCTTTTCTCCGGGCTGGATGGCATCGTCGTGGATCTCGACAATCGCTTCGCCGTATTCCAATTGGTATTCTTCGCTGATGGTGGTGCCGGGCAACTTGCCTTTCTTGCGGATCGGCACAAAGCCGACGCTCAGCTGGTGAGCGATGGCGCCACCCAGGATGAAACCGCGCGCCTCAAGACCCACGACCTTGTCGATCCGCTCACCGGCGTAGGGGTGCAGCATCTGGTCGATGGCCATACGGAACCCGCGCGGATCGGCGAACAGGGTGGTGACATCGCGGAACATGATCCCTTCGTGCGGGAAATCGACGATGGTGCGGATGTAGTCTTTGACGGCGGTTTTCTTGGGCATGGAAGGCTCCTGCTTGCGGGAACGGATGGCGCGTATGGGTGCGGCCCGGACCGGTAAAGGGGCACCGGAGCCGCCACGGGGTTTGGCCGAAGCGCGCCGCCCATGCAAGGAAAACCTTGCGATCCTGGGCCGCCCGGTGCCGCAGAGCGGCGGCGAGCGGGCCCAAGACGATTGGAGGGCGATCAGGCGCTGAGCACGCGGCCTGCCACCGCATCCAGTTTGGCCAGAACCGCAGGGTCGCGTTTTTCGGGAGCGGTCATGATGGCGTATTCAAGCGCCCGGTCGCAGCCATGCGGACAGGGCGCGCGCTCGGCGCCCAGAATGCCTGGCAGGCGACGCACGAGTTCACGCCCGTTGCTGGAGTTGCCCTGCAGCGTGGCCAGGATCTCGGTGATGTCCACGGCGCCGTGGTCGGGGTGCCAGCTGTCGTAGTCGGTCACCATCGCGATGGAGGCGTAGCAAAGCTCTGCTTCGCGGGCGAGTTTGGCCTCGGGCATGTTGGTCATGCCGATCACGTCGCAGCCCCAGCTTTCGCGGTACATTTTGCTTTCCGCCATCGAGGAGAACTGCGGCCCCTCCATGCAAAGATAGGTGCCGCCGCGGTGCACGGTGATCCCGGCATCGCGCGCTGCCGCCTCGGCCGCATCGCTGAGCCGCTCGCAGGTGGGGTGGGCGACGCTGACATGGGCGACGCAGCCGGTCCCGAAGAAGGATTTTTCCCGCGCGAAGGTGCGGTCGATGAACTGATCGACGATGACGAAATCGCCCGGCGCCATATTTTCGCGGAAAGACCCGCAGGCAGAGACGGAAAACACATCGGTCACCCCCAGCCGTTTCAGCGCGTCGATATTGGCGCGATAGGGCACTTCGGTCGGGGAATGCACGTGGCCGCGCCCATGCCGCGGCAGGAAGGCCATTTTCACGCCGTCCAGCATGCCGGTCAGGATCTGGTCCGAGGGCGTACCCCAGGGGGTTTCAACGCTGACCCACTCGGCCCCGTCCAGCCCGTCGATATCGTAGATGCCGGAGCCGCCGATGACGGCGATCATGGTGTCCTTGGTCACGTCCTATTCTCCTGCTGATGTTGCTTCTTGGGTATGCGCAAGACGGCGCCCTTTTGGCAAGCCCCGCTGTCTCACGATGCCGAAACCGGATGGGCTGGGCACGCAGGTAACCCCGTGCGAGAGGTCAGCGCTTTGGCGTAGATGCGCGGGTCAAGGCGCTGTCCATCATGCGCCGGAACGTGGGGCACTGACTGTGGTCCGGAGCAGTGCAATCTGCCACGTGGCGCAGCGCACGGGACAGGACACGGAGCTCTCGGATGCGCTGCTCGACCTCATCTGCGCGCGCGTGCAGTCTTTGGCGGTCCAGATCGAACCCGTCTGCATTGCCCAGCATGGCGCCTATCTCTTGCAGGCTGAACCCGGCGGCCCGTCCCATGGCAATGAGCGCGAGCCGGTCCAGAACGCTGTCGTCATACTGACGTCGCAATCCCTTCCGGCTGTCGGCGCGGATCAGGCCGATATCTTCGTAGTATCGCAGGGCAGAGGGTTTGACGCCGCTGCACCGGGCAACCTCTGCGATATCCAGGGATTTCATCTTGACCTCAAGCTGGCTTGAATTTGCACACCTCAGATCTCTAGCAGTTTGAGTTATGAAACAGGAGCAAATTATGGAGATGCATTGGAGCCTGATCTGGCAGGTCACTTTCGTTGGGAGCGTTGCAACTGCGCTGATTGATGTCGCAGCATGGGCGCGAGGCCGCTGGATGGGCGTGCCGGGGCCGAACTGGGGACTTGTCGCACGCTGGGTGTTGGGTCTTTTCCAAGGACGCCTGATGTTGGGCGCCGGGGGAAAGAAGATGCCCCCAAGGGGTTTTGAAACCGCGCTGGGCTGGATGTTTCACTATGCGGTTGGGGGCGCGCTAGCCTTCGGCCTGTGCGGCATAGTCGGCGCAGGATGGCTTCAGGCACCGGCCCTGGGTCTGTCGCTTGGCTACGGAGTATTGACGGTGGTCTTGCCCTTTTGCCTGTTGCAGCCCGCAATGGGTTTGGGATTTGCCGCCCGCAAGACAGCCTTTCCGTGGCGCGCTCGATTGAACAGTCTGATCACGCATGGTCTTTTTGGGTTTGGTCTGTTTTTGGGCAGTGCGCTATTGCAGGTGATTTCAGCCCGCTAACCAAAGGGCGAGAGGAGGTCAGATCGGATCACGAGCCTTGCCCCCAAGGCCAGTTTCAGCTAGGGGCGGGCCACAACGTGACCTCCTCCAACCGCAGGTATTCTTGATGAAACGCGCCGCCATGGCCCTTCTGGCCAATCGTATTTCCCCGCCGAACCTATCCATCATGCAGGACGAGGGCTGGTCCGTGGGCCGCGTGCGCACCGAGCTGTTGTCGGGGCTGACCGTGGCGTTGGCGCTGGTCCCCGAGGCGGTGGCTTTTGCCTTTGTCGCCGGGGTGCACCCGCTGGTGGGTCTCTATGCGGCCTTTATGGTGGGGTTGATCACGGCGCTGATCGGCGGACGGCCCGGTATGATCTCGGGGGCGACGGGGGCGCTTGCGGTGGTCATGGTGGCGCTGGTGGCGGAACATGGCGTCGAGTATCTTTTTGCGACCGTGGTGCTGATGGGCATCCTGCAGGTGATCGCCGGGGTGATGCATTGGGGCAAGTTCATCCGGCTGGTGCCGCATCCGGTGATGCTGGGCTTTGTGAACGGTCTGGCCATCGTGATCTTCCTGGCGCAGCTCACCCAGTTCAAGGTCCCCGGCAGCGGTGGCACCGAGTGGTTGTCCGGTCTGTCGCTTTATATGATGCTGGGGCTGGTGGCCCTGACCATGGCGATTATCTGGGGCACGCCCAAGATTACCTCGGTGATCCCGGCGCCGTTGGCGGGCATTGGCATTGTGGCAATCCTCGTGATCGCACTGGGCCTTGATGTGCCGCGGGTCGGCGATCTGGCCTCGATCGAAGGCGGCTTTCCGGCCTTTCACAATCCCTTTGGTGATGGCATTGGCCTTTATGGGACTGCGCTGGCGCCGTTCAATCTGGAAACCCTTGAGATCATCCTGCCCTACGCGGTGATCCTGGCCGCCATTGGTCTGATAGAAAGCCTGCTAACGCTGAACCTGGTGGGCGAAATCACCGGCAAGCGCGGCGGTGCCAGCCAGGAGTGCATCGCGCAGGGCACCTCGAATATCGTCACCGGTTTCTTTGGCGGCATGGGCGGCTGCGCCATGATCGGCCAGTCGATGATTAACGTGAAATCGGGTGGCCGCACCCGGATTGCGGGCATCGCAGCGGCGCTGTTCCTGCTGACCTTTATCGTCGTGGCTTCGCCGCTGATCGAACAGATCCCGCTGGCGGCGCTGGTGGGGGTGATGTTCATGGTGGTGATCGGCACCTTCGCCTGGAACAGTCTCAAGATCATGACCAAGGTGCCGCTGATGGATGCTTTTGTGATCGTGCTGGTGACCGTGGTGACGGTGATGACCGACCTTGCCATCGCCGTGGTGGTGGGGGTGATCGTCTCGGCGCTGGCCTATGCCTGGAACAACGCGCGCCGCATTCACGCCCGCACCCGCGAATCCGCCAGCGACAAGGGGGCCAAGGTTTATGAAATCGAAGGTCCGCTGTTCTTTGGCTCCACCGATGGTTTCATCGAGCTCTTCGACGTGGCAGGCGATCCCGAGCGTGTGATCGTCGATTTTGCCAATAGCCGGGTGGTGGACCAGTCTGCTCTGCAGGCGATCGAGGCGCTGGCCGGAAAGTACGAGGAGGAGGGCAAGACCATCGTGCTGCGTCACCTCAGCCGTGATTGCCACCAGCTCCTGTCCAAGGCCGGCCACTTGATGGTCGACAGCGACGATGACCCGGAATACGCGCTGGCGGTGGATTACTCGGTCAAGACCGGGGTTCTGGGCGGCCACTGACCGTCTGGGTCAAGTCTGGAAAATAGAATGGGGCCTCCGAATGCGGAGGCCCCTTTTTGATGTGTGTAGGGTATGAAGAAAGAAGTCTCGGGCTCACCAGAGCAGCAGCCCCGGATCCGCCCACGCGCGACCTGTCTGTCACGAATCCTGTCCCGCGCGACAAGCAAAATATCCGTATCCACGCCCCTCTCAGGGGCGCGGAGCCTCGGCGATTTTGCTTGCACTTGGTCCGGCTTCGTGCCCGCCGGTTTGCGTCGAGGGCGGCTCCGAAGCAGCAGCTTGGGCAGGTGTCAGTCGGGCGCGAGGCTTTCGAGCATATCGAGATCGCCGGACAGCAGCGCAGGCTCGGCGCGCAGGATCAGATCGACAGGCCAGTCCCACCATTTGAGGGCCAGAAGCCGCGCGATCTGGGGTTTTGAAAAGCGAAAGCGCTCGGCGCGTCCGGGATTGCCGGTGACGACTCCATAGGCCGGAACCGAGCCGCGCACCACAGCGCCTGCGCCGATGATGGCGCCATCGCCGATGCGCGCACCGGGCAGGATTATCGCGCCATAGCCGATCCAGACGTCATTACCGATCACGGTATCGCGGGTGTCGGGCTGAAAACCTGCCATCTGCGCGGGGTCGAAGACCGGGAAGGGGTAGCAGCTGAGCCCGTCCTGCCCGTGGTTGGCCGAGGCGGTGATGAAACGCGCGCCATGGGCGATCTGGCAAAAGCGTCCGATCACCAGCCTTTCGCGGGCACCGGGGAACAGGTAGGGCGCCAGATGCGACGCCCAGTCCTGTGGCGGATCGAAATCCGAGGCATAGCTGTAATCGCCAACCTGGAAATTGGGATGGTCCACCGCGCGCGACAGCATCACGGTGCCCGCATGGGGCGTGCCGTCTGGCAGGATGATCGGGTGGCGCAGGCCGGGATCGGGAAGGGGCATGATGGGGCTCAGTCGTCGGGGCGGGCCAGCGAGAAGACCTCGGTCACGCGGGAATAATCGCGGTAACCAAGGCGGGCCAGCGGTTCAAATGTGGTGACGTCGAACATGCCGTCCTTCATGCAGTCATCGCGCAGGTGCACGCCAGTCACTTCGCCAAAGGCGACGCGGTTGGAGACTCCGGGTAGCGTCACGATCTTGGTCAGCTTGCACTCCAGCGCGGCGGGGGCACCGGCAATGCGGGCGCAATTGATGGTCTGGCAGTCCTCGGCGGTAAGACCCGCATGGGCGAATTCATCGACCTCTTTGCCCAAGGTCTGCGAGCTGGCATTCATCGCATCGCGCATGGCGTAGGAGACGATATTGACGCAGAAGACGCCGGTCTCCTCGATATTGGCCATGCTGTCCTTGGTGTTGTCCTGGTCTTCCTTGCTGCCGGTGGAGGCAAACATCACCTGCGGCGGCGTATAGGCGACGCCGTTGAAAAAGGAATAGGGCGCCAAGTTGTTGACCCCGTCAGCCGAGCGGGACGAGATCCAGCCGATCGGGCGCGGCGTGATCACGGCGTTGAACGGGTTATGGGGCAGGCCGTGGCCGTCTTCGGGGCGGTAGAACATGCGCATCTCCAATTGTTTGCTCAATGCTTAGGCCCGTGCTAGGGCGAATTCCACCCCTTTACGGGTGATTTCGCGGAGGCGTGAGTGGCGTGATCGAACTGAAACCGGAGCAGCCGGACGACCGCTGGGAAGTGGAGGCGCTTTATGATCTGTGCTTTGCGCCGGGGCGTGAGGCGCTGTCGTCCTATCGCCTGCGCGACGGGGGTCCGCCGGTTTCGGGCCTCAGCCTTGTGGCGCGGGATGAGCAGGGCATTCTGGCCGGTGCGATCCGGTTCTGGCCGGTGCATGTGGGCACGGCGGATGCCCTGTTGCTGGGGCCGGTGGCGGTACACCCGACCCACCAGGGGGAGGGGCTGGGCGGGTCTCTGATCCGGGACAGCCTTGCGCGGGCCGCCGATTCTGGCTGGGCGCGCGTCATGCTGGTGGGCGATGCGCCCTATTACCGCCGGTTCGGGTTCGAGAAGCTTGAGGGCGTGTTGATGCCGCCGCCCACCAACCCCGACCGGGTGCTGGGACTGGCGCTGATCGCGGATGCCTGGGACGGTGTTGACGGAGATGTGACCCGCTGGACCCGCATGCAGGATTAAGCGGTCGATCCCGCTTCAACTGGGGGCCTTTTCTCTGCTATCGTAAAAGGAGGATAGGGGCTGTATCCACAGAAACCCTGCAAGCCCAGGTGGTGCCACATTGAACAGATCCGCTCTGTCTGCCATTTCAAAGTCGGGGACGGGGACCGCAACCCAGGTCGCGGCGCTGTGTTTTCGCATCACTAAGACCGGCAAGCCGCGGATTCTGATGATCACGTCGCGAGGAACCGGGCGCTGGATCTTGCCGAAAGGCTGGCCGATCCCGGGGCGCAGCCTGGCCGAATCCGCAGCCATCGAAGCCTGGGAGGAAGCGGGCGTGCGGGGCGTTCCGGTGGACAACTGCCTGGGCGAGTTTACCTATGACAAATGGCGCAGCGAGTTATCACCTGTGCCCTGTGTCGTGCGGGTCTATCCCGTCATCGTGACGGCCCTGCAGGATGAGTTCCCCGAGCGGCATCAGCGCCAGCGGGCGTGGACATCCCCGCGCAAGGCTGCGGGGTTGGTGCAGGAAAAGGCGCTGAAGAAAATTCTTACCCGGTTTGATCCTGATGGGATCGGCTCTGAACTTTTCAACTCTTGAAGTGAGGTGAGGGGAACGCGTAATGGGCAGTATCCGCTGCGAGAAACGAGATGATACAGTATAGTCTGAAATGCGCCGAGGGTCACAGCTTTGACAGCTGGTTCCAGTCGGCTGCTGCCTTTGACAAACTGGCCGCCGCCGGGATGGTGTCCTGCGCCATCTGCGGTTCGCAAAAGGTGGAGAAGGCCATTATGGCGCCGCATGTGCGTCCCGGTCGCAAGTCTGTTTCCCCCTCAACTGACCCCGATACCGCCGCCGCGTCCGCGCAGGCAGGCGGAGCTTCGCCGCAGGCTTCTGTTCCTGCCCAGGTGCCGGAGGGGGCGCCAGGTGCGCTCATTGCTCCTGCCAGCGAGCAGGAAAAGGCCCTCCGCGAGCTGCGGCGCCAGGTCGAGGAGAACTCGGACTACGTCGGAAAGGATTTCGTCTCGGAAGCGCGTGCTATGCATTTGGGCGATGCGCCCGAACGGGCCATTCACGGCGAGGCGCGGCTGGACGAGGCAAAGGCATTGATCGAGGACGGGGTGCCGGTTTTGCCGCTGCCTTTCGGTCCGACGCGAAAAACGAATTAAAGGGACAGGCATATGCACGCAGTTGTGACCGGGGCGAGCCGGGGCATTGGCCGGGAGCTGGTAAAGCAGCTCACAGAGGCCGGGCACGAGGTGACAGGCACCTCGCGGGACCATTCCTCGGGGGTGCGGCTTGATGTCTGCGATTCCGGCCAGCAGGCGCGATTTGCCGCCCACCTGGGCGACAAACCGGTTGATCTTCTGGTCTGCAACGCTGGTGTCTATATCGACAAGGGCATGGCGCTGGAGGATTACACCACCGAGGTCTGGAGCAAGTCCCTGGCGGTGAATGTCACCGGCGTGTTCCTGACTGTGCAGGCGCTGCTGCCGAACCTGCGCCTGTCGGATAACCCGAAAATCGCGATCATTTCTTCCCAGATGGCCAGCCATGCCCGCGCCCCGGGGGGCAGCTATGCCTATCGCGCCTCAAAGGCGGCGGCGCTGAACATCGGGCGCAATCTGGCGACGGATTTGAAACCTGAAGGTATTTCGGTCGGGATCTATCATCCCGGCTGGGTGCGCACCGATATGGGCGGCAGCGAAGGGGATATCTCGGTCCAGGAATCGGCGGCTGGGTTGACGCATGAATTCGACGTGCTGACACTGCAGACGACAGGCTGCTTTCACACCTGGGATGGCCGTATCCACGCCTTCTGAGCCGAACCAACGCGTGTCGCCAAATGAAAACACCAGAGCGGTCAGGCTCTGGCGTTTTGCTTTATGTGCAGGTCTTTTCTACGTCGTTACTCCCAGCAGCTGACCAGAACGGTCATGCCGCTGGCGTGGCGTACCAGTGCCTCGTTCGACAGGGGCGCGGCACCGGCGGATTGATCGGCACTGGCGATCCCTGCAGCCGTGAGTGCATTGCGCAGCGCGGTGGCATTGATGCCAAAGCTGACGCCTTCGGGCAGTTGGCGGCCCTTGATTTCGCGCGGCAGCAGCATGCCCAGAACCGCACCAGAGGCATCCAGCACCGGACCACCCGCATCGCCGGGCTGGGCTGCGAGATCCAAGCGGATCACGCCGTTGTTGCCATCAAGGCTTTTGATATCGGCCAGGGTGCCGAAGGTCAGGCTGGGAGCGCCCAGAATGCCCTCGTAGGAGAAACCCGACACGGCGATTTCGGATTGCAGGCGCGGCGTCTGGGTGGTGAACCCAGCAACGGCCATCGGGGCCAGGTTCTGGACAGGCTGCAGGATCGCGAGGCCATCCTCGGCATTGTTTGCGGCGACGGTTGCCTGATAGCCATGGTCCAGCGTGATCCGGCTGCAGCCTGCAACCACATCCGAGGTCGTCACCACGGCGCCGTTCTGGTCGACAAAGAAACCGGTCCGGGACAGGCGGGGCTTGCGCACTTCCAGACCGGACACCAGATCGACGCTCTGGCGCACGTCGCTGCCTGCGGCGGCGTCCAGCACCCCGTCAAGCCGCTGGAAACTGTTCTGCATGGCGGCCAGCACCCGGGCACGGCGGTCCTCATCCCCGGTCGGCCAGATCAGGGTGAAGCCCTTGATCTCACCATTCTGCAGTCTGGCCTCGGTATGAGAGACGATCTGCCCGTTGCTGCCTTCGATGGTGAAACTGTCGTTGCCGCGCTGCCGGGGGCCGTCCAGAGGAACGATCTCAAGCGTCTGCATGATGTCATAAAGACCGAACAGCGTGTTCTTGTCGCCGCGCTGGCTGATCATCAGCACGCGCACGCCCAAAGAGCCGCGGCTGTCGTAATGGGCAAAGGGCGATTCATAGCGGGAGAAGGCGACTTCACCAGCGGGAATATCCATCGAGATCCCGGCGCCGGTATCGATGACATTTGCCATGCCGACGGAAATCAGCGGCGCGTTGTAATCATCCAGCAGAACCTGACGCTGTGCGGTGGTCAGAACGCCGGTGGGCTCAAAACCCTTGAAGGACTGCCAGTCCGACATGGACCGGCGCGTGCCGCGACCAAAGGCGCCATCGATCGCAGCAGCATAGAAACCGGCGGCTTTCAGGGCGATCTGAAGCTCCTCGCGCTCTTCTCGGGTCAGCAGGCGTTCGCTGCGGCGGGCCTCGGCCGGGGTTTCATCGGGCAGGGTGATTTGCGGCTGCGATTCAACAACAGGTTCGGACACCTGCGGTACGGTCGGAGCCGTGGTCGGAGCCGTCGCGGTGGCCTGATCCTGTGCGCCGACCGGATAGAACTGATTGCGTAGGTTGGCCTGGAAGGCGATGAAGCTGTCGCGGGGGATCTGCCCCTCGCTGCGGTAGACCTGCAGGACCCGTTCGGCATCCTGGCGGGTATAGGGGCCAAGAACGATGCCGTACCAACCTGCGCCAAGGGTGAAACCGGCCACATCGGGCAGTCGCGCGGCATAGCTCTGCGCTTCCTGCTGGGCATCAGCCAGCGACGGGCGGGCCGCGATCTGGATCCAGACGGTCTCCTGTCCGGCTTGTTGCGCCTGTGCTGGGCCAGCCAGAGCAAATGCAAACATATTGAGCGCCAGCAGCAGGGCGGTGACTATTCTTTTCATTACAGGACCTCTATCCCGATGGGGCAATTTGTTGTTGCGCAGATAAGCATTTTGATGGGGTAAAGAAAACTCCTGCAGAAGGGGGAATTCGTGCCTTGATGCAGCAAACCATCACCTTTGCCGCAGCCAGAGGCGCAAAGCATCCCTTACCTTGCCGTTCAAAGGCGACTAGCCGTTGACCCCCGGCGGGGGCTTGCATAGGAAGAACCCCGCATTTGCTGCCCTATTGAGATGTCCCAGAGAGGGATCTGATATGACCCAGACCACCAGCGGCGCCGCCGCCACCACTGCCTCCACCGACGCGCCGCGCTCGTTTCAGGAAATCATCCTGCGGCTGCAGGCCTACTGGGCATCCAAGGGCTGCGCCATCATGCAGCCCTATGACATGGAGGTCGGCGCCGGCACCTTCCACCCGGCCACGACGCTGCGCTCGCTAGGCTCGGCGCCCTGGGCTGCGGCCTATGTGCAGCCTTCCCGTCGTCCCACCGATGGCCGCTATGGTGAGAACCCCAACCGTCTGCAGCATTACTACCAGTATCAGGTGCTGATCAAACCCAGCCCGCCGAACCTGCAGGAGCTTTATCTCGGCAGCCTCGAGGCGATCGGCATCGACATGGAGTTGCACGACATCCGGTTCGTTGAGGACGACTGGGAAAGCCCGACCCTGGGTGCCTGGGGGCTGGGCTGGGAAGTTTGGTGCGATGGCATGGAAGTCAGCCAGTTCACCTATTTCCAGCAGGTCGGCGGTCATGACTGCGCGCCGGTGTCGGGTGAGCTGACATACGGGCTGGAACGCCTTGCGATGTATGTCCTTGGTATCGACCACGTGATGGACATGCCCTTCAACGATCCGAATGCGCCGATCCCGCTGACCTATGGCGATGTGTTCAAGCAGACCGAAGAGGAATACGCCCGCTGGAACTTCGACGTGGCCAACACCGAGGTTCTGCTGCGCCATTTCGAAGAGGCCGAGGCGGAGTGCAACACGATCCTGTCGCAGGCGCATGACGACCCCAAGACCGGCAAGCGCATCATCATGGCGCATCCGGCCTATGATCAATGCATCAAGGCGAGCCATATCTTTAACCTGCTGGATGCGCGCGGGGTGATTTCGGTCACCGAACGTCAGGCCTATATCGGCCGGGTTCGGGCGCTGGCCAAGCAATGCGCCGATGCCTTTGTGCAGACAGCCGCTGGCGGACAGGCCGCCTGAAGGGGACAGACGCCATGCTGGGCAAGGTTCTTGCGATCTTTCTTGGACTGTCCGCGCTCGTCGCGGGCGGCGCCATGTACTATCTTCAGGTCTATGGCTTCTATGAAGAGGTCGCGCCGCAACCGGGCCGCGACGTGGTGCTGTTGCCACTTGATGGCAGCGAGCCGCGCCCGATCGCCTATGATGATTTCCAGGCCATCGACGCGGACAGCTCTCCGATCCGCTACCGGGCCTGCTTCACGACCGATTTGACGCGGCAGGATCTGGCAGCGGAATTCACCCCCTCCAAGCAGACCGTGCCGCGCAATGCGCCGGGCTGGTTCGACTGTTTCGACGCCGAAGCGCTGGGCACCGCGCTTGAGGAAGGTACTGCCACCGCTTTCGTTTCAGTGAAGAACATTTCCTATGGTGTCGATCGCATCGTGGCGATCACCGATCAGGGGCAGGGCTTTGTCTGGCACGATATGAACGATTGCGGCAAACAAACCTATGATGGCACCTCTGTGGTGGAGGGCGCCTGCCCGGAGCGGGACGAGTAAACCACCTGACAGCCCATCCGGGGCTGCTGCACTGACTGAAGATTTTTCGCGCCACCGGCGCATCTACCCCCGAGGACCTGGAATGCCCGATCTGCTGATTGAACTGTTTTCCGAAGAAATCCCGGCCCGTATGCAGGCGCGTGCGGCGGCGGATCTGAAAAAACGGATGACCGACGGTCTGGTCGAGGCCGGTCTGACCTATGCCGCGGCCCATGCCCTGTCGACACCGCGCCGTCTGACCCTTGCTGTCGATGGTCTGCTGGCCGAAAGCCCCACCCTGCGCGAAGAGCGCAAGGGCCCCAAGGTCGGCGCGCCTGACAAGGCCGTCGAAGGCTTCCTGCGCGGCGCCGGAATTTCCCGTGATCAGCTGGAAGAGCGCGAGACGCCAAAGGGCGCCGTCTATTTCGCCACTATCGAAAAACCCGGTCGCCCGGCGGCAGAGATCATCGCCGAGGTGCTGGAGACGACGATCCGCAACTTCCCCTGGCCGAAATCCATGCGCTGGGGCGCTGGTTCCTTGCGCTGGGTGCGTCCGCTGCAATCGATCCTCTGCATCCTGTCGGATGAGGGCGGCGCCGAGGTGGTGCCGTTTGAAATCGAAGGCCTGAAGGCGGGCGACAGCACCCGGGGCCACCGCTTCATGGCGCCGGACAGCTTTGCCGTCACCGGTTTTGAGGACTATTCCGCCAAGCTCAAGCGCGCTTACGTGATCTTGCACCCGGCAGAACGCGAGGCCGCGATCTGGCATGATGCTACCAACCAAGCCTTCGCTGGTGGTCTTGAGGTGGTCGAGGACAAGGGGCTGTTGACCGAAGTCGCGGGTCTTGTGGAATGGCCGGTGGTCCTGATGGGCAAGATCGACGACGATTTTCTGGAGCTGCCGCCCGAGGTGCTGCAGACCTCGATGAAGGAGCACCAGAAGTTCTTCTCGGTCCGCAATCCAAAGACGGGCCGGATCGAAGGCTTTGTTACCGTTGCCAACCGCGAAACCGCCGATCACGGCGCCACCATTCTGGCGGGCAATCAGAAGGTTCTGTCGGCGCGTCTGGCCGATGCGAAATTCTTCTGGGAGAACGATCTGCGCGTGGCCAAAGAGGGTATGTCCTCCTGGACCGAGGCGCTGTCGAACGTGACCTTCCACAACAAGCTGGGCACCCAGGCCGAGCGGATCGAGCGGATTGCCGCGCTTGCCCGCGAGTTGGCACCGGTGCTGGGCGCCGATCCGGACCTGGCCGAACAGGCGGCCCGCGTGGCCAAGGCGGATCTGTCGTCGGAAATGGTCTATGAATTCCCTGAGCTTCAGGGCCTGATGGGCCGCTATTACGCTGAGGCCGCGGGTCTGCCGCAAGAAGTGGCCAATGCCTGCGAACAGCACTATTCTCCGCTTGGCCCGTCGGATGATGTGCCGAGTGAGAAGATCTCGGTCGCGGTCGCGCTGGCGGACAAGCTGGACACGCTGACCGGTTTCTGGGCTATCGATGAAAAACCCACTGGGTCAAAAGACCCCTTCGCTTTGCGCCGCGCGGCGCTGGGCGTCATCCGGCTGGTGCTGGAAAATGACATCCGCACGCCGCTGGACCAACATATCGACACCCATCTGCTGCGCCACGAGCTGGAACAGAACGGCGATGACGCTGTATCGGCCGGGCTGATGCGCGACATGATCAAGGAAATCGCCGAACATGGCGTCTTCGGCTCCGCAGTGCGTACGGTTCTGGATGCCTTTGACGGCGATCTGCCCAAGCATATGGAAGAGCTGAAGGACAGCCTTCCGGATGTGTCGCGCGATCTGCTGACGTTCTTCCATGACCGGCTGAAGGTGTTCCTGCGTGATCAGGGCATCCGCCACGATGTGATCGATGCCTGTATTGCCATGGACGGCAACGACGATCTGACACTGCTGGTGAAACGCGCCCGGGCGCTGGAGGCCTTCCTCAAGACCGAGGATGGTGAGAACCTGCTGCAGGGCTTCAAACGCGCCAATAACATCCTGTCCCAGGCCGAAGAGAAGGACGGGGTCGAATACTCCTTTGGCGCTGACAAGAAATTCGCCGAGGACGACAGCGAGATTGCCTTGTTTGATGCGCTTGAACTGGGCGAGGGGGCGATCTCCTCGGCCATCGAGGCCGAAGATTTCGCGGCCGCCATGGGCGGCATGGCGGCGCTGCGGGCACCGATCGACGCCTTCTTCGAGGCGGTGCAGGTCAATTCGGACAAGGAAATCGTGCGCCGTAACCGGCTGAACCTGCTGCACCAGATCCGCGCGGTCTGTGGCCAGGTGGCTGACCTGACCCGTCTGGAAGGCTGAACGGCATCCTGAGCATCAGGCCCGAATGAAACTACAGTAAACGCCGTGCTGATTGCGCGGCGTTTTTCGTAGGACGCGGCAGGGCCTTCGCAGGGCACCCGGCTCGGCGTGGATAACGTCAGGAAAATATGGCGTTGCATGGGCTTCTCTTCTGTTCTCCTCTTGCAGGAGCGCAAAGGCGGCTTATGCTGCTAGGAAACTGTGAGTGCCGCAGTGCAGAAAGTTCAGGATAGACAATGCCCGATGCGCCCCTGGCCACGCTGATCACCCAGACAGCCCCAATTGCGACCTCCAGCCATGGCGGGCGCGCCAAATGTCTGCAGCGCTTGGTCCGGCTGGATCTGCCGGTGCCGCGCACCGTTGCCCTGTCTTTTGATGCGGTGCACGAAATCGCCGCGGGAGATATGCCGGATATCAGCGCCATCCTGTCGGAGTTTCCAACCGATGCGCTGCTCTGCGTACGGCCCTCATCCGAAGATCCGGATTGGGGCGGACCGGGTGCGATCCTCAACATCGGTATGAACGAGGACCGCTGCAAAGGGCTGTGCAATCGGCTTGGAGAAGAGGCAGCAGCCGGTCTGTATTTGCGGTTCGTGCAATCCTATGCGGTGCATGTGGCGCGGCTGGACCCGGACGCCTTTGACGATGTCGAGGACGGCGGCCCGGATGCGCTGCGCGAAACGCTGATGGCCTATGAGGCGGAGACGGATGAGCCCTTCCCGCAGGATCCGGCTGAGCAACTGGCGGCCGTTTTGCGCTCGATGGCGCGCGCCTGGGAAGGCACCTCGGCACGCCTGTTGCGCCAGGCCAAGGGCGCTCCGGCGGATGCTGGACTGGGCCTTGTGGTGCAGGAGATGATTCCGGGGCTGGGGCAGGGGGAATGCGGCTCTGGCGTATTGCAGCTGGTCGACAGCCGCACCGGTAAGCCGCAGCTCACCGGCCGTTACCTGAGCCAGTCGCAGGGCCGCGAGGCGCTGGGCGCCGGGGCGCGCGCGCTGTTTCTGGAAAAGGACGCCCGGGGTCCCTCGCTTGAGGAACTGGCGCCCACGGCCTTTGCCGATCTGAAATCCTATGCCGGATTGATGCGGCGTCGGCTGCGCGAAGAAATGCAGGTGGAATTCGTCATTCAGGACGACGACGTGCATATTCTGGACGGGGTGCGGGTGGCACGCTCGGCGCAGGCGGCAGTGCGGATCGCGGTAGCGCTGGCGCAGGATGGTATCATCCCCCCGCACGAGGCGGTGATGCGGGTCGACGCCCATGCCCTGAACGAGCTTTTGCACCGGCAGGTGCTGCCAACGGCCGAACGGGATGTGATTGGTGCCGGGATCCCGGCCAGTCCAGGCGCGGCGACAGGCAGGCTCGTGTTCACGGCGGCAGAAGCACAGGCCAGTGCCGCGCGCGGTGAGCCATGTATTCTGGTGCGTCGGGAAACCTCGCCAGAAGATGTTCGCGGCATGCATGCGGCCGTTGCAGTTCTGACCGAACGGGGCGGCATGACCAGCCACGCCGCGGTGATCGGTCGGGGGCTGGGGGTGCCGTGTATCGTTGGCGCCTCGAACATGAAGTTCCTGACCAAGCAAAAACAGCTGGTGGCCACGGACGGCCGGGTCTTCAAGGCCGGTGACACCGTCACCATCGATGGCAGCAACGGTCAGGTTTTGGCCGGTGAGCCGGAAATGCTGGAAGCGGCGCAGGACGATGCCTTCCAGACCCTTCTGACCTGGGCGGACGAGGCACGCGACATGGGAATTCGCGCAAATGCGGATACGCCTGCCGACGCCCAGACAGCGCGCAACTTCAAGGCCGAAGGCATCGGGCTGTGCCGGACCGAGCATATGTTCTTTGATCCCGGTCGGCTGACCGTGATGCGCGAGATGATCTTTGCCGAGACCTCTTCGGGGCGGGCGGCGGTTCTGGCCCGACTACTGCCGATGCAGCGGGACGATTTCCGCGAGCTTTTCCGGATTATGGAGGGGCTGCCGGTCTGTATCCGGCTGTTCGATCCGCCCTTGCACGAATTCCTGCCCACATCGCTGTCCGGTCAGCGTGAGCTGTCCGAGGCGCTGGGCATTCCCGTCAGCGATGTCACCCGGCGGGTGGAGGAACTGCACGAGTACAATCCGATGCTGGGTCTGCGCGGTGTACGGCTGGGGGTCACGGTGCCGGAAATCTACGATATGCAGGCCCGTGCCATTTTTGAGGCCACGCTTGAGGCTTCCAAGGACGGGGCGCCCGTGGTGCCGGAAATCATGATTCCGCTGGTCTCGGCCAAACGCGAGGTGGAATTGGTCAAGGCGCGCATCGATGCGGTGGCCTTGGCCGTCAGCGCCGAGCGCGGCCAGAAGTTCGACTACCGTCTGGGCGTCATGGTCGAAACGCCGCGCGCTGCCTTGCGCGCCGAAGAGATCGCGCCGCATACGGCGTTTCTCAGCTTCGGAACCAACGACCTGACGCAGATGGCCTATGGTCTGTCGCGCGATGATGCAGGTCGCTTCATGTCGAACTACGTGCAGCAGGGCGTCTTCCCAGAGGATCCGTTCCACGTTCTGGACGTGGACGGGGTCGGAGAATTGCTGAAACTTGGCGCGCAGCGGGGGCGCACGGGGCGCGCAGATATCACTCTGTCGATCTGCGGTGAACACGGCGGCAACCCCGAATCGATTGCCTTTTGCCGTGAGGCGGGCTTTGATTACGTGTCTTGCTCTCCGTTCCGCGTTCCGGTGGTGCGTCTGGCTGCGGCGCAGCTGGCGATTGGAGAGAAGATCGGCAAGGCCGCCCCAACCTACGTAAAGACTTAATAAAATTCGATTTCAGACAGCTTTGGCTGGGTCCATCTGGGCGGTTCCCTACTGGGCGCACAGGGACCTGACCATTCGTATAGGTGGACGATCTGTGGATATTCGTTTAGAGCCTGCCACCGCGCAACCTGGGGAGGCCGTGCGCGAGCTGACAAACGAGGATCTGTAGATGAAACTCCTGACGCTGGCTGCCACTCTGGCGGCCCTGACGGTCACGTCACCCATGGCCCATGCCGAGACTGGCCTGAAGTCTCTGTTCGAACGCGAGCAGTCCACCCTGAACGCCGTGCCCACACGCCGCCTGAATGGATTTTTCGGGTTCAAGCGTACCCCATCCAAGCCGGATGTAAAGGACCTGCGGTTCACCCGTGCTTGGCTCGACGAACAACCCAAGGCGACTGGCGGCGAAAACTTTGCTTGCCTCGCAGAGGCGCTCTATTTCGAGGCGCGCGGTGAAACCGTCAAAGGCCAGTTCGCTGTCGCCGAGGTGATCCGCAACCGGGTCGAAAGCAGCCAATTCCCCGGCAGTTTCTGCGGCGTGATCAATCAGGGAACCGGCCGCCGCTACCAGTGTCAGTTCACCTATACCTGCGATGGCCACAAAGAGGTCATTCGCGAAAAACGCGCCTTTGAACGCGTGGCCAAGGTGGCCCGTCTGGTTCTTGACGGTGTTGATACCGGCCTGACCAAGGGCGCCACCTATTACCACACCACCGCAGTGCGCCCGCGCTGGAGCAGCCATTTCACCAAAACCGCACGGATTGGCGTACACCAGTTCTACCGTGACGACCGGTTCCGCACCGCTTCCAGCGAGTGATCGGGCCGCAAGGGTGATTGCACCGGCCGGATCGCCGTAAAGGCGGTTTCGGTCGCTGGTAGGGCGCATGCGGGCCTGCTATGGACGGGGAGACAGATGTACGGTGGACACCGTACGTTTTGATACCGCCAGACAAAGGCCCGCAGCCATGCCCTCAGAAATCCGTCTCGCATTTGAACACCCTTCGGAACGGTCGATTGCGACCGCCAGCGGTGGTCCTCTGGACCGGATCTCGCTGCGGGATCACCTGGTCGAAGTAGAAATCGGCGCCTTTCAGGCCGAGCGCGGCACCACCCAGAGAATCTGTTTCAATGTGGTGGTCGAAGTGGCGCCGCTGCCTGCGGATCTGGATGATGATGTGGACCGCATCCTGTCCTATGACAAGGTGACCGAGGCAATCGCCTATGAGCTGGCCGCCGAGCGGCTGAACCTCCTTGAAACTCTGGCCGAACGCGTGGCCGAACGGGTCCTGCTGGAACCGCAGGCGATCCGCTGTTTCGTGCGGGTGGAGAAACTGGACCGTGGACCGGGGGCGCTGGGGGTGGAAATCGTCCGCTCCAAGGATCAGGTCACGCACACGGTGGACGAAGGCGAAGTCCCGCATCCGCGCCTGATGTACCTGTCCAATGAGGCAATCGACAGCGACAATCTGACCGGCTGGATCGATCAGATGGAGTGCCGCCAACGGCCGCTGATCCTTTGTGTCGGCGCGCATCCTCTTGCGGTGCCGCAGACCGGCCACAAGATGACCCAGCGCCGGATCGACCTGCTGGCGATCGAGCAGAACGCCTGGCGCCTGGCGGCCAAGGATCACCGCTGCGTTGTGGTGGCGACCCGGACTGAATTGGACTGGGCGATGAAAAACGGCCAGATCTGCGTCTGGGCCCCGTCCAAGATCGTTCTGGATGCCGTCGATGGTCCCTCGGCTGCCCCTGCCGAAGCGGTTGCGCTTGCCTCCTGGTTTGCGGCAACATTCGAAGCAGGAGAGATGATCGTGATCGGTGCGGACCTGCCGACCGATCCGCAGGTGCCCTTGCGCGCCGTCGATATGGAGCAAACCACACTGTGATGTATTACCGCCCGCTGGTGCAGCACGGAGACCTCCGCCCCGAAGGGGCGGTGCCCCTGGCGGGCGGATCTTCGCTGTGGTTTTCCGAGGCAGAGGTGTTGAGCCGCGATGCGCCGCCGCGCCTTATTCCAGCAGGGCTTATCCCGGAAGACATCTGTCACCGGCTAAGTGGCCGCCGCGCTGCGATTGCCGGTCTTGATATGACCCAGCCGCAGGTCATGGGGATTCTGAACGTCACCCCGGACAGTTTTTCAGACGGCGGTCGCCACAGCGGGGTAGAGGCAGGCTGCGCTGCCGCCCTGCGGATGGTCGAGGAAGGCGCTTCGATCATCGATGTGGGCGGCGAATCGACCCGCCCCGGCGCGGATTTCATCCCCGAAGACGAGGAAATCGCCCGCACCGCGCCGGTGATTGCCGCCATCCGCGAGGTGTCGCAGGTGGCCATATCCATCGACACCCGCAAGGCCGAGGTCGCCGCGGAAACGCTGGAGGCCGGGGCCGGGCTGATCAACGATGTGTCGGGATTTACCTTTGATGCCGCATTGGCGCCGCTGGCGGCGCAGGCCGGGGTGCCGGTCTGCGTGATGCATGCGCAGGGCGATCCCGCCACCATGCAGGAAAACCCGGTTTATGAAAATGTGCTGCTGGACGTCTATGACTTTCTGGCGGCGCAGGTGGACCGGCTGGAGGCGACTGGGGTTCTGCGGGACCGGATCGTCATCGATCCCGGCATCGGCTTTGGCAAGACGCAGGAGCACAACCTGACCCTGCTGCGTAATCTTAGCCTGTTTCATGGTCTTGGCTGTCCCATCCTTTTGGGCGTGTCGCGCAAGGGCTTCATCGGCAAGATCGGTCAGGCACCTGCACCAGATGCCCGCGCGCCGGGATCAATCGCTGTCGGGCTGGCTGGTCTGGCGCAGGGCGTTCAGATCCTGCGCGTGCATGACGTGGCAGAGACCGCGCAGGCCGTGCGCCTGTGGCAGGCTGTGCGCTGAAACAGGCTTAGGCGCGCGAAAACAGGCGGCGCAGGGCGCCCCATTGGCTGATGCAGAGGCCGCTCAGGATCAGGGCCATCGCCAAAAGCATCGAGGCGGGTAGGGCTTCGCCCAGAAAGACCGCACCAATGACCACGGCCCAGACAGGCACCTGATAATTCGTCAGGGTCATGAAGGTGGGCCCGGCCTCGCGCACCACAATCACCCGCAGGAAATTGGCGGCAGCGGTTGGGATCAGCCCCAGGAAGGCGATAATCGCAAGAGTGTGCGTATCCGGCATGACCGGAGGGCCTTCTATGGCCCAGGCTGTGGGCAGGATGATGACGCTGCCGATGACCAGCAGGATCGCGGCAAGACCCACCGGATCGACGGGCGGCAGGCGGCGGGTCAGGATCGAGCTGACCGCATAGCATCCTGCAGCAGAGAGGCAGGCGATACGTCCCAGAAGTTCCAGCTCTGAATTGCTGCTTTCAAAGGCCTTGCCGCCGATCAGCAGGGCAACACCGACAAAACCGATCACAAAGCCGATCACACGCCGCAGGATCATGCGCTCGCCGGGTACAAAAAAATGCGCCAAGGGGAGCACAAAGAGCGGGATTGCTGCCATGCTAAGCCCCGTGAAGCCGGCAGAGACATGCTGCTGTCCCCAATTGATCAGCATGAAGGGAAGGGCCGTGCTGGCAAAGCCGATGATCAGAAGAGGCGTCCAACTGGTCTGCGCCTTGAATAAACCACCGCCTCGCAAGCCCCAGATTGCACAGAGTAAAACGGCGGCAAAGCCAATGCGTCCAGCTGCCAGCCAGAAGGGCGTAATCCCTTCCAGAGCCACTTTGATCAGGGGAAAAGTACCGCCCCAGACCAACCCGAGGGTGGCGATCATGGCCCAGTATTTTCCCATCCGCTCTGGCATCTTTTCGCTGTCCCTAGTTCGCCTGCAAGTGATTGCCCCAAGGTGGGGCAGTCAACCTGACTGACACCCCTCTTGCGTCAGCCGCGCGACAAGACCCGAGCGCGGCACCGAGGTCAACCAATTAGTCTTTGGTTCAGGAGGGCGTTCAGGATTGCGAAGGGCTTGTCGGTTGTCTCAGGAATGGGCAGGGGCGCGGCGGCGGGGCGTGCGGCTCAGCAGCAGCCCGCCAAGGATTAGCGCCAAAGCTGCAAAGAGCTGTGGTGGCAGGGTCTCGTTCAGCAGGGTGGCGCCGAACAGCACCGACCAGACTGGCACCTGATAATTCACCGTCGACAGGAAGGAAGGCCCGGCGCTGCGGGCGATTTGCACCAGCAAAACCTGCGCCAGCGCGGTGGGCAGCAGCCCAAGGTACAGAACCGCTGCCAGCGGCGTTGTCTCCGGCAACTGCGGGACGCCCTCGGCCCAGAGAGCGGCGGGCACAATCATCATGGCAGCACAGCTGAGCGCCGCCGCCGAGTATAGCGCGACAATCTGGGTGAGACGCTGGCGACAATCAGGATGAGATTCTATGTCGCGGCACCTGTGACGTTATCATCGTGATTGCCGCTGGCAAGGTTTTCTTCGGCTGCTGTTTGTCGCTCCGCGTCAATCAGCGGTGTATTTTTGATTGTCGCGTAAGCGGCAGGCCTGCCTCTCTTCCGTTTCGCCTCCATTGCCGATCGTCGTCTGTAGCTTTCCACGTTCATCTCGAAGATGGTCGCATGGTGGACGAGCCTGTCGACGGCCGCGAGCGTCATTGCCGGATCGGGGAAGACCTTGTTCCAT